>JALOLC010000002.1 GCA_025456175.1 Acidobacteriota bacterium | reverse complement strand
ACACGGCGCGCGGCTACAGCGACAGCGAGGGCAAGTTCGGCCGCGTCCTGCCCCGCCAGCGCGGCCAGGTGCTGATCGCCAGCAAATCGTTCAGCCGCGACGCGGCGGAAATGCGGCGCGACATCGAGTCCAGCCTGCGCGAGCTGCGCACCGACTACATCGACCTCTACCAGTGCCACAATGTGGCCAGCGAGGTTGACCTGGAAAAAGTCCTCGCCCCGGACGGGGCCGTGGCCGGCATGCTCCAGGCGCAGGAGCAGGGCAAGATCCTCCACATCGGCCTATCGGGGCACAAGCCGCGCATCCTGATCCGGGCGCTGGAGCGCTTCGCTTTCGCCACCATCCAGGTCCCGGCCAATTTCATGGAGACCGAGGCCATGAGCGGCCTGATCCCGGAGGCGCGCCGCCGCGGCAGCGGCGTCATCGCCATGAAGCCGATCGGCGGCGGCAATGTCCGCGAAATTGCCTTGAACTTCCGCTTCATCTTCAACCAGGGCATCGACGTGGCCATCCCGGGGATGAATGCCGAGCAACAGGTCGAGGAGAATGTGGCCGCCCTGGACGATCTATCGCCCCTGACCGCCGCGGAAACCGCCCGGCTTCAGGAAGAGAAGGAGCGTCTCGGCGCTGTGTTCTGCCGCCGCTGCGAGTACTGCATGCCCTGCCCGCAGGGGCTGCCGATCTCGTTCCTGCCCTACAAGGACTGCGTCGCCTGCGGCGAATGCGTTAAAAAGTGCCCCTACCACCTGGACATGCCGGCCATCTTCCGCGAGACCTGGAATAGGATGTCGGCCGGCAAAGCGGATCGTAACTGAGGAGTTTTTCGCGCCCACTTTACCGTCTTCTCCCTTTGATATATAATCGCGGCATGAACGCCCGGCAGCTGCTCGAAGAGGAAAAGCTCCAGAACATCCTGAACCCGCGCAAGGCCAACCGCGAGTTCAAGATCACCCTGCGCTTCCAGAAGCACCTGGCGAAGAACTTCGAAAAGGCGCTGGAGCTGGCCCGGAAAAACCGCTATTTCATGGAGGAGGGCGAGGGCGATCATTACCGGGCCTACGCCAGCTTCCATCCTGCCGACGTCGAGGACCTCTTCAACCTGTTCGAGCTGGTCAAGGACCGGGACACCACGAAGATATACCTGAACAACAAGGCCATTCCCTATATCCAGGACCTGTGGCTTTTCCTCATCTGGTTCTATCGCGTCAAATAAAACCTCAAAAAATAGCCGGGACAACTTGACTTTTTTCCAATATTAAATTATAAAGTTATCTTGTTTAGGAGGTCGTTCATGAAAAAAATTAGCTCGGCTACGCTCATCTTGTTCTTGGCCGCATGCATCCTTGCCGGCTTCACCGCCTGCGACAAGCTCAAAATGACCAACCTGAAAGCCAACAAGCATTTCAAGACCGGCAACAAGTTCTACACCGAGGAAAAATACAAAAAGGCCATTGCCGAATACGAGGCCGCTCTGCAGCTGAACCCCGAGCTGAAATCGGCTTTCTATTATCTCGGCTCCAGCTACATCATGGTTTACAAGCCGGGCGACGACAGCGAGAAGAACAAGGAATATGGCGCCAAGGCCGTCGAGTACCTGCAGAAAGCCCTGGAGATGAACCCCGAGAACAAGGACATCATCCAAGCCCTGGGCGACATCAACGACAAGCTGCGCAATTTTGCCGAAGCCGAAAAATATTACCTGCAGGTGCAGAAGTTCACTCCCAACGATCCCGCCTCCTACTACAACCTGGCCGGCTTTTACAACAACAACGGCAAGTGGGAGCAGTCGGTCGAGATGTACGAGAAGCGGATTGCCCTGAATCCCGCCGATCCCGAGGGCTACCTGTACCTGGCCGATTTCTTCCAGCAGAAGCGCAAGTGGGACGATGCCATCAAGAACCACGAGCTGCGCCTGCAGAAGATCTCCGAAACGGCACTGGACGAGAAGGAGAAGACCGATCTCCTGTCTGAAGGCTACTATCGCCTGGGGGTCGTCCTGTGGAACAAGGGCTACCAGACCCCGCCCGACATCATGGGGCCGGTGGAGCGGCTGCAGGTCGTGGAAAAGGGCTTTGAAGCGCTTAACAAAGCGACGGAACTGTCGCCCAATTTCCCCGATCCCTGGGCCTACATGGGCCTGCTCTACAAGCAGAAGCAGATCGCCGAGCCCCTGAAGGTAGCCGAGTACGAAAAACAGTACAAAACCATGATTGACAAGTTTCAGGAGCTCCGCAAGCGCAAATTGGCCTCCGAGCAGTTCCTCAAGGAACTGGCCAAGGAAAAATAGCCCCGTCCATCAGGAAAACCCCTTGCCTCCCTCCAGGAGCAAGGGGTTTTTTTTTGGCCCCAGGCATTAAACGCCATTCATTGATTTGACAGATTGTACTTATAAGGTTATATTTTCCCCATGAAAATCAATACCAAGATCCGCTACGGCTTGCGCATGCTCATTGCCATTGCCCAGGAGGAACGGCTGGTGAATACGACCAAGCTGAGCGAGCGGATGCATGTCTCGCCGAAGTACCTGCGCAAGCTGGCCGGGCCGTTGGAAAAAGCCGGGTTGATCAAGAGCGAGCAGGGAATTTACGGCGGCTATCAGTTGAACATGAAGCCGGAGGACATCTCCATGCAGCGGCTGATGGCCGCGTTCAACGAGCGCCTGTCGCTGACCGACTGCGTTCTGGGCAAGAAATGCGACCTCAAGGACTCGTGCCTGGCCAGGAACGTGTGGGTCATGCTGGAAAAAACCCTGCAAGAGCGCTTTTTGCCGGTCACGATCCACGATATTCTCCTGAATCGTGTGGACAAGGCCTGATCCCCAGGGAGCAAGTCTGGATGGGGTTCCCGGACCGCTTCCGGTTGACAAATCGCCCGGAATGCTGTATATTCCCCAGGTAGAACGATGACCAAGTTCACCCTTTTTTTAATGATGATCCTGTCCCTGTCCTTTGTTCCCGGACTGGCCCAGGACGATTTCCTGAAGATCGAGTGCTCCGTGTCCCCGCGCCAGGTCCTGCAGGGAAGCGAGGGGCTGCTGAAGATAAAGATCCTTGTCCGCAACGGAGTGAAGATCTCGGCCAACCCTGAGTTCCTGATCCGCTTGGACGAGAACGACAACTTTTCCTTCGCCAAGATCTTCTTTGCCGGCTCCGAGCTGAATCTCCCCACCTCCCAAGAGAACGACGGCGTGTTCTTGGATCCGCAAAAGGAGATCGATGTCCCCTTCAAATTGAACGAAGAAGCCTTGTTGGGCAACCTCACCGTCAGCGGCGAGATCGTCTTTACCATGCTCTTCCCCGATTCCTGGGCGGTGAAGACCACTCAGAAATTCTCGGCAGATTTCGTTTCCCGCCGCAATTACAAGATCAAAAAAAAATGAAGCCTGCTCATAGAAACCCCTGCTCGCGATACCAGCCGATCGTCTCCTGCAGGGCCGCCAACAAAGGGAAGCGGGGTTGAAAATGCAGCATGGCCTCAATCTTGGCGGCCGAGCATACCCAGACGGGGTGTTTCATCTCGCTGAACTTGTCGCGGTTGAAGATCGCCTTTTTCCCCAGGATGCGCATGCGCTGCTCGGAAAATTCGGCCAGAATGCGGCCCAGCGCCTCGGGGATCACGATCTTCCGTGTTTTTCCCCTGCCCAGCAGGCGGGCCGCCTGTTCCAGGAGTTCGCGCCATTCGACCGCGTCCGGATTGGCGGCATAAAAAATCTCGTTCCGACATGGGCCGAAGGCAACGGCGACCATGGCGCGCGCTAGGTCCTTGACATATATCAGCGAGTACCGGCGCGCCCTCCTGCCCAGGAGCGGCATGATGCCCCTGGCCGCGAAGCGGAACGCGTCGAGCATGTCCATGTCGCCGGGGCCGAAAACGATCGGGGCGCGCAGGATGACATACGGAGCCGGACAATGCGTCGCTACCATTTCTTCCTGGGCCAGTTTGCTGCGGCCGTACAGGGAGATCGGCGCGGCGGTCATGTCCTCGCGCAACGGGTCATTGCCGCGAGTGGGGCCGGCCGCGGCCAGCGATGACAGCAGCACGACCCGCTGCAGCTTTTTCAAGGGCTTCAGCTTTTCCAGCAGCGCGCGGGTACCTTCGACGTTCACCCGCCGGAACTCGCCGGGTGTGGCCGCCTTGGTTACCGCGGCCAAATGGAACACCGTGTCGATGTCCTCGGGGAATGGTTCGCTGGTGAACAGGTCTCCGCGCAGCGGCGCGACGGCGGCCGAGAACGAGCTGGCTGCGAACCTGTGGCTGTCCCGGACCAGGGCGTGCAAGCGGTTGCCGCCTCCTTCCTCCAGCGCCGCGATCAGGTGGCGGCCGACGAATCCCGTGCCACCGGTCACCAGAATATTCATGAAGCCATTTTATAGAATCCATTTGCGTTATGCAAACGAGAGGTGAGCATGGACGTTTTCAAGAAGTGTTTTGAATTTACCCGGGTTGAGGACATGAAGAAACTCGACCTTTATCCCTATTTTACCGAGATCGAGAAGGTGGAGGGCAATTATGTGTGGGTCAACGGCAAGAAGATCCTCATGGTCGGCTCCAACAACTACCTCGGGCTCTTTGACGACAAGCGGATCAAGGCCGCGGCCAGCGCCGCCATCGAGAAATACGGCACGTCCACCTGCGGCTCCCGTTTCCTCAACGGGACCTATTCGCTGCATGTCGAGCTGGAAAAGAAGCTCGCCCATTTCATGGGCAAGGAGGAGGCCCTGACCTTCTCGACGGGCATGCAGGCCAACCTGGGGACCATCTCGGCCCTGGCCGGCCGCGACGACGTGATCGTCCTCGACCGCATGGTCCACGCCTCGATCATGGACGCGGTGCGCCTTTCCTATGCCCATATCGCCAAGTTCAAGCACAACGACATGAAGGACCTGGAGGATAAGCTGGCCCACCAGCCCGCGGAAAAGGGCAAATTGATCATTGTCGACGGCGTCTTCAGCATGGAGGGCGACCTGTCCAATCTGCCGCAGATCGTCAAGCTGGCCAAAAAATACCATGCACGGCTCATGGTCGACGACGCCCACGGCGTCGGCGTCATGGGGGCGAAGGGGCGGGGGACGGCCGAGCACTTCGGCCTGCTCGACGATGTCGACCTGATCATGACGACGTTCTCCAAGTCGTTCGCTTCCCTGGGCGGATTCGTCTGCGGCGACCGCACGATCGTCCAGTACATCAAGCACCACGCCCGGGCGCTGATCTTTTCCGCCTCCATCACCCCCGCCGCCCTGGGCGCCGCGTATCAGGCGCTGGAGATCATCCAGAATGAGCCCGAGCGGCGCAAGCGGCTGTGGGAGATCACCCGCATCATGAACAAGGAACTGACCCGCATGGGCTACCATACCGGCAACACCGAGACCCCCATTATCCCGGTGTTCATCCACGACGTGGAGAAGACCTTCATGCTCTGGAAGTTCCTGCGCGATTACGGCGTGTTCACCAACCCGGTGATCGCTCCGGCCGTTCCGCCCGAGGACTCCTTGATCCGCACTTCGTTCACGGCCACCCACACGGACAAGGACCTGGACTTCATCCTCGAAGGATTCAAGCAGGGCGGCAAGCAGCTGGGGCTGATCTGAGCCAGGGCGGCTGACCGCGGCGTCGGGCGGCAGGGTGGAAATCAGCGCGGTAGTCGTCAGCTACAATTCCGAGAATTTCCTGGAGCGGAACCTCCGTTCCCTTTTCGACCAGTCCGTTCCCTTCCAGCGGGTGGTCGTCGTGGACAACGCCTCGCAGGACCGATCGCGCGCCGTGCTGCAGGCGTTCCCGCTGCTGGAAAAAATTCTTCTGCCGGAGAACATCGGCTACGCCGCCGCCGCCAACCGCGGCATCGAACGCACCGCGTCCGACCTGGTGCTGGTGGCCAACGCCGACATCTTTCTGGATCCCGAGTTCAACCGCCGCTCCCTGGAGTTCTTCGCCGCTCACCCGCAGGCCGGCCTCCTCTCGCCGCTCATCCTGCGCTTCGACCGCACAACCATCGATTCGGCCGGGCAGGAGCGTTCGCTGGCACGGTACCCCCGCGAGGCGGGCTACGGGCGCCCCTTGGCGCGGGTGGTCCTGGTGGAGAGAGAAGTGTTCTCCGTTTGCGGGGCGGCGACTGTTTTTTCCAGACGCGCCCTGGACGCGCTGCGCATGGAAGGGGAATACTATGACAACGACTTCTTCCTGTTCTGGGAGGACTTCGATATCGGCTGGCGCGCCCGCCTCCTGGGCTTGAAGGCGTTTTTTGCGCCGGGGGTCGTCGCCTACCATTTCCGCAGCGCCACGCTCGCGCCCAGCCGCTGGCGGCGCTTCTCCCTGGCCCTGGCGCGGCCCGCCCCGTTGCGCTTCCACCTGCTGAAGAACCGCTACCTGACCCTGGTCAAGAATTTTCGCTTCCGCCGCGACGGAGCGGCGCTGCCCTTTATCCTGGCCAAGGATCTGCTGTGGGTTGGAGCATTGACAATCCGCTCTCCCAAAATTATAATCGCCGTGATCCGCTCCCGCGCCGCCTTCAGACGGGCATGGCAGAAAAGGAGGTGGATCCGAGACCGTGAATGAAATCCTCCTCGCTTTCTCGTTCGTCCTCGCTTTTTTGCTGGCGCTGTACGGCACGCCGCTGGCGCAGAAAGTCGCGTTTCGCTACCAGATCCTGGACCAGCCCGACGGCAAGCTGAAGCAGCACTCCCGGCCCGTGCCGTACATGGGCGGCGTGATCGTCTATTTCGCCTTCATTTCACCGATCAGCCTGGTCTTTCAGTTCAACCAGCAGCTGCTGGGCATCCTTTTCGCTAGCTCCATCCTGCTGCTGGTCGGGCTGTTCGACGACTTGAAGGCGCTCACGCCGGGGATCAAGTTCCTTTTTCAGGTGGTGGCCACCTACATCCTGCTCAAGAGCGGCATCGTCATCGACCTGGTATTCCTCCCCCTGTGGCTGGATCTCATCCTCTCTTTCTTCTGGATCCTCACCGTGATCAACGCGTTCAACATCATCGACATCATGGACGGCCTGGCCGCCTCGGTGGGGGCCCTGAGCGCCCTGACCATTTTCGTCGTCTCGCTCTACAGCGGCGACTTCCTGATCTCCATCCTGGCGATCAGCCTGGCGGGCGCATTGCTGGCTTTCCTCAGCTTCAATTGGGAGCCGGCCCGGATCTACCTCGGCGATGCCGGGAGCATGGTCCTGGGGCTGCTGATCGGCTCGCTGGCCATGATGGTGCGCTATACCCGCTTCAACCGCCTGGCCTTCCTGTCGGGATTGTTCGTGCTGGGCATTCCGCTATTTGACCTGGCTTACGTGATCATCCTGCGTCTGTTGAAAGGCAAAACCCCTTTCCTGGGGAGCCCCGACCATTTCGCCCTGCGCTTGCGCAAGAAATGCCAGTGGTCCGCCCAGAAGACCGTTACCGCCATCCTGTTCGCTCAACTCTGCCTTTCGGCCCTGGTGGTGGCGAATTTCTTCTCCGGCCCGCGCTTCACCGTGCTCAGCACCGTCCTGATCGCCTGCTTCTTCGCCGGGCTGGGCGCCGTCCTGGCGCAGGTGAAGATGGAATGAACATCGTCATCGGCGCCGGCATCTCGGGCTTGAGCGCCGGCCAGGTTCTGGAAGGGGAGTTCGTCATCCTGGAAAAGGCCGCTACGCCCGGCGGCCTGGCGGGGCAGTACCGTGCCGGCGGCTTCATCTTCGATCATGGCGGCCATTATTTCCATTTCCAGGGCAAACCCGGGATCAGGGAGCACGTGGAGAGGTTCCAGCGCTTTCGGGAATTCCGGCGCGACAGCAAGGTTTTTCTTCGCGGGCGCTTCATTCCCTATTCCCTGCAGTACCACCTGGCCCATCTCCCGGCTTCGCTGCGCGGTCCCATCCTCGCCGAGATGATCGCCGCCAGTGGAGCTGGCGGGGACAATCTGGAGGAATTCCTGCTGGCCAGCTTCGGGAAGCGCTTCTACCGCCTGTTTTTCTTTCCCTTCCTGCAAAAATTCTACGGCCGCCCGCTGGGGCAACTGCTCCCCGGAATGGACAAGGGAAGCATCCCCGTTCCCAGGCTGGAGGAGGTGCTGGCCGGCTCACGGCAGCGGCGGCGCTTTGCCGAGGGCTACAATCCGGTTTTTTACTATCCCGCCCTCTCGCTCCAGGGGTTCATCGAAAGCTACAGCCTGCCCGTGCTGGACCGGATCCGCTTTCACGAAAAGGTCATCGGTATCGAGCCGCAAAAACAGAGAGTCTTCACGAATTCCGGCGCGTACCGCTACGAAAATCTGGTCAGCACCATGCCGTTGAAGGAGCTCCTGGGGATCATTTCGCCGCCGCCGCCTTTTCCCCGGCAGCAGCTGCTGCACCTGTCCACGCTGGTGGTCAACGCCGTACTGGCGCGCCGCCGCCGCCGCTTCCACTGGCTCTATCTGCCCGAGAAGAGCTTCCCCTTCTACCGCGTCGGTTATTATCCGGCAGCGGGCGCGGTCACGGTTTACCTGGAAAAGACCGTTGCCGGTTCTGCCGCTCTCGATGCGTCGCAGTTGTTCCGGGAGGTCGCCTACACCCTGCGCCGGACAGGGATGATCGCCCGTCCGAGCGAGATCCTGTTCCACGACCTGAAACGGATTCCCGTCTCCTATGTGGTGTTCGACCGCAATTGGCCGCGGCTGGTCCCCAAGGTCCTGGCCCTGCTGCGCCGGCAGCGGATCCATTCCATCGGCCGCTACGGCAGCTGGGACTATAGCTCCATGGCCGACGACATCCTCATGGCCCGGGAGACGGCGGGCCGGATCAACCGGACATGAGCCGCCCGATCGTCGTCGTTCACGTGATCACCAAGCTGGAGCTGGGCGGGGCCCAGCTCAACACGCTGTACACCGTCGAGCATCTGGATGCCGCCCGCTTTGACGCCTACCTTCTCTGCGGGCCCGACGGCATGTTGGCCAGCCGCCTCAGCCAGGAGGACCGCCTGGTCGTCGTTCCCGCCCTGGAGCGCACGATTCGGCCCTGGCGCGACCTCCAGGCGCTGTTCCAGCTGGTTCGCCTGCTCAAGCGCATCCAACCGCAAATCGTCCACACCCACTCGTCCAAAGCGGGGATCCTCGGCCGTGTCGCCGCCCGCTTGGCCGGAGTTCCGGTTGTCATCCACTCGGTGCACGGTTTTTCCTTCTCTTCCTGGCAGCCGTTTTTCAAGCGTCAGTTCTATATGCTCGCCGAAAAAGCCTGCCGGCGGCTGACAAGCCATTTCATCTTCGTCGCCCGCAGCGACATCGACATGGCCCGCCGGCAGCGGCTGGTCCGCGACAATTTCTCCCTTATCCGCAGCGGTTTCCCCCTGGAAAAATTCGCCGTTCGCAGCGGGGACAACACCGTCCAGAGGGCCAGGTTTGATCTGCCCGAAGGCTCTTTTGTCTGCGGCGTCATCGCCCCTTTCAAGCAGCAGAAGGGGCTTTTTCACCTGGCTGCCATCGCGGCTCTCGTGCTCGAGCGCAATCCAACGGTTATTTTTTTCATTGCCGGCGACGGGGAGCTGCGCCGGGAGCTGGAGGCCGAGCTGGAAAGGCGCGGCATCTCCGGGGCGTTTCGCCTGCCCGGCTTCATCCGCGACGTGGAGAACGCCATGGAATGCTTCGATATCGGCGTCTCGACCGCTCTCTGGGAGGGGCTGCCGCAAAGCCTGGTGCAGCTGCGCCTGAAAAAGAGGGCGCTGGTGGCCAGCGACATTCCCGGCAACCGCGAAGTGGTCCGCGACGGTGAAAACGGCTTCCTGGTCCCGGTCGCCGACCACGGGCGGTTCGCCGCGGCCATCTTGAAACTGGCGGCGGAACCCGCGCTGTGCCGGCGGCTCGGGGAGTGCGGCAATGAGGATTTCAGCGAGTGGTCGGCCGAGGTGCTGGTGGCGCGCCAGCAGGAATTGTACCAGCGCCTGCTGGTGCAGAGCTGGACCGGGTCGTAAACCGCCGACCGCTGCGCCGGGGCCTTTACATTCTCAGTCCATCATCGTACAATGACGTTGCCCGCAAGCCGATAGCCTGCGGGAGCCAATCAGGCAACGGAGGTCCGGATGAAGGGCAATAAAAAACTGATCATGACGCTGAATGCACTGTTGGCCGATGAGCTGACGGCCATCAATCAATACATGGTGCATTCGGAGATGAATGCCAACTGGGGCTACGAGAAGCTGCACAAGCATTTTGAAAAGCGGGCCATCGACGAAATGAAGCACGCCGAGAAGCTCATTGGCCGCATCCTCTTCCTGGAGGGGCTGCCCATAGTCAGCTCGCTGAAGAAGATCTCAATCGGGGCCGACATCACCAAACAGCTGGCCAGCGACCATGCTTCGGAAAGCGAAGCCATCGTGGCCTACAACCAGGCCATCAAGCTGGCCGGCGAACTGGCCGACTTCGCCACGCGCGAGGTCCTGGAGAAAATCCTGAACGAAGAGGATGCCCACATCGACAAGATCGAGGAGCTGCAGGACCAGCTGGGGCACATGGGAACGGCCATCTTCCTGACCACCCAGGTCTGAAACCGGCGCAAGTCCCCCTAGGCCAGGCGCATGGCCCTAAGGCGGGCCACTCGTTCCGCGATCGGCGGATGGGTCGAAAAGAGGTTCATCAGGCTCCTGCCGCTCAAGGGGGAAACAATGAAGAGGTGGGCGGTCTGCCCGGTCGCCGGCAGCGGCAGACGCGTGGAATAGGCCGATAACTTTTCCAGGGCCGAAGCCAGTCCCTCGGGATGGTGGGTCAGCCGGGCGGCGCCCTCGTCGGCCTTGTATTCGCGCGAGCGTGAGATGGCCATCTGGATGAGGCTGGCCGCCAGCGGTGCCAGGATGGCCATGAGCATCAAGCCCAGGATCCCGCCGCGTTCGTCGTCGTCGCGGCCGCCGGCGAAAACGCCAAACCAGCGGGCCTGGTAGGCCAGGAACATGATGGCCCCGGCCAAGGTGGCGGCGACGGTCTGCAGCAGCGTGTCGCGGTTCAGCACGTGGGTCAGCTCGTGGGCGATCACCCCCTTGAGTTCCTCCTCGCTGAGCAGCTTCAAGATGCCCCGCGACAGCGCGATGACCGCTTTTTGCGGATTGCGGCCGGTGGCGAAGGCATTGGGTGAATCCTGTTCGAAGACATACATGGCGGGCATGGGGACCTGCGCCCGCTGGCACAGCTCGCGGACCATGGCGTACAGGCGCGGAGCCTCGCTCTCGTTCAGCGCGCTGGCTCCGTAGATTTTCAAGACGATCTTGTCGGAGAACCAGTAGGACACAAAGTTCATCGTCCCGGCCATGATGAGGGCGATCAGCATGCCCGACCGCCCTCCGGCCAGGCCGCCGATGAACAGGAGAATCCCGGTCAGGGCGCCAAGCAGTACGACGGTTTTCACTTTACTCATGGGGTGTCTCCTTTATCTCCGGGGCCAGGACCACGACCTTTTCGTTCTTTTTCATCAACCAGAGATTTTCGCGCGCTTTCTTCTCCAGCGCCAGGGGATTTTCCTGCAGCAACGAGATCTCCCGCAGCAGCCGCTCCTTGCGCATCTCCAATTCGCGGATGGTCGTCTGCAGCTTGCGAATCTCCCTCTGGGTGCGGATGATCTCGACCATGCCGTGGTCGCCGAACACGAAGGCCAGGATCAGGATGAAAAGGAAGAACGCCAGCAGCAGGGCAAGGCCCCGCGACTGAAGCAGGGGGTTCTCCCTTCTCCTGTTTACGCGATCCTCTCCTGCGCGGGTCCGGACGGAAACGGCCATGGGGATAAAATACCACAGATCGACCCAGGGCGCAATCGCCGGCGCCGGCGCCGGCGCCGGCAGGGCGCGCTCCCCCGGATTTGCCGAAATTGACAAACGGTCCTGGTTATATTAGAATTTTTCGCAGGTCGCCCAGAACGCGGTGTGTGTTGGGCAGCGGTGCCGTTTTCCGCCCGCTGGGCGCCGAGTGCCGGCCGCGGTGGCCACAGCGAGGGGTATATGGCGACGGATGAAGACAAGGAAGGCATTGGCTACGTGCCGGATGAGAAAGAGCCGGACGGGGACGAAGTGAAGGCCCCGGAGAAGCGGCCCCATGACGATCTGGCGCATAGGCGCAGAGGCGTCCAAAAAAGACACGTGCCCAGGACGCCCGAACCCGAGGACATTCTCAAGAAAACCCTGACCGAACGCGATGAATTCAAGGACAAGTACCTGCGCGGCCTCGCCGAGATAGACAATTTCCGCAAACGCATGAAGAAGGAGAAGGAAGACCATCAGCGCTACGTGTTGACCGAATTTCTGGTCGACCTGCTGCAGATTTATGACAACCTGGAGCGGGCGCTGAAGGCGAAGACGGGCGAGCAGGAGAAGGGGATCGTCTCCGGTGTAGAGATGATCCGCAGGCAGTTCCTGGAGCTGCTGAAAAAATACCAGGTGCTTGAGATCGACGCGCTGGGCAAACACTTCGATCCCGCTTTCCACGAGGCCCTGAGCAAGGAGGAGCGGGAGGGCATCAGCAAGCCGGTGGTCATCGAGGTCTACCAGAAGGGCTTCACCTACAACGACAAGCTGCTGCGTCCAGTCCTGACCAAGGTGGCGGTCCCGGCCGTGAAAAACCCGCCGGCGGAAGCCGCTTCCAGCTCCTGATGCCCAAGAACATCGGCATTGACCTGGGGACAACCAACTCCTGCATCAGCTACCTGGAGGGGCGGGAGGCGCTGATCGTCCCCAATCCCGAAGGCGCCCGCGTCATCCCGACGGTCATCGCCCAGACCCACGAAAAGAAGCGGATCTTCGGCAACGCCGCCAAGCGGCAGGCGATCACCAACAGCCGGAACACCATCTGGGGAATCAAGCGCCTGATCGGCCGCAAGTTCAACAGCCCCGAGGTCAGGGAGATCAGCAAGCGGGTGGGCTACGACCTGGTCGAGGCCGCCAACGGCGACATCAAGATCAAGATGGGAGACAGCCTGTATTCCACCGAGGAGATTTCCGGCATGTTCCTGGGCTATTTGAAGGGCATTGCCGAGAACTACCTTGGCGAGGCGTTGGGCGACACGGTCATCACCGTGCCCGCCTTCTTCAACGATGCCCAGCGTCAGGCCACCAAGGTGGCCGGCGAGATCGCCGGCTTGAACATCACGCGCATCATCAACGAGCCCACGGCGGCCTTGATCGCCTACGGGCAGAAGATCAAGAAAAACGGCCTGTACGCGGTCTATGACTTGGGTGGCGGTACGTTCGACATCTCCATCGTCGAGGTCAACGGCGACATCTACAAGGTCGTCTCCACGCTGGGCGATACGTTTCTGGGCGGCAGCGATTTCGACGCCCAGATCTGCGACTGGATTTTCCACGAAGTCGAACGCGAAACCACGGTCGACCTGCGCGACAGCCGGGATGTCGTGCAGCGGGTGATCCAGATTGCCGAGAAGGCCAAGATCGAACTTTCGTTCGACCAGGAGACGTTGATCTCCATCCCCTACCTGCACCATTTCAACGATGGCACAAACTATCATTTTCAGAAGAAGCTCACCCGCTCGCACCTGGAGTCGTTCACCATGGACTACATTGAGCGCACCCAGGAGCTCATCCGCACCTCGCTGAACGACATCCAGGTTAAGCCCGAGCAGATCGAGCGCGTCGTGCTGGTGGGCGGCCAAAGCCGCATGCCCCTCATTTTCGCCAAGATGTCGGCGTTTTTCGGCAAGCCCCCCGACATCCAGATCAACCCCGAGGAAGCCGTCGCCCAAGGGGCGGCCCTGCAGTCCGAGATCATCAGGGGCAAGGTGCGCGACCTCTTGCTGCTGGACGTCACCCCCCTCTCGCTGGGGGTGGAGACCAAGGGGGACAGCTTCACCCGGATCATCGAACGCAACTCCACCATCCCCACCAAGAAATCGATGATCTTTACCACCATCACCGACAACCAGACCACCGTCAAGATCCACGTGCTGCAGGGGGAGCGTTCGACCGCTTCGGGCAACAAGTCGCTGGGATTCTTCAACCTAGTCGGCATCCCCCAGTCGCTGAGAGGCATTCCCCAGATCGACGTCACGTTTGAAATCGATGCCAACGGCATCGTCCGCGTCTCGGCCCAGGACAAGGCCACCGGGCTCACCCAGAGCATGAAGATCCAGCCCGCCAGCGGCCTCTCCCCCGAGGAGATCGAGAAGATCGTCGAGGACGCCAAGAAATACGAGGAGCAAGACCGCAACGAGTTGCGCCTGGTCAGGGACAAACTGCAGCTGAAGGAGGAATGGGAAACCGTCAAGTTCTACTACCAGCGCTACATCGAGAAGCTGAGCCCCCACGACGGCGCCGAGATTGATGCCTTGATCAGCCGCTGCGAGGAGGCCCTGAAGGGCGACGACATGGCCCTCCTGGAAACCCTGCTGAAAAAAATGAAGAACTACCGTAACGTGATCAATTCCATCCTGACCTCGGAGTTCTCCAAGTAACCCGCCATGGCCAAAAAAGACTACTACCAGGTATTGGGCTGCAGCCGCACCGCCAGCGCCGAGGAGATCAAGAAGGCCTACCGCAAGCTCGCCCTGCAGCACCATCCCGACCGCAACCGCGACAACCCCGAGGCCGAGGAAAGGTTCAAGGAGGCCTCCGAGGCCTACTCGGTCTTGGGCAACAGTGAAAAGCGGCAGGTGTATGACCAGTACGGGATCGAGGGCCTGCGCGCGGGCGGCGGCTCTGATTTCGGCTTCTTTTCCGATTCGATTTTTTCCGACTTCGGCGATATTCTGGGCGACATGTTCGGCTTTGGCGGGGGGTTCGCCGGCGGGCGTCAGCGCCGCGGCCCGCGCAAGGGAAGCGACCTCGGGCTCGAAGTGACGCTGACGCTGGAAGAAACCTTCCTGGGCATTGAGCGGGAGATCGAGGTCGAGCGCGAGAGGAACTGCGATGCCTGCGACGGCTCGGGAAGCGCCCCGGGGCACGATGCCGAGACCTGCCGCAAATGCGGCGGCAGCGGCAGCGTCCGTGTCAGCCAGGGCTTCTTCTCCATGGCCACGGCCTGCCCTTCCTGCAGCGGCAGGGGCAAGGTCATCACCCATGCCTGCGCGAAATGCCGCGGCCTGGGACGGCAGCGCGAAAGCAAGAAGATCAAGGTTTCCTTCCCGGCCGGGATCGACGAGGGCAACCGCTTGCGCGTCGCCGGCGAGGGAGAAGGCGGACGGCAGGGAGGGGCTCCCGGCGATTTGTATGTCGTGGTGCGCGTGAAGCCCGACCCGCGCTTCCAGCGCCACGGCCAGGACCTGCTGCTCCAATTGCCGATCAGCTTCTCGCAGGCGGCGCTCGGCGATCTGGTCAGCGCCGAGACCTTCGAGGGCGCGGAAAAGATCAAGATTCCCGCCGGGACCCAGAACGGTCATATATTGAAGATCAAGAACAAGGGCTTCCGCCAGGTGAACCGCTGGAGCCGCGGCGACCTGCTGGTCCAGGTACAGGTGGTCACGCCACGCAATCTCACCCGCCAGGAAAGCGAGCTGTTCCGCCAGCTGCGGGAGATCGAAGCCGGGAAGGGCCAGCACGCGGTCGAGGGCGACCGGGTCAACTGATGGGCGAGCGGCGCTTTGCTCTTGCGCGGCGAACAGCGGAGAACCACGCAGCCAGGAACAGAGCCGCGGCCCCGGCCGCCATGCCGAGAAATGATTGAGCTGAAAGGACAGATCGGCAAGTACCGGATCCTGAGGAAACTGGGCAGCGGCGGCTTCGGCACGGTCTACCTGGCCGAGGACACGATCCTCAGGTGCCAGCGGGCGCTGAAGATCCCTCACCGCACCAGCAGCCAGGCCGACAAACTGATTCAGGAGTCGGTCCTGCAGACCCGGCTCCTGGACCATCCCCATATCGTCAAACTCCTGACCGTCGACATCATCGACAACATCCTGATCATGGTCATGGAGTTTATCGAGGGCACCGATTTGGAGAAGATCCTGGACAAGTCCAGCTCCCTGGAGATCAAGGCCGCCCTGAAGTACTTCAAGCAGATCCTGTCGGCGCTGGCCTTCGCCCACCAGAAATCGGTGATCCACCGCGACATCCGCCCCTCCAATATCATGATCAACATGGATGACGACGTCAAGATCGCCGATTTCGGCACCTCGACGCTGCTGCAGGATAAGCAGTTCGCCACCACCAAGATCGGCTCGCCGCCCTACATGGCTCCGGAACAGTTCGAGGGCAAGGCGGTGTTCGCCTCGGACATCTATTCGGCGGGCAGCCTCTTCTACGAGATGGTGACCGGCTTCCCGCCCATCATTCTGGCCAATCCCATGGAGATCTACAAGCGGGCCAAGGCCGCCCAGTTCACGCCGCTGGCTCAGAAGAACTCCCAGGTCTCAGCCGAGCTGAACTGGCTGATCATGAAGACCCTGGCTCCCGATCTCAAGCAGCGCTACGCCCATGCCGGCGACGTGCTGAACGACCTGGAGCGCCTGGGCAAGAAGAACCATGACTACACCAGCGAGCTGAAGGACATCCAGAAGCGCATCCAGGCCCGCGAGAGCCGCACCGATTCCGTCTGCTGGAACTGCCGCAAGGCGACCGGCCGCCGCGTCAAGGTCTGCCCCTACTGCGGCGAAGAGCAATAGCGACCTCGATCATCGCCGCGGTTCCCCTCCGACAGCGGCGCATCCCCGCTTGCCTTAATTCCGTTTTGCGGCGATAATTGAAGCAGGAGCCACTATGCAGCGAGAAGAACTGTTCAGGAAAATCAGCATGGAGAACGACAGGAAGATGGTGCTGCTGGTGCTGGACGGCCTGGGCGGGCTGCCGGTCAACGGCAAGACCGAGCTGGAGACGGCCCACACCCCCAACCTCGACCTGCTGGCCGCCGAGAGCGAGCTGGGCCTGAGCCATCCCATCGCCCCCGGCATCACCCCGGGCAGCGGCCCGGCCCACCTTTCGCTCTTCGGCTACGACCCGCTGAAATATGAGATCGGCCGCGGCATTCTCGAGGCTCTGGGCGTGGGGATCGCCGTCGAGTCCAGGAGCGTCGCCGTGCGCGGCAACTTCGCCACCCTGGCGAACGGCGTGATCACCGACCGCCGCGCCGGACGCATCCCCACCGCGCAAAACCGCGAGATCGTCGCCTTGTTGAGCGAAAGGATCAAGATGATCGATGACGCCGAGGTCCGACTCTACTCGGGCGAGGAGCACCGCTTCGTGCTGGTGCTGACTGCCGACGGCTTGAGCGACCAGCTGACCGACGCCGATCCCGAGGCGACCGGCCTGCCGCTCAAGTACGCCCAGGCGAAGAACGAGCAAGCCGCCAAAACGGCGCGCATCGTCAACCGCTTCATCGACCGCCTGACATCCGAGCTGGCCGGGCAGCTCCCGGCCAACACCTGCCTGCTGCGCGGTTTCGCGAAATACCCGGCGATCCCATCCATGGGCGAGCTGTTCAAGTTGAAGGCGGCGGCCATTGCCGTCTACCCAATGTATAAGGGACTGGCGCAGCTGGTCGGCATGGAGATCCTCGAGACAGGACGCTCCATCCAGGACCAGGCGGCGACGCTCAAGCAGCACTATGCCGACTTCGACTTCTTCTTCCTGCATGTGAAGAAGACCGATTCCTACGGCGAGGACGGCGACTTCGCGCACAAGGTCGCGGTCATCGAGGAGTTCGACCATTGGCTGCCGGAGATCCTCGAACTCACCCCCGACGTCCTGGTCGTCACCGGTGACCATTCCACCCCCGCCCTGATGAAGGGCCACTCCTGGCATCCGAATCCGGTGCTGCTCAAGTCGGCCTTCCAGCGGATCATGCCCGCCGGCAGGAGAACTCCGGGCAGAGCCGCCGTGGTCGCGCAGCGGTCCAAGTTCTGCGAAACAGCCTGCGCCCGGGGAGTCCTGGGCCACTTCAACGCCTTGGATGTCTTGCCGCTGATGATGGCCAACGCCCTGAAGTTGAAAAAGTACGGAGCCTGACCCATGCCTTACCTCAGCCTCGAGGTCGGCGACCTGGGAACCAACTGCTACCTTTTCTTCGCCGCGGGCAGCCGCCATTGCTTCGTTATCGATCCCGGCGCCGAAGCGGAGAAGATCCTGGCGCGGATCGCCGAAGCGAGGCTCCTCCCCCAGGCCGTCGTTCTGACCCACGCCCATCCCGATCATTTGGGTGCCGCCGCGGCGCTGGTCAGCCGCTTCGGCGTGCCGCTGTGGGTCCATCCGGCCGATGAGAAGCTGATGTGCTCGCCGGCCGGACGCGGCCTGGCCGCCATGTTCGGCGTCAAGGCGCCGGCAGCGGACCGCCTGCTGCTTGACGGAGATGTCCTGGCGCTGGACGGGCTCGAACTTAAGGTCATCCACAGCCCCGGCCATTCGCCGGGATCGATCCTGCTTTACGGAGACGGCCTGCTGTTCACCGGCGACACGCTCTTCAAGAACGATGTGGGACGCACCGACCTGCCCGGAGGGGACGAGGAGGAACTCAAGCGCTCGCTGGCCAGGATCCGGGAGTTCCCAGCCGCCACGGTCATCCTCCCCGGCCACGGCGAGGGCAGCGTTCTGGAGATTGAGCTGAAAGACAATCCCTATCTTTGATCATGACCAGACCCGCGGCTTCGCTTCTTGACCGCTTCCTGGCTCATCTGCAATTCGAGAGAGGGCTGGCCGCCAATACCATCCTTTCCTATCGCCGCGAGCTGGGAAAATTTTTCGCCTACCTGGCCCGCCTGCGCCGCGACTGTCTGCACCTGGATGAAAAAGAGATCCTGGCCTTCATCCGCCACGAGGGGCGCAAGGGGGGTGCCGTTTCCTCCCAGGCCCACCTGATCTCGGTGCTGAAGAGCTTCTATCGTTACTTGCTCCAGGATGACCTGCTCGAGTTCAGCCCGGTGGCCGCCGTCGCCCTGCCCAAGAAGTGGGCCCGTTTGCCCAAGTATCTCTCCCTGGAGGAGGTCACCTTGCTGTTGGCTGCTCCTGACGCGGCCACTCCCCTTGGCTGTCGGGACAAGGCGATCCTGGAGCTGATGGTAGCCACTGGCTTGCGCATATCCGAGGCGGCGCAGCTGAAGCGGGCGGACATCTACATGGACGAGGGCTTCCTGCGTGTGCGCGGCAAGGGCGGCAAGGAGCGCATTGTCCCCTTCAGCGACGCTGCGCGCGGTTGCCTGAAAAACTATCTGGAACAGTCCCGGCCGCTCCTGGTCAAGAACGACGATCCCGGGCACATGTTCGTCAACTATGGCGGCAATCCCTTCACCCGCCAAGGCCTGTGGAAAATGATCAAGGGCCATGGGGCCCGGATCGGCATCTCCTCACGATTGACCCCGCACGCTCTGCGCCACTCGTTCGCCACCCACCTGGTGGAAAGGGGCGCCGACCTGCGCTCGGTGCAGATGCTGCTGGGCCATTCCTCGATCACCACCACCGAGATCTACACCCATCTGGCCAAGGACCAGCTGAAGCGCATCTATGACCAGTTCCATCCGCGCGGGAAAAAAGGCGGGAAAGGGTAAAAAAAAGGGGGAGCCGGGCTCCCCCCGATGTGGATCTTTTCTAGAACTTGAAGTAGAGCGTGAGATAGGCGTAAAAATCCGCAGCCGGCTTGTCGCCGATTTCCGGGGCGTCGTAAAAGACGTACTTTAAGTTGGGGATGACCTTGACGTTATCGCTCATCGTCCAGCCAAGCCCGGCCAGCACCACGTTGGCCTTGGAGCCGTTGGCCATGGGGATGTAGTCGATCTTGTCGCCATTGGGGTTGGGGTCGAGCAGGCGGTCGTAGCGGCCGACCAGGTCGAGCGTGGGGCTGATCTTGAAGACGCCGAACAGGGAGATGAATTTCAGGTCGCTGCTGCCTTTAAGGTCACCGACCAGGAACGTGAAGTGGCGATAGCCGAAGTTGAGGCCGGCCCGGCCCCATTTGCCCTTGACGCCGGCGAAGGCCTGCAGGATGTTGACCGAGCTGTCGTTGCCCATGTCGGTGTAGTCGGCATACGCTTCAAAGAACAGCGATGGCGTGGGCTGGAAATTGAGGCGGCCGTAGACCGCCTTGCCGTGGTTGGTCTCCGACTTCAGGCCGGCGCCGTTGCCGACGATGACGGTGTAGGTCAGCTTGTTCCTGGCGTCCAGCGCCCCCTTCAGTCCGACGCCGAACTCGCGGGAATTGCCGAACTTGAACAGGTCGATGGGGGTCTTCTCCATGGGCCGGTAGCCCCAGAACTCGTCGAGGGTGTCGTAGAGGGGGGTGCCGATCAAACCCAGCAGCAGCGTCTGCCTGCCGAGCTTGGCGCTGAGATAGGCGTCCTTGACGAAGGGGACCAGGGTCGACGACGTCTTGAAGTCGCCGGGGCTGTTCATCTCCAGGCGGAAACGCATGGCGTACTTGTCGCCCAGGGCGTTGTCGTAGGTGAAATAGACGCGCCGCAGCCAGAAGCCGTTGTTGCCCTCGACGGCCTCGTCGTGGTGGGCGACGGCGAAGTAGTAGTCGCCGAACACCAGGCCGGAGAACTTGCCTTCGCCCTTCAGCAGCGAGGCGGGCAGGAGCAGCAGGCCGATCACCAAAAACAGGATGAGGTTCTTGTGTTTCATGTCAAACTCCTTTGGCGTTTCAGATGGGTCACTGGCCGATCTTGGCCATGGCCTTGTCGATTTTGGCGGTTGTGAGCCCGATGTATCCGGCTTCCGGGACGAACTTCTGACCCTCGTTCAACACCCACTTCAGGAAGGCCTTGACCAGGGGCTTCTTGGGCTGGCCCTTGCAGACCAGGTACAGGTCGCGCGCCGGCGGACTGGGATAGCGGTCGGCGGCAATGGCCCGGGTGATGGCGTTGCGGTCGGCATAGAAGTCTTCCCCGGGATCGATCGTGCCGTTGCCGTTCAGGTCGATGGGCAGGACGGCGGTGCCGGCCATGGGCTTGAGCGTGGTCGCGTCATACGCGTAATTGATGTTATTGAAGCCGATGCCCAGCGCGTCCTTGCGCACGGCCTCGTTCAGCGCGGGATCGCCGAAGACGCCGATGCCCAGGAGATCCTCCTGCTTTTTCCCCAGGAACAGGGCCCAGGTCTCGGCCGCGCCGCAGGAATCGGAGCGGGTGTAGACATGGAGCGGCACGCTGCCCTTGGCGCCGAGGAGCTGGCTCCATGTCGGGGGGTCCTCGCTGAGCCAGATGCGGGCAAGGTCGGATTTCCTGGCTCCCTTCTTGATCATCTCGCCAAACAGGGGATTGCCGGTATTGACGATCGGTACCACGGCGTCCTTGGTGACCGGGATAAACCAGGCTCCCTTTTGGATTTCGACCGCATAGATCTCGCGCGACACCATGCCGATGTCGACCATGTTGGCCAGCGCGTCGGCGATGCCCTTGCCGGCGCCGCCGGCGGAGATGTCGAAGCGGACGCCGGGGTTGATCTTGCCGAACTCCTCGGACCATTTCACCACCATGGGATAAAGGGCCCAGGCCCCGGAGATCGTGATCGTGCCCTGCAGCTTCGCGGCCGCCTTCTGCGCCGGCAGCGTAGGCGCTGCAGCAAGGTTCAACAAGGCCAGCAGGGTCAAGAAAACAATGGATTTTTTCATGGGGATTACCTCCGTTTTTGTGTTTCCCTATTCATCATGTCCAAGAAAGGAGCTGAATGCGCTTGGGCTACAAACATAGTACAATTATATTACAAATAAATTGCCTGTCAAGCCCCCGCTGAAAACTTCTCAGTTTTTCAAAGCGCGGCCGACAGCGGTGATTGTAATTAAAAAACTTTTGGTCTACAATGACGGCGAGGAGATTCATGGAGCGAACTCTGGCCATCATCAAGCCCGATGCGGTCCAGCGCCAGCTGGTGGGGGTGATCATCTCCGAGATCGAGATGAACCAATTCGCCATCCGCGCCATCCGCACGCTGCGCCTGACCAGGGACCAGGCGGCGCTTTTCTACCAGCAGCACTGTGAAAAACCATTCTATGAAAGCCTGGTGGGCTACATCTCATCGGGACAGCTTTATGCCCTGGTGCTGGAAAGGGAGAGCGCGGTCGAGGAGTGGCGGAAACTGATGGGGCCGACCAACCCCGTTAAAACGGGGCCGCTTACGCTGCGCCGGCGCTTCGCCCTCGACATCCAGCGCAACAGCGTCCATGGGGCTGACACGGCAACGACGGCTGAACGGGAGATCGATTTTTTCTTTGGAGAAGGAGTATGAAAAGCTTCCAGATCCGCAGCAAGATGGTCAGCGGCGTGGCGGTCCTTTATCTCAAGGGACACCTGGACGCCCACCAGGTGGCCCGCTTCGAAAAGGAGCTCGTGCGCATGATCAAGGACAGCAACTACAACATCCTGATCAACGGCCAGGACCTGAACTACATCACCTCGGCCGGCATGGGCATCATCATGGGCTACATCGACGAGGTCCGCGAAAAGGGCGGGGACATCAAACTGTGCGCGCTGAGCGAACGCGTGCACGAGACCTTTGACCTGGTTGGGTTCACCGAGATTTACGATTTCGTGCCGAACGAGCAGGCCGCCATTGAAAAATTCAAGCCGTTTTCCCCCGAAGCCTGATTTTTCGATCACCATCCTCTCGCAGACCCAGCTGTTGAAGATGGTCGTCGAGTTGACCCGGCACATCGCCACCCTGTTTCAGTTTGCCGTCGCCGAGGCGCAGAAGATTTCGCTGGCCATCGACGAGGCCGTGACCAACGTCATCAAGCACTCCTATGGCAATCAGGGCGACCGACCGCTCACCATCGAGTATTACCTGGCTCCCGAGGGCATGCAAATCCGCATCCTCTACCGCGGCCTGCCCCCCGAGATCTCCGAAGAGGAGGTGAACCTCGGCCGCATGATCAAAAAGAAGCGGAAGGGCGGCCTCGGCGTCAAGCTGATGAAGACCATCATGGATTCGGTCACCTACCGCACCGTCGACGGCGAGAACATCTGCGAGATGATCAAGTGGCGGAAAACGAACTGAAGCTTCTGCAGAAACAGCTGAAATTCAAGAAGTTCCAGCTGAACTCCATCTACGAGCTCTCCTCGGCCATGCAGGCGCAATTTGATGTCGACCATCTCATGCGCATCTTCTTCTCCTCGCTCATGGCCCCGCTGGGCGTATCACGCGTCTTCTTTTTTGACCGCGGCCACGACCTGTTCCGCAAGCGCGGCTTCACCCTGACTGCCGGCGAATCCCATTGCCTGAAAAAAAAGCTCTCCCGGGCTCTGGCCGGCGCGTCCTGCGTGCGCACCGAGGATCTGCCCGCCGCTCTCGACGACCTGAAGAAGCTGCTGCTGGCCCGGCAGATCCACTACCTGCTGAGCGTCTCCGACAGCAGGAAAAGGGTGATCGTGCTGGGGTTGGGGCGCAAGTTCAACCTGCGCGACCTGGAGCAAGAGGATTTCGAATTCGCCGGCATCCTGTCGCGCTTCCTGCTGATCGAGCTGGACAATGTCCGCTACCTGGCGCAGATCTTCGAGAAGAAGAAGATGGAGCACGAGATGCAGATCGCCCGCAGCATCCAGCTCTCGTTGCTGCCTCAGGGGTTGCCCGAGCTGTGCCACTATGACCTGGCCGTCATCTACGAGCCCATCCATGAGGTGGGCGGCGACTATTACGACATCCTGAAAAAGAAAAAGCATATCCAGCCGCTGGTGCTGGCCGACGTCGAGGGCAAGGGGCTGTCCGCCGCGCTGCTGGCCGCCTCCTGCCAGGCCATCTTCCACTCGATGAACGAGCTGTACTTTTTAAAGCCGGCCCGCTTCATTGCCAAGGCCAACGCCTTTCTCCATGAAATGACCCGCGGCTCACGCTTCATCACCCTTTTCTGGATGCTGCTCAACGATGACCATCCCGCGCTGACCTACGTCAATGCCGGCCACAACGCCCCCTACCTGGTCACGAAATCGGGCGTGCGCAAGCTGGAAGCGGGCGGCATGCTGCTTGGCTTCCGCGGCGATGGCGTCTATCAGGAGGGGACGGTGGTCCTGGAGAGCGGCGACGTGATCTGCGCCTTCACCGACGGCGTGTTCGAAGTGACAAACCCCGCCGGCGAGGAGTTCGGCGAAAAGGCCATCGCCGAGTTCATCCTGGCCAATCGCGGCCTTGGCGCCGCCGAACTGGGCGAGACCCTGTACAAGCGGATCAAGAGTTTCAGCCGCAAGACCCGGTTCCGCGATGATTTCACCATCCTGATCGTCAAGGTGCGCTGACGTGGAGATCATGAACACCGTCGTACTGGGGCTGCAATGGGGCGACGAGGGCAAGGGCAAGGCCATCGATTACCTGGCGGGGAACTTTGACGTGGTGGTGCGCTTCCAGGGCGGGCACAATGCCGGCCACACCGTGTACTACCAGGGGAAACGGGTTGTCCTGCACGTGCTGCCTTCGGGCATCTTCTATCCCGACTGCCTGGCGGTGATCGCCCATGGCGTGGTGGTGCAGCCGCTGCAGCTGATCGAGGAGATCCGCAACGCCCGCAGTCTGGGCCTATCGCTGCAGAACCTGGCGCTGAGCGCGAACGCGCCGCTGATCCTGCCCTTTCATCAGCAGCTGGACATCGTTTTCGAGGATTCCCGCTACCAGCGCATCGGCACCACCCGGCGCGGCATCGGCCCGGCCTATGAGGACGTCATCGGCCGCCGCGCCCTTTTCGTGGGCGACCTGCTGCAAGAGAGCGTTTTCCGCAAGAAATTCGCCCGCCTGGCCGAGTACTACAACCGCCTGTTCGCCGCTTATGGCCATCCTGCCGTGGACAGCGAGCCGGCCATCACGGATTATCTGCAGGCGGGCGAGTTCCTCAGGCCCCATGTCTGCGACACGACCGCCCTGCTGCAGCGGGCCTGCCATGAAAAGAAGCAGCTCCTCTTTGAGGGCGCCCAGGGCAGCCTGCTGGACATCCACCTGGGAACCTATCCCTTCGTCACTTCCTCGAGCACGACCATTGCCGGTGTTTTTTCGGGGACCGGGCTTTCCCACAAGTCGGTGGACCACGTGATCGGCATCTCCAAGGCGTACGCCACGCGCGTCGGCGAGGGACCGTTTCCCAGCGAACTGCAGGATGACAGCGGCCGGCGGCTGCGCGAGCGCGGCAAGGAGTACGGCGCCACGACCGGACGGCCGCGCCGCGTCGGCTGGCTCGATCTGGTGGCGCTGAAGCACGCGGTGCAGGTCAACGGCGTCGATGCGCTCTTCCTCACCAAGCTGGATGTCCTGGATGACCTGGACGAGATTCCGGTGGCGGTAGCCTACGAAGTCAACGGCGTCCGCAGCGAGCAGTTCCCCTGCCACGCCGACGCCCTGGACTTAGTCACGCCCGTGTACCGCGTCCTGCCCGGCTGGCAGAAAACGCTGGGCGCCATGGAACGCATGAACGATCTGCCGCAGCCGCTGCGTGCGTATCTCGACTTCATTGAGGAATTCACCGGGGCAAAAATCAGCCACCTCTCTGTCGGCGGCGAGCGCCGGCAGACGATCGAAACCGGCCGCTAAGCGGCGCAGCTATGAAAATTTCTTACTTTTTCTTTTTGGCCTTTGCCTTTTTGGCCGTTTCGGCCTTGCTCTTGCGCTTGATGTCCGCGCCGTGCGCCTTCTTGAAGCTCTGGATGTCCTTGAAGCGCCCCTTGGCGTCGCGCACGGCGTAGAGCTTCTTCCCCTTCGAACTCTTCATTACGGTTCTTTTGATAGGCATGAGTAGACCCCCACGAATTCAATACCACGCGGAGAATTCAATGTCAATCAACCGCAGAATTTGTCCAGGGCGATGAGCAGAAGGCGGGCGGCGCGCTCGAGCTTGGCCGCTTCGATGACATAGGCCAGGCGCACTTCGTCCTTGCCCTTGCCGGGAGTGCTGTAGAAGCCCTCGCCCGGCGCGATCATCACCGTCTCGTTCCGGTCGTTGAACTCGTTGAGCAGCCAGCGGGCGAAGGTCTCGCCGTCCTCGATCGGGAGCTTGGCCATGATGTAGAAGGCGCCTTCGGGCTTCTGCAGGACGATCTCGCGGCGCGAGGTCAGTATGTCATACAGGATATCGCGGCGCTTCTGGTATTCGGCCATGACTTCCTTGAAGTAGTCGTGCGGGAGTTCGTAGGCGCCGATGGCTCCGACCTGTTCCAGCGTGGGCGGGCAGAGGCGGGCCTGGGCGAACTTGGTGATGCCCTTCATCACCTCCTCGTTGCGCGAGATGACGGCGCCGATTCGGGCGCCGCAGGCGGAGTAGCGCTTGGAAATGGAGTCGACGACGATGACCCGGTCCTCCAGGCCCGCCAGCTGCAGGACGCTGAAATGGACCTTGCCGTCGTAGGTGAACTCCTTGTAGACCTCGTCGGCGATGAGGAACAGGTCGTGCTCACGAGCGAATTCGCCGATGGCCTTCAGCTCCTCGGGAGTGTAGACGGTGCCGGTGGGGTTGTTGGGCGAGCAGATGAGGACGGCGCGCGTGCGCGGGGTCAGCTTCTTCTCGAACTCGGCGATGGCGGGGAGATGGAAGCCGTTCTCGGCCTTGGCGGTGACCGGGACGATGGTGAGGCCGCACTGCGAGGCGTAGCCGCTGTAGTTGGTGTAGAAGGGCTCGGAGACGATGACCTCGTCGCCGGGGTCGGCCACGGCGTTGAAGGCAAAGGCGATGGCCTCGCTGCCGCCGGTGGCGATGACGATGTTCTTGACCTCCAGCGTGATCTTGAAGTAGGCGAAGTAGTGGATCATGGCCACCTTCAGCGCCTCGAGGCCGTCGGAGGGACCGTAGGAGAGGACCTTCTCCTTGTAGTTGATGATCCGCTCCATGAATGCGGGAGGGGTGTCGATGTCGGGCTGGCCGATGTTCAGATGGTAGACGGTCGTGCCGCGCTTCTTGGCCGCGTTGGCCAGGGCGGAGAGCTTGCGGATCGGCGATTCCTGGATGTTCTGGGCGCGCTGCGAGATCTTCATGGGATTGCCTCCGATGTTAAAAAATAAATTATATGCTCATTCGTCATTGAAATCAATGTGCGGTTGATTTTGGCGCATGGCTGTTGTGCTTGAAGCGAACTTAAGGGAAGAGAGAGGGAAAACAGAGGGAAAGGCAGAGAGAAGAGAAAGTGAGAAAGAGGTTTTAAAAGGGCTTTTCCCACTTTCTCTTCCCTCGCTCTTCCCTTTTTCTTCCCTCTGCCTTTCCCTTGAGCATTTTGTGATATATTAATTCCGAATGAATGTGCTCTTGAAAAAACCATGGATCCTGGATCGGCAGCTGAGCGAGCTCAATGCTGAGCTTGTGGCCGAAGGGTTCCGCGACTACGCCGCCCGCCAGGTCTTCCAGTGGGTCTACTTCAAGAACAGCCAGGACGTCAACTCCTGGAGCAACATCGCCAAGGCCAACCGCCAGAAACTGGCCGGGCTTTACGACTGGGAGCTGCGCCCGGTCCTGGATAGGCAGGACGACGGACACGGTACGCGCAAGCTGCTGATCGGGCTGGCCGACGGGCAAAAGATCGAGACGGTCCTGATCCCCGAAAAGGACCATTACACTTTTTGCCTCTCGAGCCAGGCCGGATGCCCCCTGGCCTGTGCGTTTTGCGCCACCGGCGCCATGGGTTTCCGCCGCAATTTGACTTGCGGCGAGATCGTCACCCAGGTGCTTTCCCTGAGAAAGGAGCTGGGAGCCTATGCCGGCAAACTGAACCTGGTCTTCATGGGCATGGGCGAGCCGCTGCTCAATTACGCGAACCTGGCCCGCGCCCTGCGGCTGATCTGCGCAGCCGACGGCCTGAACATCTCGCCGCGCCATGTCACCGTGTCCACGGCCGGCATCCTGGAGAACCTGAAAAATCTGGAGGCGGATTTCCCGCAGGTCAAGATCGCCTTCTCGCTCAACGCCTCCGACCCGCAGCTGCGCGCCGAGCTGATGCCCATCGCGCGCAAAGAACGGCTGGAGGATCTGCTGGCGCATCTGCGCGGCCACAAGCGCCGCCAGCGCATCACCTTCGAGTACGTGCTTCTGGCCGGGATCAACGACTCGCCGGCCCAGGCCCGGCAGCTGGCCAAGCTGATCCAGGGCATCCCGTCCAAGGTCAACCTCATCCCCTACAACGCCACCCCCCGCCTCCCCTTCCGGCGCCCGACCGAGGTCGCCGTGGAGTCGTTCCGCGCCATTCTCCTGGAAAAGGGGCTGACCGTGGTCACCCGCTGGTCCAAGGGCGAAGGCATCCGCTCGGCCTGCGGCCAGCTCGCCGTTTTTGGCGGGAGTTCTTGATTTTTTATTGATAAGGATATATACTATTCTCTCCGGGATCCTATGAAATCAAGACTTGAAAAGCTGAAAGGCACCTGTGTCGGCATCGCCGGCTGCGGCGGGCTGGGCTCGAACTGCGCCATCGCCCTGGCCCGGGCCGGGGTGGGGCACCTGGTCATCGCCGACTTCGATATCGTGGCCGCCGAGAACCTCGACCGCCAGTATTATTTCCTGAACCAGGTGGGGGAGAAGAAGGTGCTGGCCCTGCGCGAGAACATCCGCAAGGCCGCCCCCGAGATCAAGGTGGATGCCCACGAACTGCGCCTGGGCCCCGACGAGATCGTGCGCATTTTCAAGGACTGCCAGGTGATCGTCGAGGCCTTCGACCGCGCCGACCAGAAGCTGATGCTCATCGAGACGGTGAGCGAGCGCTTCCCCGACAAGTTCATCGTCGCCGGCTCGGGGCTGGCCGGCTACGGCCGCAACAACGCCCTGCGCACCCGCCGCCTGGGCAGCCTGTTCATCTGCGGCGACGAGACCAGCGAGGTGTCGGAGGAGCTGCCGCCCCTGGCGCCGCGCGTGGGCATCGTGGCCGGCATGCAGGCCAACCAGGTCCTGGAGATCGTCCTCGACGACCTGCGGCCGGGTTCCGGCGACGACGTCTGGGACGAGTGAGCGGAGAAACAAATGAAGATCACCCTGAACAATAGCGAGGTCAGCATGAGCGGCGAGACGTTCAGCGTCCGCCAGATGCTGGAACTGATGAAATTCACCTTCCCGATGATCGTGGTCAAGGTCAACGGCCACCTGGTCAGCAAGGAGGAATACGACCGCGTGTTCGTCGGCGACGGTGACAGCGTCGAGGCCATTCACCTGATCTCGGGGGGCTGATCCAGACCCGAGCGGGCCGGACCGCCCGAGCTCAGTGAAAAGTTAAAAGTAAAAAGTGAAAGGAAAAGTCAAAGGAAAGATTTGCTGAACTGCCGTTATCTTTCACATTTCACTATTCACTTTTCACTGATGATGCCCTGGGCTTTTCTCCAGCGTGAAATAAAGAAGGTTTCGACGTCTTTCTCTTTGTATGGCCGGCCGAGGAACGTGTGCTTGCAGCCCATGTAGGCGGCGCACTCGAAGGGCTTGACCTCGTGGATGAGGCAGGCGCCTTCGGGCGAGAGGAAAACGCAGCGCCCCTTTTCCGCGGCATAGTAATCGGGGACCACGGAGCCGGGAGCGGCCAGGAAGCGGGCGGCCTTGATCTTGGCCGGGGCCAGGAAGCGGACGTGGCTGTCCTTGGCCGGGATGAGCACCAGATGGCGCTGGATGAGATCGCGCCCGTCGAGCTTGAGGAACGCGGCGATTTTTTTCAGGTCGGCCGGCACCAGGCGGCCGGGGTCGCGGCGGCAGGCGCTGATGCACTTCTCGCAGCTACAGGCGTCCACTATTCAACCTTGGCCTGCGCCGCCCGCCTGCGCCGCAGCACATCCTTGATGGCCAGGCGCGCCGCCGCCTCGCCGCGGCGAATGAGCTCGGCCGGCCGGTAAAACTCGAAAAACTTGTAATCGGACGTATCGACGTGGATGATGGCATCGGGAGCGTCGCTGCCCAAGCGGGCGGTGATCAGCCGCTCCTGCATGATCTCGATGGTCGAGAGAAGGGATTCGACCAGGTTGGGCTCCCGGTCCTGGGAGCCGTTGAGCAGCTTGCGGCTGATGAAGCGGTCGAGCCGGGCCAGCAGCAGCTTTTCCTTGCCCCTGGGCAGGGGATGGCGCCGCGGGTGCAGGGAGCGCGGGGTGATGATGTTGACGGCGACGGTGAAATCGGCGCCGTTGCGCTTCAGCACGTCGACCGGCACCGGGTTGACCAGGCCGCCGTCGACCAGGTAGCCGCCGCCAATGCGCACCGGGCGGAAGATGATGGGCACCGAGATCGAGGCGCGCACGGCGAGCGCCAGCGGGCCCCGATCCAGCAGCACCTCGCGGCCGCTGCGGATGTCGGTCGCCGGGCAGAAGAAGGGGCGGTCGAGCTCCTCGATGAGCCCGGATCCCAGCGTTTTCTCCAGGAAGGAGCGGATGCGTTTTTCCGAGACCAGGCCCGAGCCGCTGGGACGGGGCGCCAGGTACGGGGTGAGGTTGGCCCCTTCGAAACCCAGGGCGAACTCCTCGACGGCGCGGATGTCGCCGCGCAGGCAATAGAGCGCCCCGACCAGGGCGCCGATGCTCGTCCCGGCGACCAGGTCGGGCACGATGCCGTGCTCCTGCAGGACCTTGAGCACGCCGATGTGGGCCAGGCCCTTGGCGCCGCCGCCGCCCAGGGCGATGCCGGTTTTCATTATGCCCGTCCTCGCGCCGCCTTTTCCACGCGGCTCAGGAAGCGCCTCAGGTTGAGCCCGCAAACCTTGCGCACCTCATCCGGCCGCAAGCCCCGCCGGCGCAGCCCCGCCACCAGGGCGGGGTAAGCGGCGGCGTTCTTCAAGTCGATGGGCGTGGAGGCGATGCCGTCGAAATCGCTGCCCAGGCCGACGCAGTCGATGCCGCCGCTGGCGGCGATGTGGACGACGTGGTCGAGCAGCTGGTCCAGGCGGACCCGGTCATTGCCGACCACCGCTTTTTTGAAGAATTCCCATTCGATGTTGCTCAAAAACTCGGGGTCATCGAGCCTGCCCCTGCTCCGTGCCTTGATCTCCTTGCCATAGCGCAAAAAATTGGCTTCGATCTGCTCGTAGACGCGGCGGCTGATGAAGGCGGGATGGAAATTGACGCCGATAAAACCATGGCGCCCGGCGATGGCGCGGATCAAGTCGTCGGGGAGGTTGCGCGGCACGGGGCACAGCTTCCGGGAGTTGGAATGGGACGCCAGCAGCGGAACGTCCACGGCCTGCAGCACCGCGCGCGCCGTGGCATCGGAGACATGCGATAGGTCGATGGCCATCCCTGTTTGCTCCATCTGGGCGACGATGCGCCGGCCCAGGGCGTTCAACCCGTGCAGGCGGGGAGCATCGGTAGCCGAGTCGGCCCAGTCGGTGTTCTTGCCGTGGGTCAGGGTCATGCCGCGCACGCCCAGGGAGCGGAACACGGCGAGAATCTCGAGGGAGTTCTCGATGACGTGCCCGCCCTCGAGGAAGATCCAGGCGGCGAGGCGCCCGCCTCTGACCGCTTCGTCCATCTCGGCCACCGAGGTGACCTTGGCGGCCAGAGCGGGGGCGAAGACCTTGTCCTCAAGCGCCTGCAGCACTTCCAGCCCCCGCTTCAGGGCCCGCTGCGGGGCGAACAGGGGGTCGACCCAGACGGCGAAGACCTGCGCCCCGAGTCCGCCCTGCCGCGCCTTGTCCCGATCGATGTGGGCGGGGGAACGGCGGAACGACCATGGCCGGTCGGCCAGAACGCTGGCCGTGTCGCAATGGGCGTCGAAAATGAAGGGCGGACCGTCGGTATCCAGGTTGCGCTTCTTCTTCATGCCCCGATTCTATAGCAAAACCGCGAAGCATGAAAGCCGGCAATCATTTTCCCGCCCGTTTCGCCGGATGCAATCGCCGGCCTGGCAGCGGAAAAAAAGCCGGTGCATTGACAAACGGCTGCTTTTGCATATAATTATCAATAAGAGATCAATATGAGCACTCCGGTCCTGATTGTCGTTTTTGTGGTCGCCCTGGTTTTTTCCCTGGGCTTCCTGCTGCTGGTCATCACGCTGGTCCCGGCCATCCAGCAATTCAAGTCGCTGCTGGTCGACATGGAAAAGACCTCGCTGGAGGTTCGTGACCTCGCCCGCGAAGCCAAGCGCCTGGGGGCCGTAGCCGAGGACCGGCTGGAAAAGGTCGATCTCGTTCTCGCCCAATCGCGGCGAGCGGTGGAGAATGCCGGCGACACGTTGCATTTCATCAACCACAACCTGCTGCGGCGCTCGGCCGGCCTGCTGGCTTTCCTGCCGGCGCTGCGCCTGGGCTGGAACCTGGTAAAGAAAATCAAAGGAGGTAAATAAATGAGCGAGAATACCGGTAGCAAGATGTTCTTCAGCTTCCTGACCGGCGCGGCCATCGGGGCCGGCCTGGCGCTGCTGTTCGCCCCCCAGTCCGGGAAAGAGACGCGCAAGCAGATCAAGGATTTCTCCGGCAAGATCAGCGGCGAGATCAAGGACGAGGTCGAGAAGATCGGCGAGAAGGCCAAGGGCTTCATCGAAGGCGCCAAGGAAACGTTCTCGAAGAAATCCAGGATCTGACGCGATTTTTCCGACCCGGGAACGGCGGATGGACACGATGCCGTCGCGTGCAGGGATTCTCCTTGCCCGTCACCGTCCGGGTGGCCTATAGATACGATTAATCAGGGAGAGGTTTGCAGCCATGAAAAAAAAGGAATGGGAAGATCGCATCGTCAAAAAGACCCTCGCCAAGAATCCGGAACGCAAGGAGGTCTTCAAGGCGACCTCGCTGCCGGTCCAGCGCCTCTACGATCCCGGGGACGTCCAGGGCCTCGATTATGAAAAGGACCTGGGTTATCCCGGCGCCTATCCCTACACGCGGGGGGTGCAGCCGACGATGTACCGCGGCCGCTTCTGGACCATGCGCCAGTACGCCGGCTTCGGCTCGGCCGAGGAATCCAACCGCCGCTACCGCTACCTGCTGGAGCAGGGCCAGACCGGCCTGAGCGTCGCCTTCGACCTGCCCACGCAGATCGGCCTCGACTCGGACAACGCCCTCTGCGATGGCGAGGTGGGCAAGGTGGGCGTGGCCATCGATTCGCTGGCCGACATGGAAGTGCTGTTCGCCGAGATCCCGCTGGACCAGGTGTCGGTGTCGATGACCATCAACGCCTCGGCCGCCGTCGTCCTGGCCATGTACCTGGCCGTAGCCGAGAAACGGGGCATCCCCCTGGCGCAGCTGTCGGGCACCATCCAGAACGACCTACTGAAGGAGTACATCGCCCGCGGCACCTACATCTATCCGCCCAAGCCCTCGCTGCGCCTGATCGCCGACATCTTTTCCTTCTGCCAGGAGCGCGTGCCCAAGTGGAACACCATATCCATCAGCGGCTACCACATCCGCGAGGCCGGCGCGACCGCCGTCCAGGAGCTGGCCTTCACCTTCGCCGACGCCGTCGAGTATGTCCAGTCGGCGCTGGCCTCGGGGCTGAAAATCGACGAGTTCGCCCCGCGCCTCTCGTTCTTTTTCGCCAGCCACAACAACCTGCTGGAGGAGGTGGCCAAGTTCCGCGCCGCCCGCCGCATCTGGGCGAAACTCATGAAGGACAAGTTCGCCGCCGGCGAAAAGTCGCAGCTGATGCGCTTCCACACCCAGACCGGCGGCGTCACCCTCACCGCCCAGCAGCCGATGAACAACGTGGTGCGCGTCACGCTGCAGGCGCTGGCCGCGGTGCTGGGCGGCACCCAGAGCCTGCATACCAACTCCATGGACGAGGCCCTGGCCCTGCCCTCCGAGGATTCGGTGCGCGTGGCCCTGAGGACGCAGCAGATCATCGCCTACGAGAGCGGCGTGGCCGACACCGTCGATCCCTTGGCCGGCTCCTACTACGTCGAGGCCCTGACCAACGAGATCGAGAAAGAGGTCTGGAAATACCTCGATCGCATCGAGGAAATGGGCGGCATGCTGGCCGCCATCGAGGCCGGCTATCCGCAGAAGCAGATTCAGGACAGCTCCTATGCCTACCAGAAGGAGATCGACAGCCTCGAGCAGGTGATCGTCGGCCAGAACCAGTTCCAGGTCGAGGAGGACCTCTCGCACCTCAAGACGCTGCGGGTGTCGCCCGAAGGCGAGGCGCTGCAGAGGCAGCGCCTGCAGAAGGTCAAGGAAGACCGCGATGACGCCGCCGTGAAGAAAGCGCTGGCCCAGGTCAGGGCAGCCGCCGTTGGCAAGGCCAACCTGCTGCCGCCCATCCTGGAGGCGGTCAAGGCCTACGCCACCCTGCAGGAGATCTGCGACCAGATGCGCGCCGTCTTCGGCGAGTACAAGGAAAAGATCGTTATTTAAAAAATAGTTGGGGGCAATTCTTCCAAGACCCCATTTTATGTAAATTGCATTTCCTGGTTGCAATTTGCATAATTGTTGTGCTATCATCAAAGTATGACAAGAGCCTATGTGCCACGCCAAATTGAAGGCAGGTTGCAGCGTTCCGCCGCCCAATTTCCAGTGCTGGTCCTGACCGGACCCCGCCAGAGTGGCAAATCCACCCTGCTGCAAAAAATTTTTCCCCGCCATGAATACAGCACGATGGACGATCCTTTCAAGCGCAACTTGGCCAAGACGGATCCGTTGGCATTTTTGGAAAATCTTGGCGAATCGGCGATCATCGATGAGATCCAGTATGTTCCGGATCTTCTTCCCTATGTGAAAATGGCTGTTGACCGCGATCGTGGCCGGAACGGACGTTTCCTGCTGACCGGTTCCCAGATATTTCCATTGATGTCAGGGATCAGCGAGTCACTGGCCGGCAGAGCGGCGTTGCATGAGTTGTTGGGATTTTCTTACGCCGAGCTGGGGGAAAGGGCAAAAGCGGTTTCCGTATCCGACTGTTTTGAACTTCTCTTTCACGGCTTTTTCCCGGAGCCGGCCGTGCATGGAGCAAATACGAATGATTTTTACCGTTCGTATCTGCAAACTTACCTGGAACGAGATATCCGCCAAATCCGTTCGGTCCAAGACCTGCATCTTTTTCAAAACTTTTTGGAATTGCTTGCCGCGCGTGTCGGTGGAATCCTGAAACTAAGTGAAGTGGCCAAGGAATGCGGCATTTCCCATACAACGGCAGGGAAGTGGCTGTCGCTCCTGGAGACTACGCGTATCGTTTATCTGCTGCGCCCTTATTTCCGCAATTTGAGCAAACGCGTGATCAAGAGCCCAAAACTCTATTTCACCGATACCGGGCTGCTCGCTTTTCTTCTTAAGTATCCGGATGCCAGAACCCTGCTGGCTGGCCCTGCCGCCGGTGCTTTTTTTGAAAATTTCTTAGTCATTGAAGTTCTGAAACATAAATTCAATCATGGCGGATTGTTCGAACTCTATTTTTATCGCGACTCCAATCAGAATGAAATCGATCTGGTTCTGGATTTCGGTCGCCAACTCAAGCTCATGGAAATCAAGCTGGCCAAGACCCTGCGCCGCGAGTTTTTTATGGCGATGAGAAAGACGGCCAGCATTTTTAAAAACAACAGGTCGTATTTGATCTCAATGAGTTCCGAGCATGCCGACCATGAAGGTATCCGCTCCCGCAATTGGGCCGAAGTTCCCGCCGTCTTGACCGCCAAGGACTGATTGGCAGTCAAAAACCGGGACTGATTGTCCCCATTTCCGCGATTCGAGCAAGCCGCCGGCAAGGCCAACCTGCTGCCGCCCATCCTGGAGGCGGTCAAGGCCTATGCCACCCTGCAGGAGATCTGCGACCAGATGTGCGCCGTCTTCGGTGAGTACAAGGAAAAGATCGTCATTAATACGTCACGATCTATCGTATTTCGTCATTCGTGAATTTTAGTTTGAAAATAATTCCTACTGCGGCTTGGCCGCGTTCAAGAATTGTCCGGGAAGAAAAAAATTGCCCTCTCCCAGGGTTGTCAAATCAACGACTGCTGCCCGATTTCCTCCTACGGATTCGGGCTCAACTCGTAAACTTTCACATGCGCCTGCAGGGTCTCTATGCCCCCGGCTGGGGAGTTCTGGCTGTATGAAACATAGAGACGCTTGTCCCTCAAGACCACCCATGGGTGGATTGAACTGGTCTGATTCTCCTGCGTGAAATTCGTCAATGCGATATCTTCGATGATGCTCCAATTCTTGTCGAACGCGGCAAGATGAACATTTTCGACGAATGGAAATCCTGCGGTTCTCTCGGTATACGCCACATAGAACTGGGTGCCGTCAAACGCCAGCCCTTGTGGCGTCGCTGCGTTTTCTCTGAGAGTCTTCACCCCAAGGTAGCTCCAGTTCGGATCGTATTGCATCACGATCACACCCCATGGATCCTTGGCTGTCTCGGTCCTGGACGAGAGGAAGTGAATGATGCCGTCCAGGGCAATCATCGAACTAAAACCGGAATGCGGCGTGTCCACTAGGAGCCGCTTGTCCAGGAACTGGAGATCGGTCGTGAAAAAGTTGTGGTGGGTTCCCCCGCTGCCTTCGTCAATGCCGCTGATGTCTATCTGCCCATTCACGAGCGCTACCGTTGGGTCGGCTGCCTGCATTCGAGAGTCGCTGAGCGGATAGAAATATCCAGCCGAATCCGCCCAAGTCACCGCGTTGAACTTGGCGAGATGCCATCCACTAATGTTGTTGTGGAATTCCATGCTCACGAGATAGAAATCATCCCCGTTGAAGCACCCTCCGGTGTCTGTCGTCGCGTGGCATGAGATGATTCCAGACTTGCCGGTCCCCACCATGTCAGATGTGTATTCGATGTAAGCGTATTCCCTGTAAAGGCCGAGGGCGATATCGAACGAATCACTTGAACAACCACCCTCTGGCTGGGCAAGCATTGTGTTGAATGTTACGATGAACCGGTCTCTCCCCGGCACGAAGCCGATGCGGACGAAGTCCGCGTTTAGGTAGTTGCCGGCGGGCGTCACTTGGACCTCTTTTACGAGCTTGAAGAGACTGCCACCGGTTGAGTCAGCCGGCGGTGTGCATCCTGCCATGAGCATGACCGCCACTACCATTCCAACTAGTCTGTATGAAAATTTCAAGCTGTTCATTTTTCTCTCCTTCGCCGATATGGGATATAGCCGCCGGGCGATTATACCCAGCCGCAACCTTGCTGAACAGAGAGTCGGCCAGCAGCTGCAGCCCTTATTCTGCGGCTTCATGTCCACCATCAAGCAAATTCCTGAACCGAGAATTCCCAAAGGACTTGAACCAAGCCATCTGTTCTCTCCTCACCTGATTGGATTGTCTTGCTCCTTGAAAGCATTGTCAAGGACTCAGCTGTTGAGTGACTTTTTGTGTTTTCGAGAAGTACGATTCCGTCATCTTTCTTCTGAATACTGTCATTTTTAACTCGAAAACAGACCTTTTCTTGACCGTCAACGGTAACCTCATGCCGCCGATCCTGAAAGCCGTCAAGGTGTGCTCCACGCAGCAGGAGATCGCCGACCAGATGCGCGCCGTCTTCGGCGAATACAAAGAAAAGATCGTCATATAAAATAAGTGAAAAGTAAAAAGTGAAAGGTTGAAAACCAAGAGTTGAGAAGTTATTTTTCCGGCATTTTCTCCTCCACTTTTTACTTTTCACCTTTCACTATTCACTAAGCCTCGATATTTCTTGCCCTTTCCGGCAAATACTGGTAAAATCTTGTCATGAAGACGTTCTTCAAGGTCGACGACCTCGAGATCAGCGACGGCAAGCTCTTCCTCATCGCCGGGCCCTGCGTCATCGAGGACGAGGGGCTGACCCGCGAGATCGCCGTCGAGGCCAAGAAGATCACTTCCGAGCTCGGCATTCCCTACATTTTCAAGGCCTC
>JALOLC010000151.1 GCA_025456175.1 Acidobacteriota bacterium | reverse complement strand
CGCCGGTGACGGCCACCGAGACCTCGGGATTGGCCTTCATGAACTCCTCGGCCCAGGCCTGTCCGAGGTTGACCATGGTATCGGAGCCCTTGATCTGGATCGAACTACCCTGCTGCCCCTGACGGCTGCAGCCTCCCAGTACCAGGATCGCTGCCAGGCAAATCAAAACGCCCAGGAAAATCCAACGTATTTTCGCCACGTTTCCTCCTCTCTCGCGGAACACAATCATCTGCAAGCGGTTCGGGGTGGGTTCAAGGTTGATTTTACCAGTTTGAAGACGAATGTCAAGTAATCATTTTGTTAAACATTAAACATTTAAAAATCTTTCAGCCGGGCAGGCGCAGCAGCGAGACTATGGTGAAGATCCAGGCCCAGACGATGCGCATGGCCAGCCCCCAGCGGATGGCCGAGAGGCGCGTGGTGGCGCCGACGCCGATGATGGCGCCGGTGATGGTGTGGGTGGTGGAGACTGGCACGCCCAAGAAGGTCGAGAACAGGATGGAGGAGGCGGCGGCGGTTTCGGCGCTGAAGCCGTGCACCGGCTTGAGCTTGGTCATCTTCATCCCCAGCGTCTCGATCACCTTCCAGCCGCCGCTCAGCGTGCCCAGGGCGATGGCCAGGTAGCAGCTGATGATCACCCAGAAGGGAACATGGAAGGTCGCCCCCAGCCTGCCGGTGGAGAAGAGGAGCATGGTGATGATGCCCATGGTCTTCTGGGCGTCGTTGGTGCCGTGGCCGATGCTGTAGAGTGCGGCCGAAACAAGCTGCAGGCGGCGGAACCAGCGGTCCACCACCTGGGGAGAACGGTTGCGGCAGATCCACATGACCAGGAGCATGAAAATATAGCCCAATACCAGGCCGATCAGCGGCGCCAGGACGATGAACAGCGATATCTTCAGCAGCCCGGAAACGACCAGTGCCTTGACGCCGCTCTTGGCCAGGGCCGAGCCGACCAGGCCGCCGACCAGGGCATGCGAGACGCTGATGGGGAAGCCCATGTGGGTGCAGACATAGGACCAGACGATGGCGCCGATCAGGGTGGCCAGGATCATGGGCGCGGAAACAAGCTTCGTGTCGATAATTCCCTTGCCGATGGTATTGGCCACGTGCACGCCGAAAAGGAAGGCGGCGGCGAAATTGAAGAAGGCGGCCCAGAGCACGGCCTGGCGCGGGGACAAGACCCGGGTCGAAACGATGGTCGCCACCGAGTTGGCGGCGTCGTTCATGCCGTTGATGAAGTCGAAAAGCAGGGCCAAGAAAATGATGACGACGATCAGGACCGTCATGCCGCTATTTCACTCAGGTGTTTTCCAGGACGATGCCCTCGGTGATGTCGGCAACGTCCTCGCAGCGGTCGGTGGCGCGCTCGATGTATTCCAGGATGTCCTTCCACTTGATCAGCTCGAAGGGGTCCTTCTCCTCGCGGAAGAGGCGGGCCAGGGTGCTGCGGCGGATGTAGTCGGCCTGGTCCTCGAGGCGGTTGATCTCCTTGGTCAGCTCCATGATGCGCGCCGGCTTCTTCAGGTTGCGCAGCAGGCCGACCATCTCCTTGACCAGCTTGACGCTCTCCAGCAGCACGTGTCCGAGCTCCTTGGCCTCGCTCGGCACGGCGCAGGGGCGGTAAAGGTCGATGCGCGAGCTGGCGGCCTCGGCCAGGTCGAGGATGTCGTCGAGGCGGCCGGCGAGCTGGTGGATGTCCTCGCGCTCAATGGGAGTGATGAAGGTCTTGTGCAGGTGCGACATGACGCTGTGCACCAGCAGGTCGGTCTGGTGCTCCAGCGACTTCAGGCCAACGGCGTACTCGTTGTAGCGCTCGCAGTCGTCGAGCATCTTGACCAGGGTCTGCACGCCGTCGACGATGTTGACGCTGATCTGGTCGAACAGCTCATAAAAGATCTCGTTTTTCGGCACCAAGGACTTGAACATCGTTGCCTCGCTGATTCGGCCTGGCTGGCTGACGCGCCAGGCGGAAGCGAAATGGTAGCATAGGGCCCGTTTAAAGTCAAAACAAACGTGATGCATGAACGAGCTTCCAGAACTCCGTTATGCACGATGAGAACGGCATGACTAGCCTACGTGATGCGTGAACGAGCTTCCAGAACTACCTTATGCGTGATGAGAAAGGCATAATTAGCCTACGTGATGCGTGAACGAACTTTCAGAACTCCGTTATGCGTGATGAGAAAGAGAAGGATACTTTCTTCTTCTTTCGCATAACGCATCACGCCTTACGCATCACGTAGTCGCTTATTTCCCTTCGCTTAACGCATCACGTATTGAAATATTCTTTCAATTGCGGAAAGAACTTATGATTGGCCCCGGGAAACGGATACTGTTGCAGCTCATCGATCCTCACCCAGGCGTGGGGCCGGTCGGTGCGGATGCGGCCTCGCCGCAGCCGGCAGATGAACACGTGCAGATGCACCTTGAAATGGGAGTAGGCGTGGCGCACCTCGGCCAGCCTGCCGAGCGCCGCGATCTCCACGCCCAGCTCCTCGCGGCACTCACGCCCGACCGCCGCCTCCGGCTTCTCGCCGGGGCGGCACTTGCCGCCGGGAAACTCCCACAACCCGCCGAGATGCCCCAGCTCGGGCCGCTGCTGGATGAATATCCTGCCGCCGCCCTTCTCTCCCGACTCGCGGGTGATCACGGCCAGGGCGACGTGATACTCCGGCACCGGTCGCTTCCTGCTCTTCACCGGCAGCAAGCCAGTCTTGCCATGGCGGAGGGCGAAACAACACCGCCGCAGCGGGCACTGCCCACAGAGGGGGACACGGGGCAGGCAGACCAGGGCTCCGAGCTCCATCATGGCCTCGTTGAACCGGCCCGGTGAATCGGCCGGGATGATGCCCTGCAAGAATTGACGAACGTTCTTTTTCGCGGCGGCCAGGCGGATGTCCGTTGCAATGCCCTGCCAGCGGCAGACGACGCGCAGCACGTTGCCGTCGACGACGGGCAGGGCAAGGCCGCGGCCGATGCTGAGCACGGCGGCGGCGATGTACTCCCCCACCCCGGGCAGCGACCGAAATTCACTGAAATCAGCCGGAATGCGGCCGCGGAACTCCGTCTGGACCAGCCGGGCCGCCTGCCAGAGGTTGCGGGCGCGGGAATAGTATCCCAATCCTTCCCACGCTTTCAGCATGTCCTGGAGCGAGGCCGACGCCAATCGCTTCAGCGTCGGGAAGCGCCGCAAAAAATCCCTGTAGTACGGTATGACCGTCTCCACCCGCGTCTGCTGCAGCATGACCTCGGAAATCCAGACGGCGTACAGGTCACGGCGCCGGCGCCAGGGCAGGTCCCGGGCGTGGCGGGCGAACCAGCGCCCCAGGGAAGAAACCGCGGCCTGGGAAAGGACGTGAGTCATTTTCAGCCCTCCCCGTCCCACCAGTCAGCGGCGCTTCAAGCGCTTCTCGATCTCTTCCAGGTTCAGGGTGACGATGATCGGCCGGCGGTGGGGACAGACGTAGGGATTGGCGCAGGCAAACAGGTCGCGGACCAGGACCCGCATCTCGTCGGGATGGAGGCGCTGGTTGACCTTCACGGCGTCATGGCAGGCCAGCGAGGCCAGCAGATTCTCCTGGCCCCCGCCGTCATCGTCACCCGCCCCCTCGCGCAAGGCGGCACGCAGGCTGTCGCGGATGCGACCCTCGCTCAGGAACTGGGGAAAGGCCTTGATCTCGATGGCGGAGCCGCTCAGCCGGCGGATGTCGAAGCCGGCGTTGCGAAAAAACTCCATCCTGGCGTCGTCCAGGGCCTCCTGCTCGGCCGGCGTCAGCTCCAGCAGCAGGGGGAAAAGGGCCTGGGCCGACGGAGCGTTGCCGGCCCGATAGCCGGCCTGAAGCCTCTCGAACAGCACCCGCTCCCGGGCGTTGTGCTGGTCGATGAGCAGGAGCTCGCCCCGGCGCTCGACCACGATATAGGAGTCGAGGTACTGGCCCAGGACGCGGAAATCCTCCCCC
>JALOLC010000150.1 GCA_025456175.1 Acidobacteriota bacterium | reverse complement strand
GAGCAGCAGCTCCTTGCGGCGGCCGTTCTTCAGATATCTCAGCAGGAAATAGAGGGCGAAGGGGATGGGGAAATTCAGCAGCAGGTTCAGGTGCGGGATATTGTAGACGCGGAAGGGGAGGAGGACGTAGAGGCCGGCCGCCAGCACGGCCGCGGTCTCGTTCCCCTGCAGTTCCTTGAAGAACAGATAGGCGCCGTAGCCGGCCGCCACATAGGCGAAAAAGACCAGGCCGTTGTACACGGCGTAGACGTTCGGTTCGCCCAGCAGGAAGATGGGCAGGAGCATCAGCGCCTGCCCGAACATGGTAAAGCCGATGGTCAGAGTGCTGGAGAGTGGGAAGAGAAAGGGCAGGTGGAAGAGCTGGCCGAAGCGCAGCAGGCTGAGATGGCCGATATTCGCATACAGGATGGCCAGGGTCAGGCTGACGTCGCGAAGAACAGGGCCAGGAGCTTCATGGCGTGGGCGATTCTGGCCGGGAGCGGCTTACGCATGGCAGAGGGAAGAGGGGAGCGCGGCCACGGCCACTAGCGGAGCGGGCGAGTCCACTCGATGGCCCCGGCCGGCCCGCCGCTGGGATGGATGCCTGATTCCGCGTGCGTCATGTGTGGCATTTTGCCGATATTGGGGCCGGTTGTCAAGAGGCCGCCGGCCGCGGCGCCGTCCGCGGCGACGGCCGCGCGTTTGACATTTCCGGCTGCTTTCTCTACAATCCCCTTCGCGGCAAGGATCCCGTCGAGGTGACGATGGCCAAGGACGTTTATGGCAGCATTCAGAAGGAACTGGGCGACGGGCGAAAATCGCTCAGCGACAAGTACCGCGATATCTTCGTGGGCCGGAGAGGGTGGATGGCCTTTTTCAAGTTCGGGCTGCTCAACTGGCTTGCCGGCTTCTCCGGGGCTTTCGGCTACGCGCTGCGCAAGGCGCTCTATCCCTCCCTGCTGGGCGAAGTGGGAAAAGGAGTCGTCTTCGGCCGCCACCTGACCTTCCGCCATCCGCACAAGATCCGCATCGGCGCCAACACGGTCATCGACGACTTCGTGGTCCTCGACGCCAAGGGCGAGGAGAACGAGGGCATTCTCATCGGCGCAAACGCCTATATCGGCCGCGGCGCCATCCTGAGCTGCAAGGAGGGATCGATCCGCCTCGGCGACTTCACCAACGTCTCGGCCAACTGCACCCTCCTCTCCGAGACCGAGATCATCCTCGGCCGCTATTGCTTCCTGGCCGGCAACTGCTACCTGGTCGCCGGCGGCAACCACAGCTTTCGCGACGTCGCCACCCCCATCATGCTCCAGCCGTCGCTGGCCAAGGGCGGCATCCGCATCGGCGACGACGTCTGGCTCGGGGCTGGGGTTATCGTCCTGGACGGGAGCGCCATCGGCTCCCATTCGGTGGTCGGGGCCGGCTCGGTCGTCGCCATCAATCTTCCGGAGTACGCCTTCGCCCGCGGCAGCCGCGCCTTGAAGGTCGAGGACCGCCGCGGCGAGCCTTGCGCGCCCGGCGCGCCCAGCGCGCCCAGCGCGCCTTACTGAGCGGGACAGGCCCAGGAGTTTCCGGCCCTTATTTTTTGAGCCAGCAGGAATTGATATAGGCCAGGTAATCGGGCTCGATGCTGAACTCCCCGACCAGCATGCCCGCCGCCGCCTGACCCGCGATGGCGAAGCGCACGAAGGCCAGCTCGTCGACGGCGAATGGGCGCACGCTCCCGCTGGCCAGCTCTTCCGGCGCGATGACGAATTCGCCGCTGGCGCCGTTGTTCAGGCCGACCGCGCTCCATGTCAGCTTCAACGCGCTGCCGGGCGCCACCTTCGCGCCGAGGGACTCCCCCTTGAGGCGCAGCAGGTAACGGCCGGCAGGGAGCGGATAATTCTCGACAACGACGTCTGCGACCGACCGCGCTTCGTTCTCGAACAGGCGCTGGGTCTGGACGAAGCGGTGCAGGATGGGGTCGATCCCCGACAAGCGGTAGAACTCGCGGCACCAGGAGGGGGCGGCAACCGGCGCGAACAGCTCCGGCAGCGGCTCGTCCTGCGGCCGGTCGAAGGCGGCCGATTCGCGGACCGGCTCGGGCGGCGACGTGTACTCGGGGATACAGGCCAGGTGGACGGGTGCCCCCGTGCCGCGAGCGATTATTTCCAGGGAGTAGATGAAGTCGTGGTGCAGAGGCCGCGGAGCCAGGCGGTCAACGACCACGGTGCGCAGCCGCCTGGCCGGCACGGGCGCGATCCGCAGGCTGCGGCCGTTGACGTTGACGGTCAGCTCCCGGCAATCGGCGTCGGCCAGGACATGGAACGCCAGGCGCGCCAGCGGCCGGGTGGAGTGGATCTTTTTCGTCCAGATTCCACCGGCGGTCCGGCCTGCCAGCGGCGATCTCTCGAAGTTCGTCAGCGGCAGGAAGCACGTGTCGGACGGCAACTCGCCGGGCGGCAGGCTGAAGAGCGGCTTGAGTTGCGCCAGCGGCCGGGCAAGATTCAGCTCCCGCACCCAGCCGGGCTTCTTGTACCAGAATACCACGTCGTCGTCGAAGGATGAGAAGCGGGGCTTGTGGATGCGCGCGAAGGCCGCGTAATTGGCCAGACGCCGCTGCAGGTTGGCCCGCGGCAGGGGATTGGTCGTCCGCGTCAGGATGTATTCGGTGAAGAGCCCGGTGCACAGGAACGGCATGGCCTCGGGGCCGCGGAACCAGCGCGCCGGCAGGGAGACGAGGTCGGAGAACCCCTTGTCGCCGGCATAGCCGGGGGTGAAGTTCTCGCGGGCGAAGGAATAGGCGAATGGGACATGGCGGAAGCGGTAGTCGATCGCCTGGTCGTAGGTGGCGGCGGTGTTGAGCAGGTTGAAGCGGCGGACGTTCGCCAGCAGCCCGGCCGTCGCCACATAGGCCAGCAGCATCCAGACGGCGGCGCGATAGGGGAGCCGCAGCCGTTGGCAGCGGTCCAGCAGCCAGGGGACCCCTGCCAGCAGGCCGTGGGTGATGAGCAGGGCCACGGCCGGCAGCAGGGGGAGGACCATGCGCGTGCCGAAGTAGGAGGTATTGCCCAGGATGGCCACGTAGACGAAAAGGTAGGCGGCGATGAGGATGCCCGCGCGCTGGCGGCGCAGGAATACGGCCAGCAGGCCGACAAGGAGAAAGGCGAAGAGAACGGGACCGAACGCCTCGACCATCGTCTTGAAGAAGGCCGAATAGACCAGCTTCTTTTCGTAGAAGTGGAATGCGGAGTAATGGTAGGTGACGAAGCGGTAGGCCTCCTCGATGTTGCGCCAGGGGTGGACGATCCAGTTCGGGGCGCCGGCAAGGAAGCCGAGGGCCATCGCCGCCGGAGCCAGGAGCAGCGGCTGCCACAGGGGCCGGCGCTGGCGGCGGCAGGCGATGAGGAATGCCGGCAGCAGGAACAGGGCTTCGACCGCGGCGTTGTACTTGGCGGCCACCGCCAGCCCGAAGACTAGCGAGGAGAGAACGAGCCAGCGCGGCCGGGCGTCGCGGTCGTGCTTCAGCGCGAAATACAGGCTGGCGAATAGGAGGAGCGCCATCAGCGTGTCGGGCTTGAAGATATGGGCGTCGAAAACGAGCGGAACGCTGACGGCCATCAACAAGGCGGCCGCGGTTCCCACGGCGCGGTTGAAGAACTCTTGGCCGCAGCGCCACGACAGGGCCACCAGCGCGGTGCCGGTCAGGGCGGTGACGATCCTGCCGCCCTTCAGAATCAGGTCGCGCCCCAGTTCGGCATGGAGGAATTCGGCGGGGAAGCGGATGATGCCGAAGAAAAGGAGGAGCTTCTGGAGAATGAAGGAGAGCAGCAGGTTGAAATAGATGAACAGCGGCGGAAAACCGGGATACCCGGGGTAGGCGCCGTCGGGGAAAGGGAGGTCGTAGAGGTGCAGGGTCATCTGCACCATGACGTCCTCGTCAGGGAGCTGCACGCGGTTCCACCCCTGCAGGCGCAGCCCCAGGGCCACGGCCAGGAGCAGCGACAGGGCCAGAATACCGATCCACTTTCGTTTGTCGGCGGGCATTGCCTGTTTATACCATAGCTGAGCCGCGGCTGTCCATC
>JALOLC010000149.1 GCA_025456175.1 Acidobacteriota bacterium | reverse complement strand
ACGGCCGCCGCGGCGGCGAATCTCGTCGGACGCCAGCGAGCGCGGGTTGAACCTCTCGAAGGACCCGGTGATCACCCAGACCTGGCCGGCGAGCGAGTCATCGACGCGCTCCCGGGCGGCGGCAGCGACGCGGAACTGCAGGCCGGCGGCGCGCAGGCGGGCGATCAGCTCCAGGCTGGCGGGCTTGCTGAAATGATCCACCAGCAGGCGCGCCGTAGTCTCGCCGACGCCCTCGACGGCGGCGAACGCCTCCCAGTCGCCCCGGGCGGCCACGGCGATGATCTTGTCGACGGAGTCAAAGCCGTGGCCGATGAGCGCCGAAACAACGGCCGTGGCCACGCCCTCGAAACCCAGGGAGGCCAGGACGCGGGCGAACGGCTGGGACTTGCTCTTTTCCACACTGGCGCGGATGCGGGCGATCTTCTTCTCCTTGAAGCCCTCCTCGCCCTCCAGCTTGCCGTAATCAAGGCCGTAGATGTCGGGGATCTCCCGTACCCATCCCTTGGCAAACAGGAAGGCGATGGTCTTCTCGCCCAGCGTCTCGATGTCCATCTGATCCTTGGCGCAGAAATAACTGAGCGCCCGCCGCCGACGCTCGGGACACTCCTCATTGCGGCAGAAATGGTGCGCTCCCTCCTTGATCAATCCCGATCCGCAGAAGGGGCAGGACCCGGGGAGCTTGAATACAGAAGGATCCCGCTCGGCCTTCTCCAGCACCTCCTCGACGGCGGGAATGACGTCGCCGCGCCTGGAGATGCTGACCTGGTCGCCGACTCCCAGCTCCAGCATGTCGATGTAGTCCTGGTTGTGCAGCGTGGCCCTTGCGCCCCACCTGGACCAGCACCTCGAGAAGCTCGGTGCGGGCCTGGGGCGAATCGAACTTGTAGGCCATGGCCCAGCGCGGATGGTGGGCGGTGAACCCCAGCTCCTGGCGCGCGTCGAGGTCGTCCACCTTGATCACCAGGCCATCGATGTCATAGGCCACCTCGGCCCGCTCCTGGGCGCGGCGGCGCAGGTAGTTCTCCAGCTCAGCGGCTGGGGAGGCCACGATCTCCGGAAAAAGGCGCAGCGCCCTGCTTCGCCGGCCCTCGTCGTCGGAAAAAAAGCCCAGCCGCGGGTTGACGCGGAAGCCGAGCTGGCGCAGCCGGGCCAGGACCTCCAGGTGGTCGCCGCCGGCATTCCCCCCGGGCGGGCCTTCAGGTCCGCCCCAGTCGCGGTGTTTATGGCCGGCGGTGAAGAAACCCTCATAGACAAAGATGTTCAGCGGCACGCGGGCCGCCAGCGCTGACTTGAGGTTGCGCAGCGTGCCGGCCGCCAGGTTGCGCGGATTGGCGTACTTCTCCTCCAGGCCGGCGTTGAAGCGCCCGAAGTCCTCACGCGTGATGTAGATCTCGCCGCGCACGGCCAGGGCGTCTGTCTCCGCGATGTGCAGCGGCACCTGGCGGATGGTGCGCACGTTGTCGCTGACATCGTTGCCCGTCACGCCGTTGCCGCGGGTGAGGGCATGGCGCAGCTCCCCGCCTTCATAGTACAGGACAATGGAGGCGCCGTCGATCTTCTCCTCGACCGTGAAACCGACGGGGTGCGCGCAGGCGGCAGCGGTCTTCTGCAGCCATTGCGCCGCCTCCTCCTCCCGGTAGAGCTTGTCCAGGCTGAGCACCGGCAGCGCATGCTCCCTCTCGGGGAAGGCGTTGTCCAGGTCGGAACCGACCCGGCGGCTGGGAGAATTCGGACTGGCGTACTGCGGAAAGCGCTGCTCCAGCCGCAGCAGCTCGTCGAGCAGGCGGTCGTACTCCTCGTCGCGGATCTCGGGCCGGGCCTGGACATAATACAGCTGCTGGTGGCGCAGCAGCTCGCGGGTCAAAAAATTCATGCGCTGGCGAGGATCCATATGGCCATTATAGGAAAATCACCGTCTGGAGTAAACCCAATGGCGGCAAATGGGCAGCCGCTCGATTGTTCAGCGAATCTTGACAAAAGCGATAAATATTTATATGATTTGCTTGCCGAATCGCCTAAAGTAAAGAGAATAAAGCCATGAGCTTAAAAGGATCACTCACTTCGATCAACCTGGCGGACATCATCCAGCTGGTCTCCAATTCCAAGCAGACCGGACGCTTCAACCTCTCGCGCAGCAACGGCCAGAAGGCGGCCATCTACCTGAAGGCCGGCGAGATCGTCCATGCCGAGGCCGATGAGTTCAAGGGCGAGGACGCCATTTTCACCGTCATCTCCTGGGACGACGGCGAATTCGCCTTCGAGGAAGGGGCCTTCGAGACAGGCAGCAGCGTCATCCGCCCCATCACCTCGCTGCTGATGGAGGCCGCCCGCCGCATCGACGAATGGAAGCTCCTGCGCAAGAAGATCGGCTCCATCGACGCCATTCCCGAGTTCAGCTCCATCGACCGCCAGGAGCGGCGCAAGATCTCGCTGTCGACCATGGAATGGGTGATCATCGCCAAGATCGACGGCAAAAAGAGCATCAACCAGATATCCAGGGAGTGCGGCGTCAACATCTACGACACCTCGCGCATCATCTACGGCATGGTGACGTCCGACCTGATCAAGCTGAAGTAGCGCTTTTAACTTCACGGATCTTTACAAAAGCACTCATCGGACTAAAATCCCAAATTCCAAGCACCAAATTCCAATGACCATAACTAAAGAAAGTGATAGTGTTAGTGATAGTGTTAGTGAAGGCACTCAAACAATTTTTAAAAGATTTCCGAAAATTTCTTGCTAACACCAACACTGAGACAATATTCATTTTATTACGTAGTTCAACACTAACACTCTCTTTGTTTTGGTTATTTGGTGCTTGGATTTTGGTGCTTTAATCTTACTAGGCACTGTTGTTTTTTACGAATCACGAATTACGAATTACGAATAACTACAACTCGCCTCTGGCTGCCGGCTACTCGATAACGACCAGGGCCACGGCCATCTCCCGGGTATGGGAGAGCGACAGCAGGGTCTTCTTCAGCTTGCGCTTGCGGAACTGCTCCAGGGCCGTTGCGGCCAGCCGCAGTTGCGGCTTGCCCAGCTCGTCGTTCTCCACCTCCACGTCGCGCCAGCCCATGCCGTCGCGGAAGCCCGTCCCCAGCGCCTTGAAGAAGGCCTCCTTGGCGGTGAAGCGGGCCGCGTAGTGCTGGGCCCTGGAGAACTTGCCCTCGCAGTAGGCGATCTCGCGGGCGGTGAAGATTCTCGCGGCGAATCCCGGGTCCCGTTCGATCAGCCGCCGCACGCGGGCGATCTCGACCATGTCCACGCCGATTCCCTTGATCATGGCAACTCCCGCTGCCGAGTATAGAAAAACAACGGTAAAAATGCAATGCCGCCGCTTTCGCGGCAGGGTGCGGCGGCGTTTTTTTAATGCCCCGGATATGGTATACTGGCGGCGATCCATGAAGGAATTTTTCCGCAAGAACCTGAAGGTCCTGCTCATCGCGCTCAGCCTGCTGGCCACGGTCGCGTTGGGGATCCTGCTCGGCCTGGTGCTGGTCTACCAGAAGGGCTTCCCGCAGATCAGGAACCTGGAAGACATCAAGCCCGTGGTCATGACCACGGTCTTTGACGATCGGAACGCCGCCATCAAGGACTTCGCCATCGAGAAGCGCATCATCGTCAAGAGCTCCGACATCCCCGAGGTGCTCAAAAAGGCGATCATCGCGGCCGAGGACAACCAGTTCTATTCGCACTGGGGCATCAACATCCGCGGCTTCGTCCGCGCCGTCGGCGGCGTGCTGCTGCGCAAGAAATGGGGCGGCGGCAGCTCGGTCACCCAGCAGTTGGCCCGCGGCCTGTTTCTTGTGCCCGAGTTCTCCCTGTCGCGCAAGCTGCAGGAGATGCTGCTGGCCATTCAGATCGAGAAAAAGTACACCAAAGACCAGATCATGACCTTCTACTGCAACAAGATCTTTTTCGGCGGCAGCATCTACGGGGTCGAGGCGGCGGCCCGCTACTACTTCGGCAAGCCGGTGCACGAGATCAGCCCCGCCGAGGCGGCGCTGATCGCCGGCATCATCCCCAACCCCAACGGCATCTATGCGGTGTTCAAGCGCCGCGACAACGTGCTGCGCCGGCGCAACCACGTGCTGCTGAAGATGATGCTGCTCAAGTTCATCAGCATCCAGCAGTACCAGGAGGCCTTGGCGACGAAGCTGCCCGAAAAACCGGCCGACGCCGGCGCCGAGTCGCTGGCCGACTACTTCACCGAGGATACGCGCAAGTATCTGGAGGCCAAGTACGGGGACAACCTCCTCTACAAGGGCGGGCTGAAGGTCTTCACCACCCTCAACGGCGAAACGCAGAAATGGGCCGAGGAAGCCCTGCGCGAGGGGCTGCGGGCGCTGGACAAGCGCCGCGGCTGGCGCAGCCGCGAAAAGCTCCGCAACCTGCTCGCGAGCAAGCTGGATCCCGAAACCCACCTGCTGCCCTCCTGGAAGGACGCG
>JALOLC010000148.1 GCA_025456175.1 Acidobacteriota bacterium | reverse complement strand
CCGTGAAGAGCACCGGATCGTAGCGCCAGATGACGCGCCGGCGGCCGATGCGTCGGGCCAGTTCCCTGAAACATGCGGCCGCATCCTCGACGGCCGGAACGGCTGGCTCCAGCAAGCGGGTATAGCCGGTCAGCGTGATCAGGAAATAATAGGGATAGCCGCCGCCCTCGATCTCCGGCAGGTGGCGGAGGAAGGGCCGGACGTCGCGGCTCCAAAAGACAACGGCATCGACGTCGGCGCGCCTCAGGCTCACTTTCCGGGCCGCTCCCGGGCGGAATGGACTGGCGACGTCGACCGCGCCGGAGCGCAATCGCTCCATGAACCAGTCGCCGGCGAAAGCCGGGATGTCGCAGCGGCGCGAGGCGCTGATGATCATGACCGGCCCGCTCCCCGTTGTTCTCGCCCTCTCAGCGGCCGCGCCCGCCCAGTTCGAGCAGCTCGGGGCTTTGCGGGAACTTCCGCAGCGCCCGCGCCAAGGCAGCGCGGAATCTCTCCCGTTCGCCGCCGGCCTGAAGGACCTTCAGCTGCAGCAGGAAGTTGTCCAGGCTCTCATCAAGAAACAGCGCGCTCTGGGCAACCAGGTCGGCCTTGCCGACCTGGCGCTTCTGCAGGGAGAGCAGGGCGAGCAGGTGAAGGTTCTGGGGATCGAAGGGATTGGCCTCCATCGCCTCCTCGGCCTTCTGCAGCGCTCCGTCGATGTCGCTTTCCAGGAAAAGGTTGCGCGCCTCGATGTAGGGCAGGTTGGCGGCGGCGGCCTCGCCAACCGTTGCCGCGGCCGCGAACGGGTTCATGATCCGCGGCTCGACGACGGGCAGCGCCTCGTCGGGCAGCGGCAGGCTGACGTAGTCGCGGAACACCTGGCCCAGCGTCTCCCGGTTTTCGGCGGCGGACACGAACTGAGCGAAAAGCCCCAGCAGACCCTTGTCTTCGGGAAAGCGCCGCAGCGCCGCGGTCAGCTCCGGCAGCGCCAATCCCGGCTGCCCCATGTCCCGCAGCAGCAGGACGAGGTTGGCCAGGATCCCGGGATCGCGGCGCAGGTAGATGGCGTAGCGCAGGCATTTCTCGGCCAGGACGAAGTTTCCCCTGCCCATATAGAGGATGCCCAGGTTGTTGTGGGTCGGAACCGGAAGCTTGTTCCCCTGCTGCAGCCGGATGAAGCGGTTCAGGGCGGCCTCGCTGTCGCCGCCGCGAATATCGGCCAGGGCCATGAGAAATTCCCTGCGTTCCCCGAAATAGGAGGAATCGGCCACCTGCTCCAGAAAAGAACGGCAAGCGGCCGCGTCGCCTTTTTGCAGGTATACCTTGGCCAGTTCGAAATTGACGAAGTCGGAGCGGCTGGCTTTGCCCGGAGGCGGCAGCAGCAGCTCCAGCTTCTTGTCGGCGTCGGCCAGCAGCAGGCTCTTGACGAATCGTTCGTACTCGGGCAGGGCCAGGTTCAGCTGCGGCAGAACGGTCTCCCGCGGTCCCGGGGCGACGGCCTTGACCGCATGGCGCAGCAGCTCCTCCTGGAGGGCGAACATGTCGCTGGGGCCGCCCTTGACCAGGGGCAGCCGCTTCTGGGTGCCGCCGGCGATGTCGATGAGAAAGAGCTGGACCTGCAGCGGCGGGGCTTTGCGGTCGCTGAAGAGGATTTTTCCCCAGAGCAGCCGGTCGGCCTGGACCTCCCCGGCCAGGGCCATGGCCGTGGCCTTGGCGATGGCGAACGGGAAACGGATCACGCTGCGGTTCAGGAGCTCCTGAACCTCCTCCTCCTCCCCCACCGGCAGCGCGTTCTGCCCGAGGCCGGCGATCAGGTAGAAGGAGAGCGCCTTGCCCAGCCATTGGAGCGAGGCATGGTTCTTGGTGTCGACGGCCAGGGGCAGGACCAGCGTCTTGGCGGCGAGGCGGGAGGCCGCCAGGAGCAGGATGAGGGACGCCAGCGCCTTTTTCATGCGGCGTCGGGATAGAGGACCTGCAGCAGGCTGGCGAGGAAAAGCGCTCCCTCGCGGTCGGCCCGGCCGCCGCCCTCCAGGCGGAAGGCGAACGCGTAGCGCGGCTTGTCGAAGGGGACGAAGCCGATGACCACCGCGTCCAGCCCGCCGGGGGAACTGCCCGTCGTCCCGGTCTTGACACCCAGGCGGACCCTGCCGCGGGCCCGGCGCGCCGTGCCGTTCTCGTCCTCAACGACGGCGGCCATGGCCTTTTTCACGCGCAGAAAATTCAGATCGTCGGCCAGCACCTGCTGCGGCCGGTCCGCATGGCGGTAGAACCCCAGGCCCAGGATGTTCTTGGCATCGTCGACCAGGTACGGGGAAAAATATCGCCCGCTCTGCGCAACGATCGCCGCCAGGACGGCGGCATGAAGCGCGGTCTGGGAGAGCCTGCCCCGGCCCACAGCCAGTTCGGCCAGGTTGCTTCCGGCCAGGGCGTCCGCGGCCAGGCGGCCGAACCGGAACTCGATACCCTGGTCGCGGAGAGAGGGGGCGTTGAACAAAAAGCGCTGCAGGAGATCGGCCATGGCGGCAGAGCCGACCGCCTGCCCCATGCGGGCGAAGGCGACGTTGCAGGAAAGGGCCAGCGCCTGGGCCGGGTCCCGCACCAGCCCGTGCGCGGCCAGGTCGTAAAAGGAGCGCCCGGCCAGCTCGATCGACCCCGGGCAAGTCATGGGAAAGATCGTGTCGTGTCCATGGCGCAGATAAGCCATGAGGCTGATGATCTTGATGATGGAACCGGGCTCGAACTGTTCGGCAAAGGCGGCATTGCCGCCCGTCTCCGCTCTGGGCTTGGAATAGGCGACGGCGATGGCGTTCTCCGGCAGGTCGAGGAGCACCAGCGAGCCGAAATGATTCTGGAACAGCCGGTCGACCTTTTCCTGCAGCCTGCCGTCCAGGGTCAGGCGGAAGCGGCGGGCTCCCTCCCTGAACTGGGCATCGAACGCCGCGAAGGGGAGATTCATGGCAATCGAAAACATAGTCGACCCTCCCCGAGCGCAGCGAGCGGTTGAAGCGGCCCAGGAGCTCCAGGGCCTTGGCGTTGACCTGGCGGAAGGAGGCGGAAAGGCCGGCGACGGCCGCTTCCGCCCCGGAAGGATCCAGGCTGGCGGCACGGCAGAGAGCGTGGTACCAGCGGACCTCGTCGCCCCCCCGGGGCAGCAGGTAGTCGCTGTAGGCCTTGAGCTTCACCGTTTCGCCGCGGTCGAAAAAGAGGGCGAGGAACTGGCCCGAGCGCAGCGAGGTCGAGGATCCGGAGCGGCGCAATTCGTCGAAGCGCGCCGCGGCCGCCTGCGGGCGGCCGCCGATCAGCTCCACCAGGGCCTGCAGCTCCAAGGAGTTCTTCCGCTGGAACAGCCGGGATCTCCCCTCCTGCAGCCGTCGCCCGGCCTCGTCCGGGCGATCGCTCAGCAGCAGTTCCTGGACCTCTTCCACCAGGGCGCGGGCATTCCACCAGGACAAGCCGAGGAGGAAGGCGGCGGCAAGCGCCAGCAGCAGGAACACCCCCAGCAGACGCCGGCGGCGGCGCAGCGTGCGCTCCTGGAAGGAAAAGGTGATGTCCTTGTAATCCAGCATCCTCAGTTCCCGGCCCGCGTTCCAGCCCGGTCTCGAGGCCGGCTTGCGAGGCCAATGCTCATGGCTTCAGGTACGCTTCCAGCTTGTCCAACCCCTCGCGGATATCCTGCATGGACGTGGCGTAGGAGATGCGCAGGTGGCCGGGGGCGCCGAAGGCCGAGCCCGGCACCAGGATGATGTTCAATTTCTCCAGGATGTCCATGGCCAGCTGGTTGTCGTCCTGGAATCCCTTTTCCCCGATATAGTGGGAAAAATCGGCGAAAAAGTAAAAGGCGCCGTCGGGGAGGGCATAGGAGATATTGCCGATCCCATCGACGCGGCGGGCGAAATAGTCGCGGCGCCGGCGGTATTCCGCCACCATGGCGCAAACGGCTCCCTGGTCGCCGGCAAGCGCCTCGACCGCCGCCTTCTGCGAGATGGAACAGGGGTTGGAGGTCGAATGCTCCTGGATCTTGGTCATGGCCGCGGCCAGCGGCTCGCAGGTGATGGAATAGCCCAGGCGCCAGCCGGTCATGGCATAGGTCTTGGAAAGCGAGCTAACCACCGCCACTTGCTCGCCGGCCTCGGGCACCAGGGCCAAGGGCGACGGGTACGGCTCGTCGGTGTACATGATCTTGCGGTAGCAGTCATCAACGATGACCAGGATGCCCTGCGGGTGGCAGAAGGCGATCAGCTCGGCCAGCTCCGCCCCGGCCATGATCTTTCCGGTGGGATTGGATGGGGAATTGACGATCACGGCCTTGGTGCGCGGGCTGCAGCGCGAGATGTAGGAGGCGGCGGTCAGCTGGAAGCGGCGCTCCGGCTGCAGGTGGTCGGCGAAGACCACGCTGCCGCCGCAGAACTTCACCATCTCCGGGTAGGAGACCCAGTACGGCAGCGGCACGATGACCTCGTCGCCGGGGTTGACGACGGCCTGCAGCAGGATGAACAGCCCATACTTGCTGCCGGGCGAGACCACGATCTGCGCATCCTTGGCGTCGATGCCCTGCTCGGCCAGATAGGTGGCGCGGATCGCCTTTTTCAGTTCGGCGATGCCCGAGGTCGGCGTGTACTTGGTGAAATTGCCGCGGATGGCCTCCACGCCGGCATTCTTGATGTTCTCCGGGGTGGGGAAATCGGGCTCGCCGGCTCCAAAATCGAGGATGACCTTGCCCTGGGCCTCGAGCTGCTTCTTGATCTGCACCAGCTTCAGCGTCGGCGAGCTGGTCATTGTCTTCACCCGCGCGGAAAGTTCAACCATGGGTTCCTCCAAAAAGTCGCTTTTCGATTGCTTCGGCCATGACATGCAGCGCGAACAGGTGCATCTCCTGGATCGTCGGCGTATCGTCCGTGTCCACTCCGACCAGGACATCCACCGGGAGGGCGAGCAGCTCCTGATGCCGGTTGCCGGCCAAAACGATGGTCGCCAGCCCCATTTCCCTGGCCTTGGCCAGCCCCCGCAGCACGTTCGTCGAGCGGCCGCTGGTCGTGAGGCCCAGAGCCACGTCGCCGCGGCGGCCGAAAGCCTCGACCTGCCGTGAAAAGATCGCGGCGAACTCCTCGTCGTTGGCGATGGAGGTCACGCTGGCCAAGTCGGCGGCCAGGGCCAGGGCGGGCAGGGCGGGACGGCGGAAGTAGAACTTGTTGACCAGCTCGGCGGCGAAATGCGAAGACTGGGTGGCCGAGCCGCCGTTGCCGAAGACCAGCACCTTGTTTCCCTGCTCCAGGGCCGCGGCCAGCACGTCAATGGCCCTGGCCATCCGGGCATCGTTGTTGAGGCTGGCCAGCAGCCGGCCGCGGAGCTCGATTCGTTCCGCTTCGATGATGCTCATATTGCTTCTCGCAGATAGATTCTTTCATGCAGGTCGCGGATCAGGCCGGGCAATTGGCTTTCCGCCGTACCCGACAGGTCCAGGCGCGGGAAGAAATCGACCCGCACGCTGCCGGCCGCGCAGAGTTTCCGCCCCGGAGGCAGCAGGCGCTGGGTGCCGGAGATGCGCACCGGCAGCACCGGCACGCCGGCGCGCAGGGCCATGACGAAACCGCCCTTCTTGAACTCGCGCGCCTCGCCGTCCCGGCTGCGCGTCCCCTCGGGGAAGACCAGGAAGGGGCGGCGCTCGCGCTGGATCTTTCCGATGGCCTCGGCCAGCGCCTCCTGGCGGCGGGCGGCGCTGGAGCGGTCAACGAAGACGAACCCGGCCAGCTTCATGATCCAGCCGATCAGAGGGATTTTCCGCGCCTCGGCCTTGATCAGCACCCGCGGGTCAACGGGCAGGACGCTCACCAGCAGCGGGCCGTCGAGATTGGAGAGATGGTTGCTGACGATGACCGGCGCGGAGGCGAAGACGCCGGGGTCCAGGCCGCGCACCTCGGGCCGGACCCCGAGCAGGCGCAGGGATGTGCGGATGACCAGGCGGGCCGCGGAATAGATGAAGCCGACACGGCCGAGGAGCCCGGAGATGACCAGGACCGGAATGATGAGCAGTGCGACGAGCGGCAGGGCAAGCACGATAGTCAGGAAATTGCGGATCCAGCGCATGGACTCCATTAATAGTTTTTTTTTCGCCGTTTGTCAAGGCGACAGTTGACAAAGCCGACGGCTTCTGCTTATACTGAATGCTCGGCCGCAACCCAAAATGAGAACCATACGCGGGATTTTAAAATCTTTTGCCAAGGAGAAATAAAAACCATGTCCATGATCACTGATCTCATTGAAAAAGTCAAAGTCAAGAACCCCGGCGAGCCCGAATTCCACCAGGCCGTCAAGGAAGTCCTGGAGACGCTCGAGCCGACGGTCAAGAAGCACCCTGAATTCGTCAAGGCCAAGATCTATGAGCGCATCGTCGAGCCCGACCGCGCCATCCTCTTCCGCGTTCCCTGGGTCGACGACAAGGGCGAGGTCCAGGTCAACAAGGGCTTCCGCGTGCAGTTCAACAACGCCATCGGCCCCTACAAGGGCGGCCTGCGCTTCCACCCCTCGGTCAACCTGGGCATCATCAAGTTCCTGGGCTTCGAGCAGATCTTCAAGAACTCGCTG
>JALOLC010000147.1 GCA_025456175.1 Acidobacteriota bacterium | reverse complement strand
CCTGGCGCCGACCGAATTTTCGACCACCGCGCCGCTGAAGGTGGCGGCCAAGCGCCACGGCTTCCGGGCGGCGACGATGCCCGGCTTCGCCGCTGCGATGATCCCGGCCCTGCGCATCGACTACGGCGAGGTGGCGCGGCGGGTGGAGGCCCTGCAGGCCAGGCTCAGCCAGGCCGACCATGCCGATATCTCCTTCACGGTGGACGGCAAGAGCGGCTGCGACATGCACTTCGACTTGCGCTGGCGCGCGGCGCATGCCAGCTCGGGGCGCTTCCCGGAGCCGGGCATCGCGGGCAACCTGCCCAGCGGCGAGGCCTACATCGTCCCTTACGAGGGCGAGGCGGGCGAAGCGAGCCGCACCGCCGGCACCCTGCCGGTCGAGATCGACGGCGAGCTGGTCCTGTTCGCCATCCGCGCCAACCGCGCCGTGGCGGTCGAGGGCGATGGCCCGGCAGCGCAGGCTGAGCGCGCCCATTTGGCGGCCGAGCCGGCCTAGGGCGCAGCGAGCACTTTGGCGGCATTGTGGGCCCGAAAGACTTCTCCTCGCCGGCGGCGGTCATCCATCTCGACCGCATCTACATCCCGCAGGCGCAGCCGCGCGTCGCCGTGCGCGAAGTCGCGCTGGGCTATCCCGACGGCCGCCGCGAGACCATCATGGCCAATGGCGCCTACGTCGTTTTCTGAGTCTCCGGAGAAGGAGACGACCCAGGAAGATGGATAAGAGTGAGATCAAGAGGCAATACAAGCAGAAGCCGCCCGCTATGGGAATTTTCCAGGTGAAAAACCTGGCGAGCGGCAGAATCTATATCGGCCGCGCCATGGATTTGAACGGCAAGCTCAACAGCCAAAAATTCCAGTTAAAAAACATGATGCACATGAACAAGGAACTGCAGAAGGATTTCAACGAGTTGGGAGCGGATCAATTTTCATTCGAAGTCCTGGACCGGCTGCAGCCGAAAGAAAGTCCGGATCACGACTATGGCCAGGAGCTGAAGGAGCTTGAGGAAATGTGGTTGGACAAGCTGCAGCCCTATGCCGGTAAGGGATACAACAGGAAAAAGAGTTAACCTTCCCGCCGACTGAAGCCATGACGGTGTTTATTGTATAATCAGAACGGAGGCATGATATGGATACAGTCTGGCTGCGGGGCGTGAGTCCGGTCTTGCTGGCGCTGGCCGCGACCCTCTTCACCTGGGGGGTGACCGCCCTGGGCGCCGCCATGGTGTTTTTCTTCAAGGCCATCAACAAGCGAATACTCAACACCATGCTCGGCTTCGCCGCCGGCGTGATGATCGCCGCCAGCTACTGGTCGCTGCTCAAGCCGGCCATCGAGATGTCGGAGGCCAGCGGCGGCCCGCCCTGGCTCCCCGCGGTTGTGGGATTCCTCGCCGGGGGTGCCTTCCTGCTGGCCATCGACAAGATCCTGCCCCACCTGCACATGGGGCTCGATGTGAGTCATGTCGAAGGCATCAAGACCTCCTGGCAGCGCAGCACCCTGCTGATCCTGGCCATCACCCTGCATAACATTCCCGAGGGGCTGGCCGTCGGCGTCGCCTTCGGCGCACTGGCCGAGCACTGGACCCCAGCCGCCCTGGGCAGCGCCGTGGCCCTGGCCTTCGGCATCGGCCTGCAAAACTTCCCCGAAGGGGCCGCCGTGTCGGTCCCCCTGCGCCGCGAAGGCTTCTCCCGCGCCCGGGCGTTCTGGTACGGCCAGCTGTCGGGGATGGTTGAGCCATTGGCCGGAGTGGCCGGGGTGGCGCTGGTCATGCTGGTCAAGCCGCTGCTGCCTTACGCCCTCGCCTTCGCTGCCGGCGCCATGATCTTCGTGGTCGTGGAAGAACTCATCCCCGAGGCGCAGCGCGGCGACGAGACTGACCTCTCGACCATCGGCGCCATGCTCGGCTTCGCCGCCATGATGTTCCTCGACGTGGCGCTGGGATAATTATAAGCTCTCGGCGTAGGGTGTACGGCAACGAATCGATTGCTGTGAACCGAACTGCTGTGAAATGGTAAAAGTGAAAAGTAGAGGCAAGAGGTCGATCATTGCCGTTGCTCGTCACTTGTCACTCGTCACTGACGTTCGCCGAGTTTCCTGCTAACACGAACACTACCACTATTACTTGTGGTTCGTTTCTTCTAGATACTTGTCGCGGCACTCGGTTGAGCAGAAATGATGTGTCACGTTTCCCTGGCGGCCGGCGATCGCCTGGCTCAGCGGGACCCAGGTGCCGCAGGCCGGATCCTGGACCATCTCCTCGACCTGCCCCGCGGGCTGGTCGGGGGGCCGCGGCCGTGGAGCTGCGGGCGGGCTTTGGCGCAGCCACTTGAAAAGGATGTAGACGATCGCCGCCAGCAGAATGAGCTGGAACATTACAGGAGCTGCAAACCCGGCTTCTCGGCGGCGGCGACCAGTTGGCCGCTCTCGATCAGTTCGGCGATTGAACGGATGTGGACGTCCATGCGCGTGTCCTCGTTCAGGAAGGGCACGTGCCTACGGATGAGGGCCTTGACGCTCTCCAGCGGCGGCGAGCTTTTCAGTTCGTAAAAATCAAGGGCCTGGGCGGCGGCCATCAGCTCGATGGCCAGGATATAACGCAGGTTGCCGATGATCTCGCGCGCCTGGCGGGCGCCGATGGTGCCCATGCTGACGTGGTCCTCCTGGTTGGCCGACGTGGGGATGTTGTCCACCGAGGCCGGGTGGGCCAGGGACTTGTTCTCCGAGGCCAGGGCGCTGGCGGTGACGTGGACGATCATGAAACCCGAGTTCAGGCCATTGTCCGCGACCAGGAAGTTCGGCAGTCCCATGTTGGAGGCGGGGTTGATCAGGCGGTCGATGCGCCGCTCGGATATGTTGCCCAGCTCGGTCATGGCGATGGCCAGAAAATCCATGGCAAAAGCCACCGGCTCGCCGTGGAAATTGCCCCCCGAAAGGATCAGTTTCTTTTCCGGGAATACCAGCGGGTTCTCGGTGGCCGAGTTCGTCTCGATCTCCAGGACGCGGCGCACATGCTTCAGCGTGTCGCGCACCGCGCCGTGCACCTGGGGGATGCAGCGGACCGAATAGGCGTCCTGGACCTTTTTCCTGCCCTGGTGCGACATCCACAGGGGCGAGTCCTTGACCAAACGCAGGATGTTGCGGGCGCTTTCCAGCTGCCCCGGATGGCGGCGGACTTCCTGGATCTCATCGTAGAAGGGCGATGGGCTGCCCAGCTGGGCCTCGAAGGTCATGGCGCCGGCGATGTCGGCGGTCTTGGCCAGGCACTCGGCCTCGAGCAGGTTGAAGATGCCGATGGCGGTCATGACCTGGGTGCCGTTGATCAAGGCCAGGCCCTCCTTCTCCAGGAGTTCCAGGGGCTTCAGCCCCGCTTTTTTCAGGGCCGCGGCCGCCGTCTGCTCCCTGCCCGCGAAGACGACCTCGCCTTCCCCGATCAGGGCCATGGCCAGGTGCGAGAGCGGGGCCAGGTCGCCCGAGGCGCCCACCGATCCCTTGCTGGGGATGATTGGCAGGATGCCCTTGTTCAGCAGGTCGAGCAGGAGCTGCACGACCTCCAGGCGCACGCCGCTGTAGCCCTTGGCCAGGACGTTGGCCCGCAACAGCATGATGCCGCGGGTGATGCCGTCGGACAACCTGGGGCCGACGCCGGCGGTATGGCTCTGGATCAGGTTCTTCTGCAGCCGCTTCAGGTCCTTCTTCTCGATGCGGCGCTGGGCCAGGGCGCCGAAGCCGGTGTTGATGCCGTAATGGGGCTTGTCGCTATGGATGAAATCCTCGAGCACGCGCCGGCAGGCGCGCACCCGCTTCTCGGCCGCGGCGGAGAGCTCGACGCGCTGGCGCAAGCGGGCCACGCGGTCGAAATCCTCGAGGGTAAGCCGCTCGCCGTCGATCTGAATGGCCATGGCCGTCGCGCCGCGCCGGGATCAGCTGCTGCCCTTCGCCGCGCCCAGGAGCTCAAGGGAAATGACGTGCTTCTGGATCTCGTTGGTGCCTTCGTATATCTGCAGCAGCTTGGCGTCGCGCATCATCTTCTCCACCGGGTACTCCTTCATGTAGCCGTAGCCGCCGAACATCTGCACGGCGTCGACGGTGACCTGCATGGCCACGTCGGTGGCCATGACCTTGGCCATGGCCGACTCCTTG
>JALOLC010000001.1 GCA_025456175.1 Acidobacteriota bacterium | reverse complement strand
GTTGATGGCGCCCTGCGGCCCCATGACCGCGATCTCGGCCGTGGGCCAGGCGGCGACGACGTCGGCGCCCAGGTGCTTGGAGCTCATGACGATGTAGGCCCCGCCATAGGCCTTGCGCGTGATCACCGTCAGCTTGGGCACCGTGGCCTCGGAATAGGCGTAGAGCATCTTGGCCCCATGCTTGATGATGCCCAGCTGCTCCTGATCACGCCCAGGGAGGAAGCCGGGGACGTCGACGAAGCTGACCAGGGGGATGTTGAAGGCGTCGCAGAAGCGGATGAAGCGCGCCCCCTTCATCGACGCCTGCACGTCCAGGGTGCCGGCAAACACCGCCGGGTTGTTGGCGATGATGCCCACCGAGCGGCCGCCCAGGCGGGCGAAGCCGACCACCAGGTTCTGGGCGTAGCCCTTGTGGACCTCGAGGAATTTCTGGCTGTCGACCACCACCATGATCAGTTCCTTGACGTCATAAGGCTTGTTGGGGTTGACCGGCACGATCTCGTTCAGCCGGTCATCCATGCGGTCGAAGGGGTCACTGGCCTCGAGGTCCGGAGGCGGCTCGTTGTTGGATAAGGGCAGGTAGCCGAGGAGCTCCTTGACCATGTCCAGGGTGTCCTTTTCATCATGGCCGACAAAGTGCGCTACGCCGGATATGGTGGCGTGGCTCTCGGCGCCGCCCAGCTCCTCGAAGGTCACCTCCTCCTTGTTGACCGCCTTGATGACCTCGGGGCCGGTAACGAACATGTAGCTGGACTTGTCGACCATGAAGACGAAGTCGGTGATGCCCGGCGAATAGACGGCGCCGCCGGCGCAGGGCCCCATGATCACCGAAATCTGGGGAATGACCCCCGAGGAGATGGTGTTGCGGAAAAAGATGTCGCCGTAGCCGGCCAGGCTGTTGATTCCCTCCTGGATGCGGGCGCCCCCCGAGTCGTTGATGCCGACGACCGGGGCGCCGGCCTTCAGGGCCAGGTCCATGATATTGACGATCTTGCGGGCATGCATCTCTCCCAGTGAGCCGCCGAGGACGGTAAAATCCTGGGAATAGACATAGACCACCCGGTCATTGACCTTGCCGAAGCCGGTGATCACGCCGTCGCCGAGGAATTTCTTCTTTTCCAGGCCGAAATTGGTCGAATGGTGCGCCACGTAGCCCTGCAGCTCGACGAAGGTGTCGGGGTCGAACAAATATTCAACCCGGTCCCGGGCCGTCATCAGGCCCCGGGCCCGGCGCTGGGCCAGCTTGTCCAGTCCGCCGGCCGCGTCCTTCTCCTCGCGCAGCTTGATCAGGTCCTTGATTTTGCTTTTCATCGCCTCACCTGCGGCAGATTGTATAATCATTCCGGCCAAAAAGCAAATCCCTCCGCCCCCCCGGTTGGGGCAAAAGGGCCGCGGCCGGGCCGGGAAAATCGGTCCCCAGTGGGGGTGGGGGACCTTCCGTTGTTGAAAAACGGCGAAAAATATGGTAAAAATGATGAAATGAAACACATACTCTTCACGGTCGCCCCTGTCAATCACAACGGCGATTTCATCTACCTGATCCAGAACGCCTCGCTGGTGGTCAAGCTGGTCCTGCTGTTGCTCCTGTCTTTTTCCATCATTTCCTGGGCGATCATCATCTTCAAGCTCATGGAGTATTCTCGGGCCAGGAAAAACAGCGCCCGGTTTCTCGATTTTTTCAGGAAAAACAAGAATTTCAGCGATGTCTACAATGCCAAGGGGCTCTACGGCAACAATCCCCTGGGCGAGATCTTCCGCTACGGCTTCCAGGAGATCTCCCAGCAGACAGCCAGCGGCCAGAAAATGGACGCCCTTGACCTGGAGAGCGTGCAGCGGGCCCTGATGCGCGCCTCCAACCAGGAGATCACCCGCTTCGAGCGCCTGAACGGATTCCTGGCCACCTGCGCCTCCGCCACCCCCTTCATCGGCCTCTTTGGGACGGTCTGGGGCATCATGACCTCCTTCCAGCAGATCGGCATCCAGATGAACGCCAACCTGGCCACCGTCGCCCCGGGCATCGCCGAGGCCCTGATCGCCACCGCCCTGGGTCTGTTTGCCGCCATCCCGGCGGTCGTGTTCTACAACCTGCTGCTGAACAAGCTGAAAGTGCTCATCTGCACTATGGAAGACTTCGTCCTCGAGTTCCTCAACCTGAGCGAAAAACTGCGCTGATGAAGGCTCCCTCACGGCAATCCCTGCACAGCAACCTGGCCGAGATCAACATCACGCCGCTGGTCGATGTCATGCTGGTGCTGCTGATCATCTTCATGGTCACGGCGCCGATGATGCAGTCCGGGATCGTGGTCAAGCTTCCCGCGGCCGAGACCCGCAGCAACCCGAGTTCCGGCGGGCTGGTGCTGACGTTGACCCGGGACCGCTACGTCTACATGGACAACCAGATCGTCAACCTCTATTTTCTGGAATCCCGTTTGAAAAGCCACTTCCTCGGCAGCGACAAGAAGGTGGTCTTCCTCAAGGCCGACAAGAGTCTTCCTTATGGCTACATCATCGAGGTCATGGATATCATCAAGCTTGCCGGCGTGGACACGGTCGGCATGATCGTGGAACAGAAGTCGCGGCGATGAAATTCAAGACCACGCTGGCGCTTTCGGTCCTCCTGCATGCCTCTCTGGCCGCGGTCTTCATCATCCATCCCGCCAAGGCGGGCAGCGGCGGGACGACCTACTACGTTGACCTGGTCCACCTCGGCGGCGGCAACGGGCCGGGAGGTCCGGGCAACGGCGCCGGGAGCGGCTCGCCCCCTGCCGGCGCGCCTGGGGAGCCGGAAGCCGGAGCGACCCTGGTCGAGGAGAAGGCCGGCAGCGTGAAGAACCTGACGGTGGAAAAGGAATTCAAGTCGCCGCTGCGCTATCCCGACGCCGTGAGCCGGAAAAAGGTCGAGGAAGAGAAGATGGTCTCCGTGGTGCGCAAGGAGCTGCCGGCAGCGAAGAGCAATCCCGCCGTCCCGGGGACCCCTGGCGGCGGCCTGAAAACCGGCATTTCCAGCGGCGGTGCCGGCGGGTCGGGGGGCGGCGGGGGCTGGGGCGGCACGGGCCCCGGCGGCTATTTCCCGCACGCCTATTACATCGACCTGCTGCGCAGCCGCATCTCCTCCTCCTGGTACAGCGCCCTGGTGGCACCGGGGCTGAAAGGCAAGTACGTCACCGGCGTCTACTTCGTCATCCGCCGCGACGGCGGCATCAGCGACCTGAGGCTGGAGCAGCCGAGCGGCATCGCCTCCCTCGACCTTTCGGCCCGCCGGGCCATCGAGAACGCCGCGCCCTTTGCGCCGCTGCCCAACGACTTCACCTCGCCTTACCTGGTCGTGCACTTCGAGTTCGAATGGGAGAAACAATGAATATGCGCCGCACCGTCCTAACCCTGGCCGTCCTCCTGCTCGCTTGGAATGCGCCGGCCCAGGATGAGATCACCATCCGCATCAAAGAGGGCATGCCCATGATCCCCGTGGCCCTGCCGGCGTTCCAGATCAACGACGCCGCGGTGCAGAAGGGCAACATCCCGGCCACGATCTACGAGACGCTGTGGAAGGACCTGGAGTTCTCGCGCATTTTCAAGATGGTGCCGCGCGAGCACTATGCCTACATCCCGGCCTTTAACCCCGGTTCCATCCGCTTCAAGGACTGGGCCTCCCTGCAGGCCAACATCCTCATCTCCGGCCAGCTGGAAATCACGGCCGACGACCGTTTGATCTTTTCTTTCAAGGTATACGAAGTAGCCAGCGAGCGCTTCATCTTCGGCCGCAACTTCGGCGGCAAGAAGGACCTGGCCCGCCTGATCGCCCACAAGGCGGCCGATGAGTTGCTGAAGCATTTCGGCGAAAAGCCGCTGTTCACCTCCAAGATCGTCTACATCTCCGAATCGGGCAACGACCGCGACGTCTATATCATGGATTACGACGGCCACCGCCCCACGCGCATCACCTTCAGCAGCGCCCTCGACATGCTCCCCTCCTGGAGCGCCGACAACGAGAAGATCCTCTACACCTCCTACCGCAACCTGAGCCCCGAGCTGTTCATGTTCAACATTTATTCGGGGAAGACCGAGCTGATTTCCAGCGGCGGCAGCAACTACGCCGCCGACTGGTCGCCGGTCGGAGACCGCATCGTCTACACCTCCTCGAAGCACGGCAACGCCGAGATCTACCTGAAGGACATGAAGACCGGCCAGGAGAAGCGCCTGACCTTCAACCCGGCCATCGACACCTCGCCGTGCTGGAGCCCCAGCGGCCGGGAGATCGCCTTCACCTCACAGCGCGGCGGCACGCCGCAGATCTACATCATGGACTCCGAGGGCAGCAACATCCGGCGCATCACCATGGAGGGGACCTACCACGACTCGCCGGCCTGGTCGCCCGACGGCATGCGCCTGGCCTTCGTCTCGCGCATCGAGAACCGCTTCGACATCTACATCTACAACCTGAAGAGCAACGAGATCAGCAAGCTGACCGAGAACGCCGGCCGCAACGAGAACCCCTCCTGGTCCCCCGACGGCCGCCACCTGGCCTTTTCCTCCAACCGCGGCGGCCGCTACCAGATCTACCTGGTCGACTACGACGGCCGCAACGTCCAGCCGATCACTGCCGCCGGCGAAAACAAGATGCCGAAGTGGCAAAAATCGACGAAATAGGCGGCCGCGCCATTTGCATTTGATTTGACAATTAGTTATTAATATATTATATTTTTTTCGATTAAAATCCTGAGGAGGACCCATGAAAAAGTGGATGCTGTTGGTGGTAGCCGTATCGTTGGTATTGATGTTTAGCGCCTGCGGCAAGAAGGCCGCGCAGGTCGCCCCAGTTCAGGAACCGGTCGTGGAAAAGGTGGAGGAGCCCGTGGCCCAGGTCGAAAAGCCGGTGCTGAGCGAAGAGGAGCTGTTCCAGCAGAAATCCCTCGAGGAACTGAACCGGGACCAGATCCTCAAGCGGATCAACTTCGACTTCGACAAGTATGAGATCCGCGACGACATGAAGGCCATCCTGCAGGCCAATGCCAACTGGCTGCTGAAGTTCCCCAGCGTGGAGGTCCTCATCGAAGGGCACTGCGACGAGCGCGGCACCATCGAGTACAACATCGCCCTGGGCGAAAAGCGCGCCGAAGCCGCCAGGAACTACCTCGCTTCCCTGGGCCTGAACGCGGCCAAGGTCAAGATCATTTCCTATGGCAAGAGCAAGCCTCTGATCCCGGGCGTCGACGAGGCGTCGTATTTCCAGAACCGCCGCGCCGAGTTCGTCATCACCAAGAAATAACCGGCATGAAGCCCCGGCTCGCCGTCGCGCTGCTCGCCCTTCTGCTCCTCGCCCTCCCGGCCCGGGCGGTCAAGAAAGACACCCAGCTGATCCTGGACGAGATCCAGCGGCTGTCCGAGTCCCTGGACAAGCTCGCCGCGCAGGTCGCGGAGCTGCTGAAGCATGCGGCCATCGCCGATGAAAAGATCAGCGCCGTCGCCCGCAGCCAGGCCGACCTGGCGCAAAGCAGGGAAAACACCATGCTGAGCCTGCAGTACCTGAAGGAGGAGCTGAGCGGGCTGAAGGATTCCGTGGGCAGGCTCAACGACCGGCTGCAGAGCATCCCCGCCGCCGGGCCGCCGGCTGCTGCCGGCGGCGGGGGCGAGCCCCAGGGCAACGAGGCCGCCGCGGTCCAGGACCCATCCAGCGTCTACTACGCGGCCTATTCCGACTACATCAAGGAGAATTTCGACCTGGCCATCGAGGGCTTTCGCCAGTTCATCCAAAGCTTCCCCGATAGCGGCCTGGCCGACAATTCCCTGTACTGGATCGGCGAGTGCCATTACGCCAAGAAAAAGTACCAGGAGGCGATCACCACCTTCAACGAGCTGCTCTCCAGGTACAAGGACGGCGACAAGGTCCCGGCGGCCATCCTCAAGAAAGGGTACGCCCTGATCGAGATGGGCCGCCAGGGAGAGGGAATCGTCATACTCAAGGAACTGATCTCGCGCTTTCCCCTTTCCGAGGAGGCCTCTTTGGCCGGGCAGAAGATCAAGGAGTTCAGCGAATAACATGAGCCAAGTCCGCAGCTTGAACCGCGTCATCCTGGTCGGCCGCGCGGGAAAGGATCCCGAAGTCACCGTCATGGCCAACAGCGGCCAGCAGCTGGCCAAGTTCAGCCTGGCCACCAACGAGGGCTATTACGACAAGAACAGCAACGCCTGGAAGGACCTGCCCACCGAGTGGCACAACATCGTCGCCTGGAGGGCGCTGGCGCAGAAGGTCGAAAAAGGGGTCGGCAAGGGCGACATGGTGCTGGTCGAGGGAAGTATCCGCACCCGCAAGTGGAAGGACAAGAGCGGCCAGGACCGGTCAACCACCGAAATCCAGGCCGACAACATCGTCGTCCTGGACCGGCGCAAGGATGGCGCGCCGGGAGGCGCGCCGAGCTCCTCTTACGGCGGTGACCGCGCCAGGCGCGACGCTTTCCCCGAAGCGGAGGGACAGGGGCCGCCGCCATACCCCGGCGGCCCGGATGGGGATGAGCCGGGCCTCGAGGAGGATCCCTTCTGATGGCGTTCGTCAACTACAACAACAAGGAGATCACGGCCAAGATCGTCTATTACGGGCCGGCCTTGAGCGGGAAGACGACCTGCCTGCGCTACATCTTCAACTGCGACGAGGTGGAGAACAAGGGCAAGCTGATCACGCTGGACACCGACGGCGACCGCACGCTGTTCTTCGACTTCCTGCCCATGGAGATCGGCAAGCTGGGGAACTACTCCATCAAGATCCAGCTCTACACCGTGCCGGGGCAGGTGGCCTACGACACCACCCGCAAGCTGGTGCTGCAGGGCGCCGACGGCGTGGTGTTCGTCGCCGATTCCCAGGTGATCATGCGCGAGCAGAACAACGAGAGCTTCACCAACCTGAAGAAGAACCTGAGGCTCAACAACCTGCAGTTCGAAAAGATCCCGCTGATCTTCCAGTTCAACAAGCGCGACCTGAAGGAGATCCTGCCCATCTCCGCCCTGAACAAGGACCTGAACCCCGACAACAAGTCCTTCTTTCCCACGGTGGCCACCACCGGCGAGAACGTGCTGGAGGGTTTGCACGCCATCATCAAGCTGGTCATCCTGCACCTGAAGAACCAGCTGTCGATCTTCCAGAAGGACAAGACCGTCATGTTCTCCCGCGAGGAGATCACCTCCTCCACCCCCAAGCCCGAGAAGCGCGAAGTGCTGCTCCAGGACCTGGCCAAGGAGAGCCCGATCGGCGATACCGAGGAGGAAGAGGTCTTCGAGCTCTCCTCGCCCATGGTCGATGCCGAGGATTCGCTCAAGCCCCTGAGCGAAGAGGACATCTTCAACCTGGATGAACTCCAGGAGGTCCGGGAAGAAAAATCCAACTTCGACATCCCCGAATTCGATTTCATCGCCGAGGAGCGCAAGGACACGGACGCCCTCGCCGCCGCCCCCGGGCGCGCCAGCCGGCGGACCGACGAGGACACCGATGAAAGGCCGTTCCCGTCCATGGCGGAAGCGCCGGCTCCGCCTGCGGCCGCGGCCGTCCAGGCCTTCGACGTGCCGATCACCCTCGAGATCCCCGACCTGCCCGACGGCAACGAAATACGGCTGAACCTGAAGATCACCTTGAAGAAAAAATAGCCGGCGCACGATGAAGAAGGCCATCTGCTCACTGCTGCTGCTCATGGCCACCGGCGCCAGCGTCATCGGCCAAACCGGGGCCGAGGCGCTGGTCGCTGAAAGCGCCTCCTTCCTGGGCGCATTCTTCCGGAACATGCCCGATGCCCGGGTGGCGGTCGTCCGCTTCGAGAACGAATCGGAGCTGAGCGATTCAGCCCTGCAGAAGATCTACCAGATGCTGGTCTCGCGCCTCGAGGGCGAAAAGAGCTTCCGCGTCCTCGATCTGCTGCTCAATTTCAACGGCGGCCGCGGCGAGTTCAACCTCGTCCAGCCCGAAGCGCTGGATTTTTTGATCGAGCTCAAACTGATCCAGAACAAGAGCAAGACCGGTCTGGGATTGACCGTATTTTCGCGGCTGCAAAACCGGGTTCTGACGGTGAAGTACTTCGAAAGAAACATCAGCAAAGGGGAGATGGATCTGCTCAATACCCGCAGCCACGCCTTTGCCAACCTGGGTTTTTCCCTGCTGCTCGAATTCGAGAGCCGTCTGGGCCTGATGGACATCCAGTCCATCGCCGCCGTGGACGGGCAGGAGCAGTATTTCTTCTTCTATCCCGACGAGATCATCATCTACAACGCCCGCGAGACCCGCCTGGAGAAGCACTTCCAGTTCAAGCTCGCCTGGACGCGGCCCGTTTTTCCGGTGCTGCACCCGGAGGGCAAGCTCCTGCTGTTCCGCCTGGGCTCCGACCTGGTGCTGACGGCGGGGTGCAATTTCTCGCCAACCGCCCAGATGCAGACCTTCCGCGACGGCCGATGGCAGGAGTCCCGGAAAATCGACTTCGTCCCCTTCCGTTTCGTCACGCTGAACCAGGCCCCCTATCTGGTCGGCGCCCGCTACGAGGAGGGCCGCAACTTCTTCAAGGGCAAGGTCTATTTCCTGCCCTTCAGCGCTGCGGCCGCCAGCGATGCCAGCGCCTATGAAAAGGCGACCTGCCCGGCGCTGTCACTCGATTTCTCCACCCGCGAAGGTCAGCTGCAGGCCGTTCATGCCATCGACCGCGACTACACCTACCGCCTGTTCACCGCCGATTTCGAGGAAAAAAAGCCGCTGTCAGAAAAAAAGGGAGCCACGCTGGCAGCCAGCAACGGCGAATGGCTGGCGATCAGCGACTTCAGCCGCGGCTCCGACCAGCTGTTTTTTTACGACATTCGCGATGGAGGGCTGCGGCCCGTGTACACAGGGAAGGTCGCTGGGGAGATCCAGTTCATGTCTGCCGGGAACTGGCATGGGGTTCGGGGCTTCTGGGCGGGCGTCCGGCAGCCGGTGGACGGCATGGAGCGGCTCATGGTCCAATTCTGGGGCAAGCGCAATGAATAAGGGCAAGGGGCTTAGCCGGCCTCTGCTGCTGCTGGCCGCGCTGCTGGCCATCGGCCTGGCCGCCCCGCTGGCCCCCTGCCTGCAGGGAGCCATCAAGCCCTATTACGGGGGAGAGATCGTTGTCAGGCTGAACGAGCCATCGTCGTTCAATTTGAACGCGGCCAACTATTCCAATTTGATCTTCTATTCCCTGATCTACGAGAATTTTTTCTTTCTGAAAAAGAACGGCGAGATCACCAGCCACGTCTTCAGGGATTACCGCTATGAACCAACCGCCAGAACCCTGTTCCTGACCCCCAAGGAAAATCTCAGCTTCTCCAACGGCAAGCCGCTGACGGCCAGGAACATCCAGGCCTCGCTGAAGGTATTCCTGGGCTCCGACCTCTCCGCCGCCAGCCGGCTGAGGAAGATGATCAAGAACGTGCGCCTCGACGGCGAGGACGTCGCGGTCGAGCTCATGGCCGATCATCCCGACATCGTGGCCATGCTCACCGCTCCGGAGCTGGTGGTGCTGGCCGAGAACGAGCAGTCCTTCTCGGGTCCTTTTTATCCCCAGGAGTGGGAAAAGGGGCGTCACCTGGTCCTGCGCGCCAATCCCTATTACGCCGGAGGGCGCACCTACCTGGACCGGGTGCGGGTCTCGTTCAGCGAGAGCCCGGCTCCGGACCTTTTCCTGTCCGGCCCGGGCCAGTTCAAGGACAGCTGCCTGGAATTCGACTCCGGCATCTACCAGAACATCTACCTCTGTTTCCTGCAGGGCGATATCGGCCAGAACACCAAGGTGGCCCTGTATTCACTGTTGAAGCGCTTCAATGAGGCGACAGGGTGGCGCTACCGGGAATTGAATTCCCTGACCTCCGACGACGAGTCACCGATCGCCATCCGCATCAAGACGCTGACCCCGCAAAAGACCGCGTCCATCCTGAAATACTCAGAGATCAAGCTGCACGCCCTCTCGTCGCTGTCCAGCCTGGAGAAGGACCTTACCGCCTTCCTGAAAGAGAGCAACCTCAGGATTGAGACCTTGTTCATCGACGACAGCCAGTTCAGGGCCTCGCTGGACTCCACCTCCATCAAGTACGCCCTGGTCGACAAGATTTTCCAGAAAAAGACTCCGCCCGAGGAGAAGATCAGCCGCATCCTGAAGGAGACGAGCTTCAACCAGTTCAATGCCAAGTACCTGCGCCTGCTCAGCGAACTGGACGAGGCCCGCTTCAGCAATTCCCAGGAACTGCTCACCGAGCAGATCGCGCGCATCAGCGAGGCGATCGTCGGCGACGGCTTCATCCTCCCCCTCTTCCAGAAGAACTACTCCCTGTACGTTCGCCGCTCGTGGCCGGCACTGGAGATCGATGACTACGGCCGGCCGCTGCTGCAGAAGGTAGGCAAGGCCAATGAATAAAAAAGCGGTCTTCCTCGCTGTCTTTCTCCTCCTCCCGCTGATGGCCTCCGCCCTGGACCTGGGCCTGGTTGCCGGCTCCAGCAGCCAGCCGTCCAGTTTCTTCTATGGGTTCTCGCTCGGAACCGGAATCGTCATTCCCATGCTCAAGCTGGAGTTCGAGGGCTGGCGCGGCGCCGAGACGGGCATGAACAGCCTGAGCGCGGCCGTGAAATTTCGTCCGAAGTTCGGCGCCTTCGCCCCCTATGTCGCCCTGGGAGCCGGCAGCGAGTTCACCAGGCTGAACTTCCGGTTCAGCGAGTACGATTTCTTCACCTCAGTCGGCGGTGGATTCCATCTCTTCTTCACCTCCATGATTTCGCTGCGCGCCGACCTGCGTTTCCTCAAACTGCCCGGGGTAAAAAAGACACGCATCGGCGGCGGTTTTTTCATCCACCTCTGACCCCTCGCCTCTATTGACACGGGCCCCTTTTTCGGCTTAAAATGGGTTTTTAAAGCGAGATTCTCTCAATTCAGGCAAAATCCGTCGATTTTCAGGAGGAGCGGGTGAATATTTACGTTTGCATCAAGCAGGTCCCCGACACCGAAGCCAGCATCCTGGTCAAGGAAGGCCGGTCGATCAACGAAAGCAATGTCAAGTGGATCATCAGCCCCTACGATGAGTACGCCATCGAGGAAGCGCTGAAGCTGAAGGAAAAACTCACCGGTTCCAAGGTGACCGCGCTCTGCCTGGGGCCGGAGAGGGTGCAAAACGCGCTGCGCACAGCCCTGGCCATGGGCGTTGACGCCGCCGTGCACATTGACGGCGGCGCCGCTCTGGATGCCCAGGGCACGGCGCGCGCCCTGGCCCACGTCATCCGCAGCGACAAGGAATTCGGCGTGACGTTCCTGGGCCGGCAGGCCATCGACGACGATGCCTGCCAGGTGCACCTGCTGCTGGCCGAGGAGCTCGCCATCCCGGCGGCGACGAACGTCCTGGCCTTCGCCTGCGACGGGCAGAAGGTGAGGGTCGAGCGCGAGATCGGCGGGGGCACCCGGGAAGTGATCGAGATGAGCGTCCCCTGCGTGGTGGCCGCGGCCAAGGGGCTGAACACCCCCCGTTATGCTTCAATGATGGGCATCATGAAGGCCAAGAAGATCGAGATCCGCAGGGTGGCGCTGGCCGAGACCGGCGTCGACGAGGCGCAGAACAAGGTGCGCCTGCTCAAGCTCTCGGCACCGGCCGAGAAACCGCAGGGACGGATGATCCCCGGCGAGCCGGCCGAGGCGGTGCGCGAACTGGTGCGGCTGCTGCGCGAAGAAGCCAAGGTGCTTTAGGAGACAACCATGGCCAAGATCGGATTGTATATTGAACTGCAGGACGGAGTTTTCAAGAAATCAAACCGCGAGCTGCTCAGCCTGGCGCGAAAGGGAGACCATGCCGTGCACGCCGTCATCTTCTGCGCCGACGTGCGGCCCTACCTGGAGGAGCTGCAGGGAGTGCAGACGGTCATCCAGGTCAGCGGCGCCGACCTCTCCTACCAGCCCGACCGCTACGCGTGCACCCTGGCAACGATCATCGAGGAGTTCCAGCTGGACGCCTGCTGCGCCATCTATTCCGCCCAGGGCAAGGACCTCTTCCCGCGCCTGGCGGCGAAGATCAAGAGCGGCCTGGTCAGCGATTGCCTGTCCGTCGACCTGGAAAAGCGCCAGGCGCTCAAGCCGGTCTACTCGGGCAAGCTGCTCGCCGAATACCAGGTCGAGGGCGGACGGGCCCTGTTCACCGTGCGTCCCAACGTCGTTCCCGTGACCCCCGCCGCCGGCGGGCAGCCGGAGGTCAAATCGGCATCGTTGCACGACGGCGAGCCGCGGACGCGCATCGTGCAGGTGATGCAGAGCGCTGCCCAGAAGGTCGACCTGACCGAGGCCGAGATCATCGTCTCCGGCGGCCGCGCCATGAAGGCCCAGGAAAACTTCTGCCTCCTGGAGGACATGGCCCGGGTCCTTGACGCCGGCGTGGGCGCCTCGCGCGCCGCCGTCGACGCCGGCTTCGCCTCCGCCGACATGCAGGTGGGCCAGACCGGCAAGGTCGTCAATCCCAAGCTGTACATCGCCTGCGGCATCTCCGGCGCCATCCAGCACTTCGTGGGCATGAAGACCTCCAAGGTCATCGTGGCCATCAACAAGGACCCCGAGGCGCCCATCTTCAAGAAGGCGGACTATGGCATCGTCGGCGACCTGTTCACGGTATTGCCTTTGCTCAAGGAAGAACTCAAGAAGGCACTCGGTTAAAGGTCGACGGTTTACGGTATACGGTAAAGAACAGGAATAAGGATTCAGTTCAATGAAAGTTTCTGCCGTCTACCGTGTACCGCACACCGAGTTCTTCTTCGCGCGCTAGCTCTTTTCGCTCTGCTTGAGCACCTTTTCGTAGTCCTTTCTCAGCTGCTTGTTTTGCATTTCCAGCTCCCTGACGTGGCCGCGCAGGGTACGCAGCTCCAGCAGCCACTGCAACAGCTGGCGCTCGATCTGTTTATGGGAAATCTTCATCTTGACCAAAAGGATACTGATATAGTCGTCAAGCCGCATGGTAGTTCTCTATTTTAATTATAAGACTTTCAACCCCAGTTTTCAAATCTGGTGGTTGTGCCGATGTCGATTCGTTCTCAGAGAGGAACAGGGAAGAGAGAGGAAAGGCAGAGGGAAGACAGAGTGAGAAAGAGTTTCTTAATGGGCTCTTCCTACTTTCTCTTCCCTCTCTCTTCCCTCTGCCTTCCCTCTCTCTTCCCTTGATAGGAGCCGGAAGCAGAGGTGCGTGAATTCCGTTGACGTTCGCACTGGATTCGGCTACAATGAGTCTTTACCTAGGAGCGACCATGGCCAAGAAAGCACTGATCACCGGCGTCACCGGGCAGGACGGTTCCTATCTCGCCGACCTGCTTCTGGAAAAGGGATACGATGTCTATGGCATGGTCCGCCGCTCCAGCATGGAGAAATTCGACCGCATCGAGCACATCAAGGACCGGATCCAGATCCGCCAGGCCGACCTCCTCGACCAGTACTCCATCAGCAAGATCATCGACGAGGTACAGCCCGACGAGGTGTACAACCTGGCCGCCATGAGCTTCGTGCCCACCTCCTGGGACCAGCCGGTGCTGACCGCCGAGTTTACGGCCATCGGCGTCACGCGCATGCTGGAGGCCATCCGCGCCGTCAACCCGCGCATCCGCTTCTACCAGGCCTCATCCTCGGAGATGTTCGGCAAGGTGCGGGAGATCCCCCAGACCGAGGCCACCCCCTTCCACCCGCGCAGCCCCTACGGCGTGGCCAAGATCTATGGACACTGGATCACGGTCAACTACCGCGAGAGCTACGATATCTTCGGCGTCTCGGGCATTCTCTTCAACCACGAGTCGCCGCGGCGGGGCATTGAATTCGTCACCCGCAAAGTCACCTACAACGCCGCGCGCATCAAACTGGGCCTGGCCCGGGATCTGCACCTGGGCAACCTGGAGGCCAAGCGTGACTGGGGGTTCGCCCTGGATTACGTCGAGGCCATGTGGCGCATGCTGCAGCAGGAGAAGCCCGACGACTTCGTCATCGCCAGCGGCGAAACGCACTCGGTCCAGGAGCTGGCGGAGATCGCCTTCTCCCATCTCGACCTCGACTACAGGGACTTCGTGGTCTTGGACAAGAAGTTCATCCGCCCGGCCGAGGTCGACCTGCTGCGCGGCGATGCCACCAAGGCCAGGAAGGTCCTGGGCTGGGAGCCCAAGGTCCGTTTTCCCGAGCTGGTCAAGATGATGGTCGACGCCGACATGGCCCTGCTGCGCAAGGAGTACCGCCTGTGAACAGCGTGCCCGCCAAGGAGGAACGGCCCTGGGGCTGGTTCGAGATCCTCTACGAGGAGGCCGGCCTGAAGGTCAAGCGCATCATGGTCAGGCCGGGAAAACGCCTCTCCCTGCAAAGCCATGAGCAACGCGCCGAGAACTGGGTTATCGTGCAGGGGGAAGCCCGCTTCACGCTGGACGACCGGGTCTTCACCCTGGAGCCGCACCAAGCGGTCTTCATCCCGCGCCAAGGCAGGCACCGCATGGAAAACCCGGGCCGTGAGGAGCTGGTCTTCATCGAGGTGCAGACCGGAACCTATCTGGGCGAAGACGACATCGTCCGCTACCAGGACGATTTCGACCGCTGCTAGCCCCGCGTCCATGACCGCAGCCGCAATCACCAAGAAGCCCCTGCTGCAGAAGGAGAAGGAGATCGGGCTGAGGTCCGTCAGCGCGGCCATGGCCATGAGTGCCGCCATCCAGAAGGAGCTGACCAGCAAGGATATGCTGACCAAGAGCGACCGCAGCCCGGTGACCATCGCCGACTTCGCCAGCCAGGCCCTGATATGCAAGGCCCTGGGCAGCCACTTCCCCGGCATCCCCATCGTGGGCGAGGAGGATTCGCAGGCCATCCGCCGTCCGGAGAACCACGAAGTCTTCGCCAAGGTCGTCCACTATTTGCGCCAATACGATCCCGCCATGGAGGAGAAGCTGATCTGCGATCTCATCGACATGGGCGGGGACGAACCCAACGGCACCTTCTGGACCCTGGACCCCATCGATGGCACCAAGGGTTTCCTGCGCGGCGAGCAGTTCGCCATCGCCTTGGCCCTGGTCCAGGAGGGGCAGGTCCTGCTGGGCATCCTCGGCTGTCCCAATCTGGAGCGGAGCGCCGGCGGCACCTTGTTCTGGGCCGGCCGCGGCAAGGGCAGCTGGAGGGTTCCGGCCAACGGCGGCGTCTCCGAGGCCGTCCACGCCTCAGCCAAGACCAACACGACGCAGATGCGCTTCGTCGAGAGCTACGAGTCCTCGCACAGCGACAAGGACACGCAGCTCGCCATTTCCCAGCGCCTGCTGATATCCAGCCCGCCCGAGCAGATGGACAGTCAGGTCAAGTACGGCATCGTCGCCTCGGGCGCGGCCGACATCTACCTGCGCATCCCCAACCCGGCTTCTCGCGACTACCGCGAAAAGATCTGGGATCACGCGGCCGGCAGCCTGATCGTCGAGGAAGCCGGGGGCCGGGTCAGCGACATCGACGGAAAACAGCTCGATTTCTCTGCCGGCAAGACACTGGCGAAAAATCGCGGCATCCTGGCCAGCAACGGCGCCGTCCACGAGCGGGTGCTGCAGATCATCGCGGAAATGGCGGCGAAGAAATAAAGGCAATCATTTCCTGCGTAAGATGGGCGGTTCGCGAACCGCCCCTACATGAAGAAAAGAATCAAGGCAATTTCTTTTCTATGAATCCATCATTCCCAGCGCCCATTCGGCTTTGTCCGCGGCGACCGGGGAGTATGTTTCGAACTGTTGCAGCAATGCTTCTGGATTCTCAGCGGAGAGGATCATGGAACGGTGGAGGGCGTCGAGAAAACCCTGCTCCGTGACGTGATCGAGAACGGCGAGCAGGGGCGTGAAATAGCCGGCGATGTCAAGAAAACCACAGGGACGCTGATGCAGCCCCAATTGCCCCCAGGTCAGCATCTCGAAGATCTCCTCCAGTGTACCCAATCCGCCGGGCAGGGCCATGAAGCCGTCCGCCAGCTCGGCCATCAGCGCCTTGCGCTCGTGCATGCTCGCCACCACGCGCAGGTCGCTCAAGCCGGCGAAAGCCACTTTTTTTTCGCAAAGTTCCCTGGGGATCACGCCGATGACCTCGCCGCCGCTCTCCAATGCGGCCTGGGCCAGGTGTCCCATCATGCCGACCCGGCCGCCGCCGAAGACCAGCCCGATCTTCCTGCGCGCCAGGAGTGTCCCCAGCTCCCTCGCCGCCTGCACGTATCCGGGCCTGGCACCGGGGCTCGAGCCGCAGAACACGCAAATTCGTTTCAGGATCATGCGCTCCGCTCCAGCATGGCGCGGATGGAAGCAGAGGCAGCCGCTGGACCGGGGACGCCGGCAGGAAGGTCCCGGGCATTGACGATCGTCTTGCGCGCCCATTCGAACAGCAGGGGACCATTGACCGCTCCGCTTTTTTCGCCATTCGCCTTCCAGTACCGCTTCAACAGCCAATCCGTGCGGGGGAAAAGGTGAAAATGGAGACGGCGGTCGACCTCGCAAAAGGAGAGGACGTAGACCCTTTCGGCGCCCACCGCCTCCTCGATCGCCTTCGTGGCCCGCGCCAGCATCTCGCCCAGCGCCCGCGCCTTATTCGGCACCATCTCGGCCAGGCTCGTCTCTCCACTCTTCAGCCGCAGGACCAGGTAGCCCGGCACGGTGCATTCTGGACTCAGTTCCAGCGTGAATGTTTCATTTGCAAAGATCATCGGTAATCGGGATTCATTGCGGCCATCCAGATTATTCTGACAAATCAGTGCCGGGAAGTCAAACCGGTGATTCACCTGGCCAGCCGTCCTTATGATAGAATAAGAGCATGGAGCTGGGCAAAAGGCCGAACACGGGTCGCTGGCAGCAGGCAGCTGGAATCCTGCTCATCCTGCTGACCGTGGTCCTTGGCTGCAGCCGGAATGAAGACGAACCGGGGCAGGAGTATCCCGCCGGCTTCGCCTTCGTCGAGGTGCCGCAGCCGCTGTCGGGAGACAATCCACGCTGCGTGGAAGCGTCTCTGACTTTTCCGGCAGCTGGCGTTCCCTTCAAGGATTCCTGCTTTTCGACCTATCTGATACGGGTGACCGACATCGACGGCATCCAGGGGCGGCACGAATACTCGCGCTTCGATCCCTTTAATTGCGACAAGACGCTGGTGTTGCTGCTATTGAGCACGGGCGACTACGCAGTCTATAGAACCGCTTCCTATCCCTTCAACCAAGCTGGCAACCTGGTTTGCCGGACCAATGGCATCGAAGACCCGCGCTGGGACAACGACGATCCCGGCCTGCTTTGGGGGCTTTCCGAGTTCCGGATCGTCAGGGACAATGTCGCAAGCGGTGAAAGGACGATGATCAAGGACTTCGCAACCGATCCGGCCATCGCTCCCATCTTGGCCAGTGAACCCGACCTGTACCGCATCACCATGTTCCAGGAGGGTGAGGCCTCGGCCGACCGGCGCTACTGGGCATTTCTCCTGCAAGGCAGCCGGGATGATTACCGGCCGCGCCACCTCTTCTGCTGGGACCGGACAAACGACCAGGTGCTCGGTATCTACGGAATCAAGAATGCCGAATCGCTGATCGACTGGGTGGGGATGTCGTGGAACGGCAACTGGGTCCTCGTCGGGGGACTATCCGAAAATGGCGGGATGCTGAAGGGCATGACCATCGCCGATCGCGCCCTCACCCGCTTCCAGCGCATCGATTACACGACCGCCCATGCCGACGTCGCCCTCGACTCCCAGGGCCGGGAGATCCTGGTGATGCAGAACTCAAGGACCGACTACATCGACCTGATCCCGCTGAGCTGGGACACGCGCCCGATCCTGGAGGCCGGCGACGGCTACGCCGGCACCGGCCACGTGCCGTTGCTTCGCCTTTTCTACGACAGCGAATCCCCGCTCGGCCTCAGCTCCGGCGTCCATATCTCCTGCAACACGCCGGGATATTGCCTGGTCAGCACCAACATCGCCAAAGAAGCAGCCGAGAGAAATTGGCTCGACCGCGGCAACGTCCTTATCCGCCTGGATGCGACCGCCCCCCGGGTTTTCATGCTATCCAAGATCTACAACACAACGCGGGAATACTTCGAGGAGACCCACGGCACGATGAGCCGCGACGGCTCGCGCATCGTCTGGGCGGCGAACTGGAACCGGGATGTGGGGCAGGAGAGGATGTGCCTTCTGCAGCTGGACATGCCTTCGAACTGGAAAAAGTTGACCGGCGGCGAGTGATGTCGCCCCGATTTTCCTACAAAAGATTCTTCTTTGTGAAGATGGGCTGGAAGCGGTAGCCGTGGGACTCGATGGCCTCGCGGCCGCCTTCCTCGCGGTCGAGGACGGCCATGACCACGGCCACCGTGCCGCCCTCGGCCTCGACCTGTTTCGCGCCCTTGATGATCGAGCCGCCCGACGTGATGACGTCGTCGAACAGGGCGACGCGCATGCCGGGGCGGAAATTCCCCTCGATCATCTTGCGCGTGCCGTGCCCCTTCTCCTCCTTGCGGATGATGAAGGCGGGCAGCGGACGCTGCTCCAGGTGGCTGACGACGGCGATGGCGGCCACGATGGGATCGGCACCGATGGAATAGCCGCCCACGGCGTCGACCACGTATCCCGCGAGCATCTGGAAGAAGATGCGGCCGCAGAGGGCCGCTCCTTCTGCGTCCAGGGTGGTCACGCGGGCGTCGACGTAGAAGTCGCTGGTCTTGCCCGAGGCCAGGGTGAAGACCCGGCCCCGCACGACCGACTTCTCCAGCAGGATCTCGCGCAGCCGCTCCGTCAACGGAGTTGTCCCCGGAAATCGCCGGGCAGCACCTTGCGCAGGTACGGGGCGATCTCCTTGATCGAGGCCTCCAAGAATTCCAGGTTCTCCGGCAGGAAGTCCTCGCCGGCGTCATCGGCGTTGTCGCCCTTGCGCGAGAGTTCGATGATGCCGAACTTCAGGTCGCCGGCATGGATGATCGCGCTCATCATCTTCCAGATCCGGCGCACCTTCTCGTTGGGTCCCTTGATGTACTCGAAGAGATGGAGGTGCTTCATCTGGTTGAAGTTGTTCTCGATCATGCCGCGGTTCATCTTGTAGACCCGCGCGGCAAAGGCATCGGGGGAGGAGACCGGGATCATGCCGGCGTTGACCAGGTGTTCGGGATAGGCGAAGGACATGACCATGTTGTCCTTGTCGGTGAGCAGGATGGCCACCTCGTCGCTGTCGAGATCGAAGTTGTCGCAGTAGAACTTGGCGATGTCGTTGATGACCGCCTTGAAGGCGGCATCCGAGTGCCCGCCGCCGGTGTTCATCTTGAATTTCTCGAGCAAAAGGTTGATGTCCTTCATGTTGGCTCCCGGGACATAGTAAACTGTTCCCGAGAAAAAAACAAGGGGCGGGATGTTTTTGGCCGGCGGTCAGGAAAGCGGGAAGACCCCCTGCCGGGAAACGATCTGCCTGAAATGGCTCCCTTTCTCCAGCCGCACGCCCGCGGTCACGATGCACTGCCGCAAACGCACACCGGGGCCGATGCACGCCCCTTCCCAAAGCACCGAGCGCTCCACGTCGGCCGCGGGAGCGATCGCCACGCCCGGGGAGACGGCATTGAGCGCCGCGGGTGCCACCAGGGCCATGTACTCCCAGTTGGCCGCGAAATAGGATGCCGGCGTGCCGACATCCAGCCAGATGCCGCCATAGGTCACGACCCGGAAGCGCAGTTCGTGCTTGCGGATGCTGGCGAAAAAGTTGGTTTCATCGATCTTCGCCAGCGCCGTTTTCCTGAACAATGCGGCACCGGCGTACATCAGCCCCCCGGAGGCATCGGATTCGGGAGCGGGCGCGCTCCCCAGGAAATCGCCTTCCTGGCAATGCAACCGGGCATAGCGGCCGGAACCATCCCAGCGCGCCGCCAGGACTCCATCCATGCGCGGATCCTGCGCCTGGAGCAGCATTTCCGCCAGGGGGATCTCCATGAAGGTGTCGCCGTTGACCGCCAGCAGCCAGTTGGAAACGCAAGGCAGCGCTTCACGCAGGACCCGGCTGCCGCTCAGCTTTTCCTCCTCGATGAAACGCACCCCCGGGCGGTTGCCCGCGGCCGCCGCCACCTGGGCCCCGAGATGGTGCAGATTGATGAATCCTTGCGTGCAGCCCAGGTGGCGCAGTTGCTCCAGCAGCAGGGTTACCAGGGGCACGCCGTTCAGGGGGAAGGCCGGCTTCGGCTTGAAGCGGGAGAGGGGTTCCGCCCTCAGCCCCAAGCCGCCGGCCAGGATAAAGAACGTCACCTGGGAAAAACCATGTCGCCCTTCCCACCGGAAAGGAGAAAGAGGCTGTAGTAGGAATTGCGGATGTAGTCATCGCGGGAGAATCCCAGGTCCGCGGCGATGGATTCGATCGCCGCCGGAGCACCCTCGATCTCGATGAAGCAGCCGATCGGCGTCTCGTCGAGCATGACCTGGGCCCTGCCCAGGCGCAGCACCTCGCGGTACTTTTCGTAGGTAAAAACGGGCAGGAAGCCGATCCCGCGCAGAATGTCCTCGACCGCGGCGAAATCGGCGACCTCGGTCTCCGTCTCCTCGCGCACCTTGTAGGCGGGATGGTCTCCGGCCGGTCCCTTCAAGGTCAGAACGCACTGCTTGCCGGAGCGGCGCAGGCGCAGGAGAATTCCCCGTTCCTTCAGCTCCCGCTTCGGTGAGTCGAAAACCAGGTTTCGCTCCAGCAGGCGCGGGCACTGCCGCGTTGCGCCCAGAAGGAGAAGTTTTTTCCTCAGGGCGGCGAGCGAAGCGACGCGGACCTTGACCTCGATCTCCGTTTTTTTAGAAATCACGGCAGCGGACGAACTCCAGCAAGCCTTCCAGGGAGTCGCGGCAGGGCGATGGCGGGAACGAGCGCAGGAAAAGGGTGCAGCGCCGGTGATAGCGGTTGATGAGCGCCAGGGAGCGCTCCCGGATGCCCAGGGCGCGACAGCGCTCCAGCAGTGGCCGGGGGCCCGAACGGGCAAAGCCGCGGATGAGCGGCTGCCCGCCGGCGCGCAACAGCAGGATGTAGGGCAGGGTCACCTTCCCCTCCTTCAGGTCCTGAAAGCGCCCCTTGCCGGAGCGTTCGGAGAACAGGTCCAGGAGGTCGTCGCCGACCTGGAAGATCATGCCGAAGTCCTGGCCGAAGCGTTGGAACTCCTTGGCCCGGCCGGCCGGCGCCCCGGGCAGGACGGCCGCCAGTCCGGCGATGCCAGCGAACAGGCTCGCCGTTTTCCGGCGGATGATGGCATAATAGGTCTGGGGGCTGATGTCATAATTGAAGCTGTTTTCGAATTCCAGGATCTGCCCTTCGATCATCTGCCGCGAGGCTTCGGCCAGCATGGAGACGGCATCGTTCCGCCTCTCGCGGCTCAGCATGCGCACAGAGGTGATGAAAAGGAAATCGCCCCAAAGGACGGAGAGAAAATCGCCAAAATGATGGTTGGGGGTCTTCTCGCCGCGACGCCATAAGGAGTTGTCCACGATGTCGTCGTGGACCAGGCTGGAGAGGTGCAGCATCTCGATGGCCGCGCCCAGCAGGGGCAGCCCGTCGTCCGCGGAGCGCCCATTTCGGGCGGCGCCGGCCAGGAGGAATAGAAACGTGGCCCGCACCTTTTTCCCCTTGTCGACCGGAGTACGCTGGCGCAGTTGGGAAATGAGCCGGACCTGGCTTCCGCCCTGGGCGGCCAGGATTCTCTCCGTGCTTCTGAGCAGCGGCTGGACCGGTTCCTGAATGTGGGCATAGTCCATGCTGGCGCTATCTTACCATCCCCGCCCCGCTTTGGCAATCCAGAGGAATCGGGGGCGGGTCTTAGCGCAGCCAGCCGGGGGGGATGCCGGCCTTGCGCGCTTTCTCGTACAGGTCCTCCAATTGCGCCTCGGACCCGCTCAGGAGCACCTTCTTCTGCTCCGTCTCGTCGGTTTTCTGCGCGATCTGACTGCGAATGGCCTCCTGCTCGGTGGCGATGTTCTTGATGTAGAAGTCGGACCAGAGCCGGTTCAGCTCCAATTGCGCACTTGCGATGTCGGTTTTCAGGCCGGCGATTCGCTGCTCGAGTTCATCCTTCTGCTTCCGCCAAAACTCAGGCTGCCGGGTCAAATCCTCATTTTCCTTCTTGTCTTTGGTTTCCGCAACGGTGGGTTTTTCCCCGGCCGCCGCCGCGTCGCTCTCCATCTGCACGAAGCCGTATTTGCTGCCTCCGGCGGAAATGGAGTTCACGTTGGCATCGGTCACCGCGATCTTCGACTTGGCGAGATTCTTCCTCCGTTCTTCCTCCTGCTTCTTCAAGGCCACCAAGTCGACGCCGCTTACGAGCGGGACAACGGCGGCTACCAGGAAGCAGCCCAAAAGGAAAACCAGGACGACTTTCATTTGCCGTTCACCTCGATCCGGACCAGCCGGTTCTTGCGGCGCTCGGCCTCGCTGCTGTTGTCGAACTGGGGATCCTTCTCTCCATAGAAATAGCTCTCGATGTGGGCGGCGTCGATCCCGTACTGGCTGACCAGGATGGCCTTGATCGCCTCCACCCGCTGCGAGGAGAGCCGCAGGTTGTACTCGTCGCCGCCGATGCTGCAGGCATAGCCCCGCAGCGTCACCAGGAACTCGGACCTGCCGGCGATGAAGTCGCGGATGGCCGCGTAATCGGCGGCGTGGTCCTCGAGAGGCAGCTTGCCGTCAAAGGGGAAGAGGATGGCGAAATTCAGGGTGCCACCTTCGCTGACGATCGGCTCGCCACCGGCCACTGGAGGCTGAACGCCAGTGCCGGGCAGGGTCTCGACAACCGGGATGCTTTCCTTCCCGGGCTGGCTGGCCGAGGCCCCGGCAACGGTCCGGGGCAGGACCAGCACCCGGTCCTTGACCCGGATGTCGGTGCTGCAATCGAGGATCTTCACCGTGGAGTTGGTTTTTTCGCTGTGGATGACGACGCCCGAGCCGATGATCAGCGGCGGCAGATCGGCAGCCAAATAGCGATAGAACAGCAGGAACGAGCCCTTGCCGACCACGCCCTCGCCCAGATCGGATGAGATGTACTGCGTGCTGGAGGCGAGTTCACTGGGAAGGCCCAGGGTCAGCTCGCTGAAGACGACCATGCCCGTAACGGCGTTGGCTGGGATGCGGCAGTACTTGTAATCGATCTTCTTATCGAAGACGGTCTGCTCGGGCTTGAAGGGAATGGCGAAATCACCGACTTGGACGGGGTGGCAGCCCTGGCGCAGGCGGATGATGGCGTTATCGTCATAGATGCAGGTGATCTCGGCCAGGGATTTCTTGAGGAAAAAGCGGCCCAGGCGGTCATGACTGCGCGGATGGGAAATGGCTTTGCCCTTGGTCAGGATCAGCAACAGGTCCCCTTCCTTGAGTCCGGCCTTGGATCCAGCATTGATGACCAGCTCATCGAAGTCCGAAAAGTCGTTCCTTTCCGGGTTCGACACGTGCTTGCTCACGATCAGAATATCCTGCGGCATGTCCGGCCTGATGAAATAAGAGCAATTCAGATCGCTCTCGTTTACCAGCATCTCTTCCTCAAGGAAGACATACGCCTTCTGCAGGTCCATGATCTTTTTATCTTCTTGGGCCAAAAGCAAGAAAGCCGCCGTTAAAAAAACAAAAATGATGACCATGAACAGTTTTTTCATTTTGCTCTCCCCTTTTCCTCGCAAAAACGCCGGCTTCTGCATATCGTAGCCATGGCACGCAATTTAATAAATCAAAATTAAGGAATTGTCAAGTTTTTGGCCCGGGCAACGGGCGGACGGCAGGGTCGGCTCCCGGTTTACATGCCCATCATCTTCATGGTAAAGAAGGAAACCGCCACCAGGACCAGGCTCTTGAAAAGGAAATACATGCCGGTGATGACCAGGCTCTTTTTGAGACTGATCTTGGCAAAGGCGGCGATGCCCAGGGCCAGCGCTGTCAGGTACCAAAGGGAGAAAAAGTCGAACTGCGAGAGGAGGATGAAGTTCAGGCTGCGGAAGTCCAGCCCCGGGAAAAACATGGTCAGCCCGGTATGGACCATCATGGTCTTCTTGAGCATGACCAGGGTGCTTTTCAGGATCCCGCCCAGGACCATGTCCAGGACCGAGGCCTGCGCCACCCCCGAGAAATAGTTGACGTACAATCCCTCGACGCCGCCGACCTTGAAGAACAGGTAGACGAAGAACGCGCCCACAACGAGGACCAGCGCCGCGAAAACGGCGGAAAAAACGGCGCCGCTGGCGCGCTGGGTCGGAGTGAACTTGTCCAGGTCGGCCAGCTGCTGGTCGCTCAGCTTCTCGGCCATCTCCGAGTCGCGTATGAACTTGGCCTGCTCCACCTTGGTGACCGGATAGGTGACGTAGGTGCAGATGGCCGTCACCAGCAGGACAAGGACCAGTGCCGCCGGCCAGCGCTTCTCCGCCATCGCCTTGGCCACGGCGCTTGCCGGACTGGTGATTACGCCGATCACGTTGTTGATGAACCCGTTCATTTTCCCCTCCCTGTCTTTTCTTCCTTGATGATGCGGCCGTCCTTCAAATAGAACACCCGCTCGCTGAGGTTGGCCAGCTCTTGGTTGTGCGTCACCATGATGATGGTGTTGCCGCGGCGGTGCAGCTCCTGGAAAATGGCGACGATCTCCTCGCCGGTCTTCGAATCGAGGTTGCCGGTCGGCTCGTCGGCCAGGATGAGCGACGGCTTGTTCACCAGGGCGCGGGCAATGGCCACGCGCTGCCGCTGGCCGCCCGAAAGCTCGTTCGGCCGGTGCGCCAGGCGGTCGGAGAGCTCGACGGCCTTCAAGGCGCCGCGGGCGATCTCCAGGCGCGCCGCCTTCTTGACCCCGCTGTAGACCAGGGGCAGCTCAACGTTGTGCAGGGCCGTGGAGCGGGGCAGCAGGTGAAACACCTGGAAGATGAAACCGATATCCTTGTTGCGAATGTGGGCCAGTTCGTCTTCGGAGAGGGAACTGACCTCCTTGCCGTTGATGAAATACTTGCCCTCGGTCGGGGTGTCCAGGCAGCCCAGCAGGTTCATCAGTGTCGATTTCCCGGATCCCGACTGGCCCATGATGGCGAGGAACTCGCCGCGCTCCACGTCGAAGCTGATGTCCTTCAAGGCGTAGATCTTCTCGCTGCCAACTTCGTAGGTCTTCCCCAGATCCCTGACTTCGATGATGGCGGCCATATTATTTCTTGTTCTTGGAGCTCTTGATCCGGTCCCCGTCCTTCAATTTCTTGAGCATGGCGAAGGGGCCGGTGACGACGGCGTCGCTTTCCTTCAAACCCGCGGTGATCTCGATGTACATGTCTCCGGCAATGCCCTTTTTCACTTCGCGGAAAACGCTGCGCCCCTTTTCGGCGACGAACACTCCCTCGCGCTCGATCTTGGCCCCCTTTTTCTTGGCGTCATCCCGCTCCAGGATCACCAGAGCCGCGATCGGCACCGCCAGCACGCCTTTCTTCTCTTCGATGATGACATCCGCGGTGGCGGAGAAGCCGGGCTTCAGTGTCAGCGGCGGGGATTCCAGGGTGATGACGGTCTTGAAGTCCTTGGACTCGCTGCTGGTCGCGCCGGACGAGCTGACGATGGCCGAGTTGCCGACCTCGGTCACCTTGCCCGGCATGACCTGGCCCGGGATGGCGTCCACCGTCACCTCGGCCCGCTTGCCGAGCCGTACCTTGACCACGTCGGTCTCGTCGACCAGCACCTCCGCTTCCATGACCGAGAGATCGGCGATGGTCATCAGCACGGTGCCGGGATTGTTCATGGTGCCGATGATGGCCACCTCGCCCTCCTCGACCTTCAGGCTGGTGACGATGCCGTCGATGGGCGACACGATGGAGGTCTTGCGGATGGCATCACTGGTGCTCTTCAACGAGGCCCGGGCCTGCTCGATGCGGTGCAGGTTCGCCTGCCTGTTGGCCTGGGCGATCTCGTGCTGGATGACGGCGTCTTCGTAAAGCTCCTTGGCGATCAAGCCCTCGTCGTAAAGCTGCCGGCGCCGCTCCAGGTACTGCCTGGCCTTTTTCAGATTGGCTTCCTGGGAAACCAGATCGGCCTGCGATGAGGAGATGATCTCCTGGTCGCGATCGGCGTTGGCCTCGTAGATGGCCGAATCGATCTTGATGAGCAGCTGCCCGCCGTGGACGATGTCCCCCTCCTGGACCAGGATCTTCAGGATCTTGCCGGCCACGTCGGTGCTGATGTTGATGTTCTTCTTGGGCTTGATCTCGCCGGTGGCCGACACTTTTTCGACCAGGTCGCGCTTCTGGGCGGCCTCGGTCGCGACCTCAAGGCTCTTGCCGTTGCCCGTTTTGACATTGATCAGCACGATCAGCGCGATCACGGCAAAAACAAGGGCGATGAGCACTTTTTTCTTGCTTTTCATCCCATCTCCTGAATTGGCTTATACGGCCGGTCGCCCGCGTTTGTTCAGTCGCTCCCGGAGTGCAACGCCGGCGGGCAGGGCGCAGCGGGCTTGTCGCTCCCCCCTTTTTTCGGTATAATGGGCAGCAAGCGGCGATCCAAGGAAGACAATGAACTACAACTTCAGGGAAATCGAGGCGAAATGGCAGCGCATCTGGAGGGAAGACCAGACCTTCCGGGCCGCGGCCGACGAAAAAAGGCCGAAATACTACTGCCTGGAGATGTTCCCCTACCCTTCCGGGTCGGGTCTTCATGTCGGCCATCTCAAGAACTACGTGCCGACCGACGCCTTCTGCCGCTTCAAGAGCATGCAGGGCTACAACGTGCTCCATCCCATGGGCTGGGATGCCTTCGGCCAGCCGGCCGAGAACGAGGCCATCCGCCGCAACCGCAATCCGCGCGCCATGGTCCCCGAATACGCCGCCGCCTACCGCGAGACGCTGGTCCAGGCTGGCTGCTCCTATGACTGGCAGCGCGAGATCAACTCCAGCCTGCCCGAGTACTACAAGTGGACCCAATGGATGTTCCTGCTTCTCCACCGCCAGGGGCTGGCCTACAGGGCCACCGCCCCCATCAACTGGTGCCCGGCCTGCAAGACCGGCCTGGCCAACGAGGAGGTCAGGGACGGCCGCTGCTGGCGCTGCGACGCCCCGGTCGAAAAGAAGCCGATGCCGCAGTGGTTCTTCCGCATCACCGCCTATGCCGACCGCCTGCTGGCCGACCTGGAAAAGCTCGATTGGTCCGAGGGCATGAAGGAGATGCAGCGCGACTGGATCGGCCGCAGCGAGGGGGCCGAGGTCGACTTCGCCGTCGCCGGCAGCCGGGAGTCCATCCGCGTCTTCACCACCCGGCCCGACACCCTGTTCGGCGCCACCTTCATCGTGCTCGCCCCCGAGCACCCGCTGGTCCCGGTCGTGACCAGCGCCGAGAGGCGCAGCGAGGTGGAGGCGTACGTGCGCAAGGCGCAGGGCGAGTCGGAGATCGACCGCTTGAGCGCCGAGCGCGCCAAGACGGGCGTTTTCACCGGCGCCGGCGCCGTCAACCCGGTCAACGGCGAAACGATCCCGGTCTGGATCGCCGACTACGTGCTGATGGGCTACGGCACCGGCGCCATCATGTGCGTACCCGGGCATGACGAGCGGGATTTTGCCTTTGCCAGGAAATTCGGGCTCCCGGTGCTGCAAGTCGTCAGCCGCGACGGCTCATGCTACGATCTCCAGGCCGCCGAACCCGCGGAGGGCATCGCCGTCAACTCGGGGCGCTGGAGCGGGTTGCCCACGGCCGAGTTCACCAAGGCGGTCACAGCCTGGCTGCAGGAGAAAGGCCTGGGGCGGCCAACGGTCAATTACCGGCTGCGCGACTGGCTGATCTCCCGCCAGCGCTACTGGGGAGCGCCGATCCCCATCGTCCATTGCCCTGCCTGCGGCGAGGTGCCGGTCCCCGAAGCGCAGCTGCCGGTCCTGTTGCCCGACGTGGAGAACTACCACCCGACGGGAACCGGCGAGTCGCCGCTGGCCGCCATCCCCGAGTTCGTGCGCACCGTCTGCCCGAAATGCAGCGGGCCGGCGCGGCGCGAGACCGACACCATGGGCGGCTATGCCTGCTCCTCGTGGTACTTCCTGCGCTTCACCGATCCCGGCAACGCCAAAGCCTTCGCCTCGCGCCAGGCCCTCGACTACTGGCTGCCCGTTGACCAATACACCGGGGGGATCGAGCATGCCCGCTCGCACCTTCTCTACGCCCGCTTCTGGACCAAGGTGCTGTTCGACGAGGGGCTGCTGGGCTTCGAGGAGCCTTTCCTTAACCTGCGCAACCAGGGCTCGCTGCTGGCCCTGACACCGGGACGACGGCCGCGGGCCCAGGAAGAGGGCAGGGAAGACGAGAAGATCATCGATTGGGTCGTGCTCAAGCACGACGAGCGCGAAAAGTACCCCGCCGACCAGATCATCTGGCGCTGGGCGCGCATGTCCAAGTCGAAGGGCAACGTCGTTACCCCGGAGGACATCATCGGGCGCTTCGGCGCCGACTCCCTGCGCGTCTACGAGATGTTCGTGGCGCCGTTCGAGGACAATGTCCAATGGAGCGAGGAGGGGATCCAGGGGTCGCACCGTTTTGTCGCGCGCGCCTGGCGCTGGCTGCAGGCGGCGCGCCCGCTTTATCGGCAGGACTGGCGGGACTCGCTGCCTGCCGAGTTTTCGCCGGAGGCCGGTTACGCCGCGGCCCCCACCAACTCGATCGAGCAAGGTGCCAAAGGGGGGCCGGCGGAGTGCCGCGTACGCCGCAAGCTCCACCAGACGCTGCAAAAGGTGGGAGCGCAGATCGAGTCCTTCCAGTTCAACACGGCCCTGGCCGCCATCATGGAACTGCTGAACGCGATCTACGCCTATGCGCCGCTGGAGAAAGAATCGCTGCCTCCGGCCAGCGACGCGGCAATCGTTTCCGAGCTGGCCGAGACCCTGGTCCTGCTTCTGGCCCCCTTCGCGCCCCACCTGGCCGAGGAGAGCTGGCAGCAGCTGGGCTTCGCCACGACCGTCTACCGGGCCCCCTGGCCCGCGTTCAACCCGGCTGTCGCGGCCAGCGACAGCGTCAACGTCATGGTGCAGGTCAACGGCAAGATCCGCGACAAGGTGATCGTTCCTCTCGATTGCGACGAGGAAACGGTGAAGGCCGAGGCGCTGCGCAGCGCCAAGACCCGGCAGAGCATCGAAGGCAAGCAGGTGCTGAAAATGATCTTTGTCAAGAACAAGATGCTGAGCATCGTCTGCAAATGAAGCGCCTCGCCGCCGCAACTCTGCTCCTGGCCGCGGCGCTGCTCCCGCTGCAGTGCGGCTACCGCCTTTCCGGGCGCGGGCGCAACCTGCCCCCCGGCGCTGCCGCCATCGCCATCCCCGCCTTCACCAACCAGACCCTCAGGCCGCAGGCCGGGCAATTCGTTACTTTCGCCGTCCGCGACGAATTTGTCCGCCGCAGCCGGCTGCGTCTGGTTGCCGCCCAGGGCGACGCCGATCTCCTGCTCGAGGGTACGATCACCAGCTTCACCGTCACCCCCATATCCTATTCCGACCAGGGGGCGGCCAACCAGTACCAGGTGCGGCTGACCCTCAACGTGCGCCTGGTCGAGATCCAAAGCGGCGCGCTCGTCTTCCAGGGGAGCGGCCTTTCCTTCCGCGAGACCTACGAGACCGACAACGCCGACTTCTTCTCCCAGGAGACAGGCTCCCTGGCCAAGATAGCGGAGAAATTCGCCTCCAGCATCGTCAGCACGATCCTGGAGAACTTCTGATGCCCGAGAACACGTTCTTCGGTTTTCTCGGCCGCATCCAGGCGGAGGGCAGGATCCCACCCGTGCTCCTGCTGTACGGCTTCAACGAGTTCCTGGGCGAGCACGTCATCGCCGAGGTCGGGCGCGCGTTCGGCCAGGCGCGCAGCGAGTTCAACTTCAAGCGCTACCATTTCGACAGCGAGGAGGAAACCGGCTGGGAGGAGATCCTGGACGAGGCCAACAGCTCGAGCTTCTTCATCAGCGCCCAGAAGGTCATCACGGTGGTCCTGCGCGACGAGAAGAAGATCACCCTGAACGCCGCCGCCAAAAAGGCCCTGGCCGCCTACCTGCAGAAGCCCAACCCGCATGCCATTTTGATCGTCTATGTCTCCCTCGACCTGAGCCGCGACGATTACAAGCAAGTCAAGAAGGAGAAGCTGGCCCGCCTGCGCGAGAGCCTCGAGTCGCCGCACACGATCAGCATCGACCTCGACCGCACCAGCGAGGGAGAGATCCGCGGCTTCATCCGCCAGTACATGAAGGAGCGCAAGATCGCCATCAGCGCCGACGCCATCGGGCGCATCCAGGAGATCATGGCCGACGACTTCGTCTCGATCATTCACCAGCTGCCCAAACTGGAAGCCGCCGCGGCCAAGACCCTGAGCCTCGGCAGCGAGGAGGTCGAGGAACTGATCACCGGCGTCAGCTCGCACTCCATCTGGGACCTGACCGAGGCCATCGAGCGCGAGGACGCCGCCGCGTACCTCGACATACTGAAGTACCTGTTCATCAACGGCGTCAAGCCGAGCTTCATCATCGGCACCCTGATCTCCTACTACCACAAGATCTACACGGCCAAATTCCTGATGCGCCACCGCTTTTCGGTCGCCGACATCGGCAAGGTGCTGCAGCAACCCTCCTTCATCCTCACCAAGTTCATCGCCCTGGTCAAAAACTTCCCCGACGCCAAGATCCAGGCCGTTCTGAAACTGATCTACCGCCTTGACTACGAGTCCAAAACCAGCGGCGAGGAGTCGGCGCGCATTTCCCTGCAGAGCTTCATCTTCCAGATCAAGCTGCTGCGCTAACGCATCGGCAGGAAACGGCCGCTCCGCAGGCGCGGGAATGGCCGCCAACAACTCCTATTTCAAGGCGAACGTCACGGTCACGGTGAAAACCACCGGCTTGGCCTTGCCGTCGACAATGTAGGGCTCATACTCCCATTGCCGCACCGCCTCGATGGCTGCCTGTTTCAGAGTGGGGCTGGTAGAACTGACGTCGCGCATGTCCGTCACTTTGCCGAGTTCGTTGATCTTGACTTCGAGCACCACAACCCCTTCCAGCTTGTGCTCCAGCGCCGCCTGGGGATAGGTGGGGTCGATTTTTTTGATAAGCTTCGGCTTTTGGGAGTCTTCAAGACGGGCCAGGGCACCCATGGCATCCTTCTTTTTTTCGTCCAGCCGGAATCTGATCGTGACCGTGAACATGACCCTCCGACACCGGCCGTCCATTTCGAACGGGGCATACTCCCACTGCTGCAGGGCCTCCGTAGCGGCTTTGTCCAGCATGGGCGCGGCCGAGGTGACGGTGCGGATTTCCTGCACCTTCCCCATCTCGTCGATCACGGCCTCCAGGACCACGACCCCCTGGATCCTGCTTTTCACCGCCTCGTCGGGGTAGACCGGATTGACCTTCTTGATGAGCTTCGGCTTTTTCCCTGCCGCGAGGCGCACGGAGTCTTTCCCGAAGGCTTCGTCGCGTCCCTGGATGTACAAGGCGATGAAGTAGTTTTGCTCGCGCGAGTCGCGGAAACCCAGCATGGCCACCTCGCCGTCGGGCAGGACGATCTCGGTGTCGAGCAGGACGTTCTTGACGCTGTCCTTGCCGCGTTCCTCCACCACGCCGACCTTGAAGTTCACCGCCCCCGGCTTGGGCCGGGGGGTGAGGATCAGGGCGTAGTCCCGTCCGTCGATCTGCACGACCTGCGTGACCGAGCTTGACCCGCCCGAGCGCCAGCGCAGATCTCCCGACGCCAGCAGGGAAACATCCGCAGCATTGAAGGTCTTGCGCAATTCCGCGAGCAGGGCCTGGGGAGAAAATGCGACCTGCAGGTTGCGCTGCACCAGCGACTTGAGATAGAACGACGTGGCCACTCCCGGCCCGCCTTTTTCGCCTTCCGCCGGACCGAAGAAGTTTAGCTTAACGTCCAGCGTGACCTCCGACCGGGCAAGGAGCGCCAGGGCCAGGACCAACCATATCAATGCAAAAAACGCTTTTTTCATTGAATTCCTCCTGAAATCAGTTTTTCGTTTTCTCGAACCAGACGATCGTCATCCCCGGCTGCCCGGGCTTGAATAGGATCGGGCGGGCTGGCTCATCGCCGATGCGCGCCTCAATCACGGCAAAAACACGCACATGCGCATCGCCTTCAGTAACGTACACGGTTCCTTGCGCAATAGGCTCGGGCGGGGTGAGCCGGAAGAGCGCGACGAGAGCTCCAAGAAGCGTCACCGCCAGGAGAGCGCCGAAGGCATAGCGCCAATCGAAAGGGATTGCCCGGCGCCGGGGCAGCCGGCGGCCGGCAGCGGGAGGGAGGAGACTCGGCTCGTTCTGCAGGTCGGCCGGGGTCACTCCCAGGGAGCGGATGGCCTCGTCGTCAAGCGCCTCGCCTCGGCAGCGGGGACAATGATCGATGTGGCGGTCGAGCAGGAACGTCCGCCAGGCCGGCAACGGCAGGGCGCGGAACGCGAAACAGACCCACTTACAAGCCATCGGCCACCTCCTTTTTCAGCTTCAGGCGGGCGTTGAACAGGTGGACGCGCGCCGTGTTCTCCGCACAGCCCAGCGTGGCCGCGATCTCGCGGGCGCTGAAATCGTCGAAAACCGCCAGGGAGATCGCCGCCCGCTCCCTGGGAGGCAGCTTCAGCAGCAGCCGCCCGGTACTCTCGTTCTCGGCCACGGCCTCGGGCCGCGGCTCACCGCCCCCCAGCCATTCGCCGGCATGAACCTTGAAAATCCTGAGGAACGTCCGCTTCCGGCGCAGGCGGTCGAGGCAGCGCTTGGCGCCGATGCCCAGCAGCCACTTGACGAAGCTGCGGCCGGCGTCGAAGCGGGAAAGATTCTCGAACGCCTGCAAGAGCGCTTCCTGGGCGGCATCGCGGGCCTCCTCGCGCTCGCCCAGCATGTTCCAGCAGAGGGCCAGCAGCTTCTTTTCATGGCTGGAGACGAGCCCGGCAAAGGCGTCGCGATCGCCAAGCTGGGCGCAGCGGATCAGATCCCTCTCATCCATTCTCCTCCTACCGCCGCATAGTATACTCCCGGCAGCGGCGGAATATTCAGTGCTCCGGGAAAAAAGGGCGGATTATTCCTTGCGCAGGGCGTTCAGGTCGTCGAGGGTCATCAATATCTCGCGCTGGTTCTTGCTGTTGGCCGGCGAAATGACCCCCTTCTCCTGCAGCTGGTCGATGATGCGGCCGGCGCGGGCGAAGCCCACGCTCAGCTTGCGCTGCAGGTAGGATGTGGATGCCTGCCCGGTGGAAATGATGGTCTCGGCGGCCTCGAAGAACAACTCATCCAAGACCTGCTCCTCAGCCGGCTCCTCCCTCTGGGCGGCATGCTTGACGATCTGGGTGTTGAACTCGGGCTTGGCCTGCTTGGACAGGAAGTTGGACACGCGCACCGTCTCGGGCTCGGACACGTAGGCCGAGTGCAGGCGGATCAGCGAGGCGGTCTTGGGGGGGAGGAACAGCATGTCGCCGTTGCCCAGGAGCTTCTCGGCGCCGACCTGGTCGATGATGGTGCGCGAGTCGTAGCGCGAGGGGACGGCCAGCGCCATGCGCGAGGGGAAGTTGTTCTTGATGTTGCCGGTGATGACGTCGATGGAGGGGCGCTGGGTGGCCAGGATGAGGTGGATGCCGATGGCCCGGGCCTTCTGCGCCAGGCGCATGACGTCGTCCTCGATCTCGCGGGCCGAGGCCATCATCAGGTCGGCCAGCTCGTCGATGATGATCACGATGTAGGGGATGGGCTCCTTGTCCTCGAGCTGCTCGAGCTCGTCGGCCTCGGACTGGATGAGCAGCTCGAGCTTCTTGTTGTACTGCTCGATGTTGCGCACCTGCAGCGTGGCCAGCTTCTTGTAGCGGTTCTCCATCTCGAAGACAGCCCAGTCCAGTGCGTTCTTGGCCAGCTTGGGATTGACCACCACGGGCGTCAGCAGGTGCGGCAGGGAGTTGTAGATGGCCAACTCGATGCGCTTGGGGTCGATCATGATGAACTTGACGGACTTGGGCGAGGACTTGTAGAGGATGCTGAGGATGATGGAGTGGATGGCCACGCTCTTGCCGCTGCCGGTGGCGCCGGCAATCAGCAGGTGCGGCATCTCCTTCAGGTCGGAGATGAAGATGTCGCCGGTGGCCGTCTTGCCCAGCGCCAGGGTGAGCGGCGAGCTGGACTGCTTGTACTGCGGCGTCTCCAGCAGCTCGCGCAGGTGGATGGTCTCGCGCTTCTTGTTGGGGATCTCGATGCCGATGGCGTTCTTGCCCAGGATGCGCTCGATGCGCACATACTGCGCCTTGGCCACCATGGCCAGGTCCTCGGTGAGCCCGACCACGTCCTTGACCTTGACGCCGACGGCGGGGACGAACTCGAAGGTGGTGATCACCGGCCCCGGCGTGTACTCGGCGATCTCGCCGTTGATCTTGAACTCCTGCAGGCGCTGGGAGAGCTCCTGCTTCTTGTCCTCCAGCTCGTCGATGTCGATCTGGCTTTTCTCGGTCGGGGCATCGAGGTAGGTCAGCGGCGGCGGCTTGTACTGGGCATCGGGCTGGAACTCCTGCTCCATTTCGGGGAAGATGCCGCTTTCCTCGGGCAGCTTGCTCGGCTTCTTGATGAGCGCCCTTTTCTCGCTGCGCGGCGAGGGTTCCCTATCCCGGAGAGGCTCCTTCAGCTGCTGCTTGCCCTTGAACACGAAGTTGCCCTGGCCCGCCTCGTACTTCTCCTGCACTTTCCTGCGGTTGCGGTTGCGGCGCATGCCCTCGAGGCGTTTGCGGAAAAAAACGCCCAGCAGAGCCCCTCCTCTGGCCAGAAGCCGCCACAGCAGGACGATGATGTTCCGGATGGAAACCTTGGCGATCAGCACCAGCGAGATGCCCAGCAGCGAAAGGAAGAGCAGGGAGGCAAAGAAGCCCCTGATCTGGGAGCTGACCAGGTTGTTCAGCAGCAACCCGACCATGCCTCCCGTCTGCAGCGCCTGCCCCGAGACCAGCGTCTCGGGGTGGAGGTTGGCCAGGAGCGCGGACAGGGAGAAGAGCAGGATGCCGAAGCCCACTCCCTTGCTCACCGCCCGGTTGATGCGGCGGTTGAAGAGAAAATAGGCGGTCAGGAAAAGAAAGATGAGGATAAAAAGGAGAGAAGCGAAGCCAAAAATATTGAACAGCAGGGCCGAGAGCTCCGAGCCCAGGCGGCCTCCATAATTGGTGACCACGCGCATCGGGGCCGAGTGAAAGAAGGACGGGTCGAGGGGAGTGAAGCTGGCCAGGCTGAAGATCAGAAAAAACGAGAAAAAGAGGGAAAAAACCGCGAAAATCTCGTTTTTAAGCGATAGTTCCTTCTCGTCGGCATTCCCTCTTTTTTCCTTGGCCATCGGCAAAAAGTATAATGTCTCGGCCCGGACATGTCAAGGCGCGACAGAACTAAAGGATCTTCAGACTGTAGAGCTTCAGCTGCTTGTCCAGGTCGCGGTGGCGGGGAAACTCGCTGCGAATCAGCGCCTTGAACTCGGGGCCGTGGTTGCGCACCTTGAGGTGAGCCAGCTCGTGAAAGACAATGAAGGCGACCAAGCTTTCGGGCAGGACCTGCAGCCATGTATTGAGCGAGATCTTGCCCCTGGAGCTGCAGCTCCCCCACTTGCTTTTCATGCGCCGGAAACCGATCCCCAGCGGCCTGACCCCCAGCATCCCGGAGTACGTGCCGCTCAATTCCTTGACCAGTCCGATGAAATCCTCGTTGGAGCGGTTTTCCAGCTTCAGCCGCTCGGCCAGGAGGCGCTGTTGCTGGAACCACTCGTGCTTCTCCAAGATCCATCTCTTGTGCTTGTCGATGATCGGCAGCGGGTCGAGGTGGCGGGGCAGGACCATGCGCAAGCAGCCGCTGTGGAAAGCGATGCGCACCCGGCGGCTGCTGCGGCGCACCAGCTGGCAGGTGATGCCCTCCAGTTCGACGGTCTCCATGCGTTGACTACTCCAGATCGTAGACCCCGCCGTAGCGGGCGATCTCCACCTTGGGGATGCCGAAGCGCAACAGCTCGGCCTGCAGGCTGGCCTGCGCTGCGCTTTCACCGTGGACCAGGAATATCTTCTTCAAGCTCTTGAGGTCGTGCTTCTGGAGCCAAGAGAGGATCTCCGCGTAGTCGGCGTGGGCCGAAAAGGCATTCAGGGTGGCGATCTCGGCCTTCACCTGGTACGGCTTGCCGAAGATCTTGACCTCTTTTTCCCGGTCGGCGAGCCGCCGGCCCAGGGTGTTCTCGGCCATGAAGCCGACAACGGCGATGATGGTGTCCGGGTTCTCGATATGCTGGATCAGGTGGTGCAGGATGCGCCCCGACTCGGCCATGCCGCTGGCGGCGATGATGATGGCCGGCCCCTTGACGGCGTTGATCTCCCGGGACTCGGCCGTGGAGACCACGTAACGGATGTTTTCAAAGCCGAAGGGATCGACGTTGACGCTGACGAAGCGGCGGATGGTCTCCTCGTCGAAGCATTCGGGATGAATCTTGAAGATCGCCGTGGCGTTGACCGCCATCGGCGAATCGATGAAGATGGGCAGGATGGGCACCTTGCCCTCCTGCTGCAGCGTGTGGATCAGGTAGATCAGCTCCTGGGTGCGCTCGATGGTGAAGGCGGGGATGAGGATCTTGCTGCGTCGCGAGTGCGCCTTAAAGATGATCTCGCGCAGTTCTTCCCGGGCCAGGCCGACCGACTTGTGCAGCCGGTTGCCGTAGGTCGACTCCAGCACCAGGTAATCCATGGCCGGCAGCACCTCGGGATCACGGATGATCGGCAGGCCCTCGCGGCCGAGGTCGCCGCTGAAGGCGAGGCGCAGTCCGCCCGGCAGGGTGAGGTGCACGGTGGCCGCGCCCAGGATATGGCCGGCGTCGAAGAACTCGGCCTCGACGCCATCGAGGGGGCGGAAGCGGCGGCGGTAGTTGCTGGTGACGAAATTGCCCATGACCGCGACGGCGTCCTCGGCGGAATACAGCGGCGGATAGACGGTCAGCTTGCGTTCGGGATGCTTTGCCGCCTTCTCCTGGATTATCTCGAAGTCCTTCTGCTGGATATAGGCGCTGTCGAGGAGGATGATCTGGGCGATGTCGCGTGTGGCGGATGTGGCGTGGATATTGCCGTTGAAGCCGTTCTTGAACAGGATGGGCAATGCGCCAGAGTGGTCAAAATGGGCGTGGGTCAGGATGAGGGCAGCGATCGCCTTGGCATCAAAGGGCATTTCCCGGTTCTTCCGATAGGACTCGTCGCGCCGGCCCTGGAACATGCCGCAATCGACCTGGAGCAGCCGGCCGTCGATATCGAGAAAATGCTTGGAGCCCGTGACTTCGCCGCAGGCGCCGTG
>JALOLC010000146.1 GCA_025456175.1 Acidobacteriota bacterium | reverse complement strand
CGCCGCGCGGCCCATGGCCATGGACTGCTCCAGGATGGCCACGACCTCCTCCTGGATCAGCTGGCGGTTGGCCCAGGCGAAGTTGCTGGCGGCGTTGAGCGCCTGCAGGTAGTTGCGCCCCTCGGCCGAAGCGATGTCGGCATGGACCAGCTGCGGGTCGCGCAGCTTCAAGCGGGCCAGGTTGCGCTTGCGGAAGGTTTCGATGTAATCCGTGGCGACCTGGTGGCCGAAGCCGCGCGAACCGGTGTGGAGGGTCGAAGATTTCCTCCACCGCCTGCGCCTCGATGAAGTGGTTGCCCGAACCCAGCGAGCCCAGCTGGGCCGCGCCGCGCTCGCAGGCACGGGGGCCGAGGGCGCCGGGTGCATCGAAAGGCAGGCAGCCGCCCGACTCGATGAGCTCCATGTCGGTCGCCTCGCCGCCGAAACGGCGCACGACCTCGCCCACGCCGCCGGCGACGAGGCGCTGAAACTCCTTCTTGTTCAGCGGCCGCAGCCCGTGCGTTGTCAGGCCGGTGGGAACGCGTGCCAGGATGGCGTGGCCGACTTCGTCGGCGACTGCGGCGAACTCGCCGGCGGGTATGGAACTGGCCAGCAGGCGCACGCCGCAATTGATGTCGTAGCCCACTCCGCCCGGCAGGACGATGCCGCCGGCGGCGGGAAAGGCCGCCACGCCGCCGATGCAGAAGCCATAGCCGTAATGGATGTCGGGCATGGCCAGCGAACTTCCGACGAGGCCGGGCAGGCAGGCCACGTTGACCACTTGCTCGATCGAGGCATCATCCAGCGCGTGCTGCAGGATCTCGCTTGTGGCGAAGACCTCGGCATCGGCGGTCATGGCCCGGTCGGCCGTCCGGCTCAGGCGCCAGCAACAGGGGGCGACCTCCTCGAAGTCCATCGCGCAGGGTTTCATACGTCGAAGACCACGGCGGCGCGCAGCATGCCGTTCTTTTCGCTCACCCGCAGGTTGTGGTAGGTGGTGGCCTTGATTTCGATTTTTGGGGCACGCCGGCGGGAAGCGAACCGCAGCCGCGCCTCCAGACGCCGGGCATCGGCGCGATGGATGTCCGCGGCCGCCACCTGCGCACCCTCCTGATTGGCCAGGGCGACGACCGCGGCCAGGAAATTCACCAGGACGTTCTCCGGCCCGTCGCCGTGAAAGCAGAAAGCGGCGGATCCGCCTTCTTTTTTTTGCGGACCGGGATTCCGGCCAAAGAGCAGCAGGTTCAGGCCGCGCAGGGCATTGGCGTACAGTTCGGAAAAATCACGGCCCCGGAATCGGATCCCCGCATCGGCCGTGGTCGAGAAGGTCTCATAGCTTCTCATCGTGGGCCAGGCCGCGCAGGAGCCGGCGGGTGAAGTCGCGCGTATCATCCCGCTGCAGGGCGACGTGGACCAGCGTCTCGATATAGCCCAGGGTGGTCCCGGCATCGAAACGTTTGCCCTCGAAGAAGTAGCCCAGCACCTGGCGCCGCTGCATCAGCTCGACTACGGCGTCGGTGAGCTGGATCTCGGCGCCGGCCCCTTTCTTCTCCTTTTTCAGCAGCGGGAAGATGTCGGGAGTCATGATGTAGCGGCCAATGACGGCATGGCGGGAAGGGGCAGAAGCCGGCGTTGGCTTCTCCACCAGCTTCTCGATGGCAAAGACGCGCTCCTCCAGGAAAGGACCGGCGGCGATGCCGTAGCGCGGGACGTCGGCGGGGGGCACTTCCATGAAGGCGATGACCGGTGAGCGGTACTTCTCGTAGACCGCGAGCATCTGGGCCATGACCGGCGTCTCGGAGAGGATCAGGTCGTCGGGGAGCGAGATGGCGAAGGCCTCATTGCCGATGGCCGGCTGGGCAAGGGCGATGGCGTGTCCGAAGCCCAGCGCCTGCTCCTGGCGGATATAGGTGAACTTCTTCTTGTAAAAACTTTTCACGCCAGCGAGCAGGTGCGTTTTGCGGTGGCGCCGCAAAAACTCGTCCAGTTCGGCGTTTGGAGAAAAATACCTCTCCAGCGCCTCCTTGCCCGGTGCGGTGATGAAAACGAAGTTGTTCAGGCCGCTGGCGACCGCCTCCTCGACGGCATATTGGATCAGGGGCTTGTCGATGACCGGCAGGATCTCCTTGGGCACCTCTTTTGTAGCCGGAAGGAAACGAGTTCCGACGCCGGCGACGGGAAACACGATCTTCATCGGCATGGCTCCATTTTACCCTGAAGCGGAACCAGACGCAACCGCGCGCCGCGGCTCAGCTCCGGGCTTTTCCGGCTTCCTTGCGCGAGGCAGGGAATAGCCCCTGCTCTTCGGCGCGGGCGCAGAAGGCGTAGGCCGCGTTCAGCTTGCCGGTGGCGTGGTAATTGTTGGCCAGGCAGCTGCCCAGGCATTTCAGACGGTGCAGGCATTCCCCGCAGATTCCCTGCAGCTCAGCCGGCACCTTGCGGCGCAGCTCGAGCAGGCCGGGACTCTCGCACCAAACCCGGCGCAGCGGGTCTTTGGCGATGTGGCCGTAGATCAGGTCGGGGACGCTTTCGCCGATGCCGCACAGCGACAGCTCGCCGCTGGCCAGCATGCCCAGGATGCTCAGCACGCCGCAATGCTCGAGGGCCCGGCGCAGCAGGCGCGAGATGGGGCGGAAGGCCATGGGAACGTCGAAGCTGATGCGCAGCTTGGCTTTGGGCAGGATCTCGTTCTCGACGCGCTCGTTGAGGGCGATGATCTCGGACAGCGTCAGCCCCTGTGTTTCATTGAAGCTCTCGCCGCGCCCCATTTCCTGGATGAGGTTGAACTTCACCGACTCGCAGCCCAGCTCCTCGGCCATGGCGATCAGCGGCTCGATCTGCCCGACATTGCCGCGGAACAACGTGCAGATGACCTGCGGCCGGAAGCCGGCGCGGCGCAGGGCGCGGATGCCCTCCTGCGCCTGGGCAAAGCTGCCGTCGACGGCGCGCATGTAGTCATGGGTGGCCGCCTCCGAGCCGTCGAGGCTGACGGAGATGAAGGAGATCTTTCCGCTCCGGCGCAGGAAGCCCGCCAGGTCATCGTCGATCAGGGTGCCGTTGGTCTCGAGGACGATGCGCAGCCCCGAACCGGCGATGAGCGTGACGAGTTCGCGGAAGCGCGGATGCAGGGTCGGCTCCCCCCCGGTCAGCTTGATGTTGGACAAGCCCAGGGGCTTGCCCTGCTCGATGGCCGAGCGCACGTGCTCGAGGTCGACGAACTTGCCGGCGGCGTTTCCGGCGGCGGCCGACTGGAAGGCCGGCGTGATCCAGCAATGGCGGCAAGCCAGGTTGCAGGAGCCGGCGGCGTACACGTAAAGCGAATTCAGCGGCGGGACGCCGGGGGGCAGGTCGAGGCGCGCGGGGGGCCGGGAAGCGGCGCTGGGGACGATCTTCTCATCACAAGTGGTCATGGGGGCAGCTCCTTTTGCTTTCATACCGCATGGCTCGCTCCGGGCTGGCGTTCTCAGGGAGTCGGCATTGGGCGGGCGAATGGCCTGAAAGAATTCTTGCCATTGGGGAATTGTATAGAAAAACAGGGGAAAAATCAAGGAAGAACGGCGTTTTTTTCGCAAAAAGCGGCAACCAGCGCCTGGCCGCCTGTGAAGGGGCGCTTCTTCTTGACAGGCGGGGTGAAATGGGGTATATAGAGGTCTCACCGGTCATTAGTTTCAAAAAAAGGAGTGTGATCGCAAGTGGCATTTGTAGAGCTTTCCCAGGGCGAGTCGTTCGAGAGCGCCCTGCGCCGGTTCAAGAGAAAAGTGCAGATGGAAGCCATCATCAAAGAGATCAAAAAGCACAGCGTCTACTTGAAACCCGGGAGCTGTAGAGACCTTGGCAAGCGGGGCGTAGCGCAGCCTGGTCAGCGCGCCTGCCTTGGGAGCAGGAGGTCGGTAGTTCAAATCTACTCGCCCCGATTCGCAAGCGCAGGCACCCGTAGCTCAAAGGATAGAGCAGCTGACTTCTAATCAGCAGGCTGCGTGTTCGAGTCACGCCGGGTGCATTGACGTGTCCGGCGACAACGACCTTTCCATGTCCCCCACTCCATTTTACCGCCCGTTTGCCACCCGTTGAAATTGCCCTAGAAACGCACGCCTCTTGCAAACCCGGGGGGAAGCCCGTACAATGCCAGTGACAGGATCGAGACCTGCTTGCTTTCGTGCTGCTGGTCGCGGCGCTGCCCGCCAGGGAGTACAGCCACCGCGCGGGTGGGATCAAGATGTGGTTCCCCGATAGTTGGAACGTCCAGATCGACGGCAACACGCTGATCGCCACGGCGCCCGACCGCGACAACCAGTACTACATGGACGTCCTGCCCGTAGATCAGCTCGAGGACGCCCTCGGGGCCTACGTCGAAGTGCTGCAGGCCTTCATGCCGGGATTCACGGCGGTCACCGAGCCCCGGTCGGGAAGCCTGCACGGCATGCCGCAGTTCTGGTTCGACGGCATCGGCCACGTCGACGGCGTCAAGTGGTTCGTCGGCGTTTCGCTGGTCGATACCGGGCGGGCGATCGTCATCTACGCCATCCGCACCGCCGACGGTGTCGCCGCCAAGTACGAGCGGGTATCCCAGCAGATTTTCAACAGCATCCAGCGCATCTAAGAGCGAATACACGCCGGCAGCGGCCGCCAAAACGGGCTTGAAGGCGGAACCACTTCCGTCAGGGGACGGCGGGGCATCCGGTCCGCTCTTCCCGCTTCGGGCAATGGTAGATCATCGTTGCAGCCGCGCCTCCAGGAGCAGAAAAATGCCTGCCCTGGATTGCATATCACCCGTGAAGTTGCTACCCTGTTGGCAGGCAGGGGGATCATGAAGAAAAGAATGCTGTATCTTTGCCTGCTGTTTTCCCTGGCCGCCAACGCCATGGCCGGCGGCGGCAAAGCCCGTTTCGAGCGCATTTCCATCGCCCAGGGGCTCTCGCTGAGTTCCGTCTACTGCCTGGTGCAGGACCAGCGCGGGTTCATGTGGTTCGGCACCGAAGACGGCCTCAACCGCTTCGACGGCTACCAG
>JALOLC010000145.1 GCA_025456175.1 Acidobacteriota bacterium | reverse complement strand
AAGCGGACGAACATCTCGGTCTTCTTGCCCACGGCCGAGAAGATCTTGGCCTTGGTGTAGCGGCTGATGTCGTGGGTGACGGTGAAGGTGCCGAAGGCCCCGGAGCCCTTGGCGTGCATGCGCCGCTCGGGGATCACCTCGCGATCGAAGTGGGCCAGTTTCTCCAGGTACCAGACGTCCTGAAGCAACACCGGGCCACGCGGGCCGGCGGTCATGGTGTTCTGGTTGTCGACAACGGGCGCGCCGTTGCGGGTGGTCAGTTTTTTCTTTTTTTCCATGGTTCCTCCATTTTTATTAAGTTTTCCTAGAACCGTTTTTGTTGTTCCTGCAGGCAGGGCAAAGGCCGAAGAAGTCGAGGCGAAAAGTCGTGATGGCAAAGCCGCTCGCCGCGGCGATCTCCCGCGTCATCTCGCCCAGGCTGCGCAGCTCGGGATCGATGATCCTGCCGCAGGCCAGGCAGACGATGTGCGGGTGGGGATGGGGCTTGCGGCCGTCGTAGCGGCTGCCGCTGCCGGCGAAGGCGATCTCATAGGCCTCGCCGAGCGACTTGGCCAGCTGGATGGTGCGATACACCGTGGCCTGGCTGATGCCGGGAAATTTCTTCTGCAGGCGCGCGCGGATATCGTCTACGCTCGGATGCCCCTTGCTCTCGGCGAGCAGTTTCATGACGGCCAGGCGCTGCGGCGTCGATTTTAGACCGGAGGCCTTCAGCTTGGCGCTCATGGCCGCAAAGCGTTCCCGGGCTGCAGCACTCATGAGAAATCCTCGCAATTGAGAATTATTATCAATCATAACCGGATGAAAGGCAAATGTCAAGTGCCTGCGGTTTTTTTGACCGCGCGCCGCGGCCCTATTTCACGGCGACGACCAGCATCTCGAAATCCCCGCTGGTCAGCTTGTGGCCGCGACTGAAGGCGCCGAGCCTGGCGCCGAAGATGTCGCTGCTTGCGAACCCCAGCGACTTGAGCAGCCAGGTGATCTCGCAGGGAACGTAGTAGCGCTCGTTGCAGCGCAGTTCCTTCCTGTTTCCCTGATCATCCACGACCGTGGTGATGTTGTGGTCGCGGAAGGTCATCAGGTCGAAATGGTGATCCGCGTATTCGGCATGGCCTTCCTTTTTGCCGGTATTGAAGAATTCGTCCAGGGAATGGAACAGGGGGAACAATCCGTTCAGGGTGGTGAAGATCAGCTTGCCTCCGGGTTTCAGTGCCCTGAACGCCCCCGCGAGGATCTGGAAATTCATCTCGTCGGTCTCCATCAGCGGGAAGGCGCCCTCGCAGAGCATGACGGCCAGCCCGAATTCGTCCCGGAACGGAAGCTCCCGGGCGTCGCAGCGGCGGAAGTCGATCGTCAAGCCCTGCGCCGCCGCCTTTTCCAGCGCTTTCGCCAGCAGCGATTTTGAGAGGTCGATTCCGGTCACGGCATATCCCCTCCTGGCCAGCTCGATGGCGTGGCGGCCGGTGCCGCAGCCGATGTCCAGGATCATTGTTTGCTTGGCGCCGCCGATCTCTTTTTCGATGAAATCGCACTCGCCGATCGTTCCCTGGGTGAAGCTCTCGTTGTCGTATTTTTTACCGTATTCCCTGAACAACTCCTCATACCACTGCGTCATGCTTCCTCACCGCCCGGGAAGGGGATCCCCCTTTCCGATTCCCAAAACAAAAACGGGGCCATACATCCTCTGCCAGCTGCCACCATTCATTCCAGGACCTGGCGCTGCCCGCCTTATTCCGATGCCACCCCAGAATTCTCCTCTTTCGCTCCAGGCATCATGCGGATTTTTTCCTCGACTTTCAGCAGCTCCTCCTGGAGAATCTGGGCGATTCTTTCCGGGAGCAGGCGGAGCCTGTTCCTTCCCATGGCCAGTTTCCGGTCGAAGGAATGCGTCAGCAGGGGCTCGTTGTTCTTGGCATCCATAATTTCCAGCTCCAGGGCCAGCCGGGCATACCATTTTTTCAGAACCCTGAATCTTTCGATGGCGCCGATGCGAATCTTCATCGTCCAGTCCGGATCCTCGCCGGAGCCATAGGTGTTCACTTTCTTGAAAATCATCCGTTGCTTCCAGAAAAGGGCCACCATGTCCTCGATCAGCTCATCCGGCGGCTTCGACCAGGAAGCCGAACGGTGATACCTCACCTGGAATGGCGATTCCCGGGAAACGATGCGGAAGTCGCGGTATGTTTCGTTGATCTCCACGTCCTCCACGAGCAGGACCTTGTCGAGCATCACGCTCCCCTGCCGGCCCGGGAGTTCGCTTTGCAGATCGAAATAATAGGGTGAGCCGCAACCCCAAAAAAACAGAACCATGCCGGCCAGCAGCAGAACGCCTCCCCTTGCTCCTGACATTCCGTCCTCCATGATCAACTGCGGGATTTGCCCACGCTTACAATATACACTGCGTTTGCTGCCTGGACAATCCCGGCCGGCAGGAAAATAAAAAACTCTGCCCTTTTCCGCCGGGGTAACGGAAGCAGGCCGCGGCCTCAGCCTGGAAATCAATACCAGGCCGCAATGAACTCGGCCAGCGCCCGGGCCAGTGAAGCGGCGAAAAGCGCCCGGGAAGCAGCGTCGAAGCGCACCGTCCGCGTCGCTTCCAGCTGCATCCCGTCGATCTCGCCGTTGTCGCGGGAACCGTGGACCTGGGTATTGTAGCCGCCATCGTAATAGGGAACGTCCCCGGGATGGGGCCAGCGCGGCGAGGGGACCGAATCATAGCCGAGGCTTTCCAGCAAGCCGCCGAGGCTGCGCGGCCCCCGGACCAGCTGGGAGAACGGCACGGCGCTCGCCTGGGCCAGGCGGCGCAGGCTGGAGCGGGAGCTTATCGCCGGCTGGTCCAGCTCGGCGTCCGAACGCCTCAGGTCCTGCGCCGACAGGAGATAGCCCAGCTGCTGGCGCAGCGCATCGTCGCTCTGCCCGTGCAGGTCCAGGTACAACCCGCGGCCGACGATCTCTTTCGCCACCAGGATGTATTCCTGGAACTCATTCCAGGCCAGCAGGGCGAGCGGGTCCCCGGCCGCCCCTTCGCCCGGCCCGCGGTTGGCGTCGAGCTTGCGCCGGTGCAGGTGACAGATCACCAGGTGCGGCCGTCCCTGAAACTGGCCGTCATAGGCGGCAGCCGCTTCCCTGCCCAGCTCGATGACGAAGCCGTCCTGGGTGGTCTCGCCGCTGGGCCGGTCACGGATCTCGGCAGGCTGCATGTCGCCCCCATGGGGGACGGAGATGACCAGGGGGCGATCGCCCGGAACATACTCGATGTAGCGGTTGCGGCCGAAGAAATTGCCGCCGGGAAGAAAGACAGCGCCAGGGTCGACCGGGCGGAACACGGCGATGCAGGTCTGACTCTCTCTCAGGGTGAAGGTCAGCGGATTGGCGGCTCCGGCAATGTCGCCGCTCCAGCGCTCGAACCTCCAGCCGCTGGCCGCGATGGCGGTCAGGGTCATTCCTTCGCCGGGATGAAGTTCGGCGTCCGGCGCCTTCGTCACAGTGCCCGCGCCGATCGCATGGACGAATATCTCGGCCGGCTCCGCTTCGGCGCCGCTGACATCGCGGCACGTTGCCGTTCCCAGCGCCAGCAAGGCGAGAGCGATCATCGCCGTGGTCACATATGGGCGCAATCCGGATCCCATCGTTCGCCGCGTCTGACCGCTTCGGCTAGGCCAGCGCATAATCCACCGCCGCGCGGGC
>JALOLC010000046.1 GCA_025456175.1 Acidobacteriota bacterium | reverse complement strand
ACGGCGCAGAGGCGGCCGCTCATGGCGGCCAGGGCGGCGGCGGTCACGCCGACCAGATCGGTCGCGGAAACGGCCAGCCAGAGGGCCAGGGCGATGACCGCCACCTCGATGGCGGTGGCGACCGTGATCGGACGGGTCTCCTTGCCGACGACGAGCCGGGCGCGCTGCATGGCCAGCAGCACCTCCAGCGCCGGGATGAGGGTGAAGACGCGGATCGGGACGACGGCCAGCCGGGCCAGCTCGGGCGTCAGCCCGGAGACATCGCGAAACCAGAAGGTGACGGCGGGCGAGAAGGCGATCGCCACCAGAAATCCCGAGCTCGCCGCTCCCAGCAGCCAGGCGAACGAGCGCAGCCGGCGATAACTCTCGTCGCCTTTTTTCAGCAGGGCGATGGCCGCTTCCTGGAAAGAGAGGCCGACGCTGCGGAAAACGAAGGACAACGAGTTCACCACGGGCAGGACGGCCAGCGACTCGATGGGCAGGCGGCCCTTGCCCAGGAAGAACGACATCATGGGGTGGACGGCCAGGCCCAGGAGCGAGGTCAGGGCCAGGGGGAAGTAGAAGGCGGCCAGCTCGCGGTTGCCGAGGGGCTTCATCTCCCCGGCCTCGGGCGACGCCAGCAGCTTCTTCACCAGCGCCCGGGCCATGAAGCGGCTGGCCAGCGCTTCCATGATTACGCCGGTCGACAAAGCGGCCGCGCCCACGCTGGCGCCGGGAAGCGGAGAAAAGAGGAAAAGCAGCAGGGCGGCGGCGGCCATGGAGCTCAGCCGCACCATCGTTCCATAGGCCACCCGCCGCGTCATGTGGTTGCCGATGAGGATTCCCTGGTAAAAGCGGCGGAAGCCGATGGCCGCCGGCCAGGGCAGGAGGATGAGGGTGGCCTGATGGCACAGCCTGGCCACTGGCGGCGGCATGCCGATAAGGCGCTCGCTGAGCCAGTAAAAAACCGGCGGGATGAGGACCAGCGCCATGGCCAGGGTGATCAGCAGGTTGAGCAGGGTGTTGAAGCGGCGCAGCTTGAGATAGCTGCGGCGCCCCCTGACCAGGACATTGGCGGCGCTGAGCATCATGATGATCGGCGACTCGAAGAACATGCCCAGCGAGAAAGCCACGCCGTAGGCCGCGAGGTTGAAGGTGGCGTCGCCGAGGCGGGCGATGACGGCGGCGATGAACGGCCCCTCCGCCCCCATCATCAGCCAGGTGGAGAAAAGCGGCAGCCAGAATAGAGCGATCTTCCTGCGGGTGAGTTCGGGTTTTTGGGAGTTCAAGGCACAGGATAACACGATCCGTCGCGGCTGGCAAGGTTAAACATCCTACATGTCGGGCGATCTTTATCAGGGCGAGCCATCCCCTCGTCGGGGACCTTCAGGGCCGGGCAGTCCCTACGCGGGTGACAAATCAAATGATTGAATGAATGCTAACTTGATCAGCTTAACTGCCAATCAACCGGGAGAGAAGGGGGCGGTACGATGAAAAAAGGAGGGGATGGGCTGGACTTTGTCATTGAAAAATCATATTGATCGCTTGACATTTCAATAAGGCTAAATTACGATTATACACGAGCTTTCAGGAGGCAACGATGATTCCGAGATTTACGGATGCCCGGCGCATCAAGGACTTGATCCGCATCTTCCCCGTCACCGCGATCCTGGGAGCCAGGCAGTGCGGCAAAACAACAATCGCCAGGCAGATGGATGCCGACCAATATTTTGACCTGGAAAATTCGCGGGATGAAGCCAAGTTTCAGAGCCCGCAGCTCCTCTTGGAAGATCTAAAGGGTCTGATTGTCATTGATGAAATCCAGCGCCGACCAGATCTCTTCCCTTTGCTGCGCTATCTTGTGGACACTGAAAAAAAGCAGAAATACCTGATCCTGGGCAGCGCTTCCCGCGATCTGGTCATGAGCAGCAGTGAATCCCTGGCCGGAAGGATCGGTTTCTTTCATCTGGGGGGATTCTGCTTGGCCGATGTCGGAGCCAAAAATTGGCGGACTCTATGGATGCGGGGCGGATTCCCGCGCTCATACCTGGCCGGGTCTGAAAACCAAAGCCTGTTATGGCGGGAGAATTACATAACGACATTTTTGGAGCGCGATATCCCTCAATTGGGCATCAAGATCCCGGCCGGGACCTTGCGCCGTTTCTGGATGATGCTGGCTCATTACCACGGCCAGGTTGTCAATTATTCCCAGATCGGGAGGACCTTTGGCATTTCCGACATGACGGTGCGCAAGTATATCGAGATCTTGGAAGGAACATTCATGGTGCGCATCCTGCAGCCTTATTTCAACAACACATCCAAACGCCTAGTGAAGAGCCCCAAAATCTATATTCGCGACAGCGGCCTGTTTCACTCGCTCCTGGCTGTCGAAAATGAGGGCCAGCTTCTCTCCAATCCCAAACTGGGGGCGTCCTGGGAAGGTTTTGCCCTTGAAGAGACATTATCCGCTTTATCGATAAAAAACGACGAGGCCTTTTTCTGGTCCACCCATGCCGGTGCCGAAGTCGACCTTTTCTTTCGCTCCAAGGGAAAAAACTTCGCCGTCGAATTCAAATACGGGGACGCTCCGGTCCTTACCAAGTCAATGAAATCGGCCCTGGCCGACCTGGAATTGGCTCAACTCTATGTTGTTTATCCTGGCAGGGATGCATATCGGATCGATGCCAACATCCAGGCGGTTCCCCTGGCTGATCTGAAAAAAGAGTTCAGTTCCCTGCCCTAGCTCCAGGTTGCCCCAACGCGGGAATTTGACACCCCCTGATGCCGACTGTACAATCGTTCCAGGCGAGAACCCCATGAACCACCTCTCCAAGCTCGTCGGCCGCGCCCTGCTGGTCCCCATATCGTGGATCCCGGTCAGCCGCCTCTACGGCAGGATCATGCGGCTGCAAAAGCCGCGCCGGCTGGCCCTGTGGATGATCCGGCGCTTTCAAAAACACTATCAGGTCTCCATGGATGAGTTCCAAGGCAAGCCGGAAGACTACCGTTCCCTCTCCGAGTTCTTCCTGAGGCCGCTTGACCTAAAAAAGCGCCCGCTGCCTGCAGACGAGCGCTGCCTGCTTTCCCCCGCCGACGGCCTCTTGAGCGAAATCGAACTCGCCGCCAATGACCAGGCCACCCAGGTCAAGGGCTGGAGCTATCCCCTGAGTTCGCTGCTGGCCGAGCCGATCGATTTTTCCGGCAAATGGCACGTGGCGACGATCTACCTCTCGCCGCGCAATTATCACCGCTTCCACTATCCCGCCACGGCGCGCATCACCGGCGCATTCCACGGCGGCACCCGCCTTTTCCCGGTGAACGAATTCTCCGTGAACCGCGTGAAGCGGCTCTACATCCGCAACGAGCGGGTCGTCACCCGCTTCGCATATGGGGACTCGTATCTCTACGTGGTCGCTGTCGGCGCCACCTTCGTGGGCAGCATAGGCATGAAATGCTGTCCCGGCGGCCTGCCGGGAATTCAGCAATGGCAGCCGCTCGACATGGCGGTGCAACAGATGGCCGAGATGGGCCATTTCGCCATGGGCTCGACCATCATCCTGGTCGTTCCCGCCGACTACGTGGAAGCCGTGCTGGCCGAAAAGGGAAAAGCCGTCCGCGCCGGCCAGCCCCTCTTCAGCTTGCGGAACTGAACGATCTTCGTTGATGGGTAGAAGGGTTGATGGGTTGACGGCCCTGACGACGATTTCTCCTTTCCCCCCTTCAACCCTTTAACTCTTCAACGCTTCAACTCACCGCAATTCCACCCTGTCGCCGACTGCCGGCAGCGGCCGCGCCAGGGCCAGGAGCGCAATGCCGGCGACGGCCGCCAGCATGCCGACAAGCTTCAGCGGCGACAATCCATGTCCCAGCAGCCCAAGGTCCAGAAGACCGACCAGGATGGCGTTCGAGCCGGAAATGGCCGCGGCCGGGCCGGCCTGGCCCATGGTGACCGCCTTCTTGATGGCCAGCATGCCCAGGGCCAGGAAGATCCCGGCCAAAAGGGCCAGCCAGGCGAGAGCGGGACGTGCCAAGCCGGGACCCCCCCCGTGAATAAGCCAATGGCGAAAGACGGCCAGCAGGCCGCAGGCGCCGACGGCCAGCCACAGGACGACCGCTGCCGTGAGCGAGTCGCAGCCCTTCTCCCCGGCCAGCTTCAGAAGGAAATTGGTCACGCCGAAGAGCAGCATGGCCGCAGCCGCGAGAGCCACGGCGCCGAGATGGGCGCCCCCGCCGCCTCCCAGGCTGATCAGCACGATGCCGGCGACGATGACCAGGAAACCCGCCCATTGGCCGGAAGACAGCCTTTCACCGATGAACGCCCAGGCCAGCAGGGCGACGACCAGGGAGTTGCTCGAGGTGACGGCCACGATCGGTCCCTTGGCCAGGGGGTTGGCCGCCAGACTGCTCTTCAGCAGCAGCATGCCCAAGGCGAGGGTGACGCCGGCAACGGCGGGCAGGAGCGCGGACTTCCCCCTGGGCAGACCGGAAAAGCCGCGCTTGGACCAGGTGAAAGCAACTGATCCGGCCAGACCGAGCAGGCCGCAGCCGAGCCAGAGGATCATGGCGGCCTTGACGCTTGCGGCCGGATCGGCGGCGCTCTTCTCGGAAATGTAGCCGAGGAAAAAATTGGTGACGCCGAAGAAAAGCATTGAGGCCAGGGCCCAGGCCTGCCAGGCGCGTCCCGTTCGCGCCTGAACCTCCATGGAGCGGGAGAGGGTCAGCGGCCGGGACCGCGCAGGACCCTGGCCGGCAAGGAGATAATGGCCCGCAGCAGCTCGAACACGGCGCTGACGGTCATGCCCAGGAGGCGGAAGGGCAGGAGCAGCAGCCAGACAATGGGGTAGAGGACCAGCGCCAGTATGGCCAGCGGCCAGCAGACGACCAGCAGGATCAGCCAAAGCAGGAACTTCGTCATTTTTCCTCCTCGCTGCGCGCTGTCGCGAAAGCCCGAATGCGTGGAGATTTTTTTACCACACTGTGCTAGAATTTGCAAACGAACATGGCGGACGCGTTGCCGATTCAGAACCTGTTGGCCGGCCGGATGAAGGCGGGGATCATCATCTACCGCGGCCTTTCCCCACGGCCGGACACGCCCCTGAGCGAGCGCCTCGCTGCCGAAACCGCCTCCCTGCGCCTTTCCCATGGGGCCGCGCTGCCCCCGGGCTTCGCCTTCTCACGGCAGCTGTACAAGTCCTTCGCCATCGACCCGACCAAGCACCGCCCCTCCTCGGAGGCTCTCTGGCGCCGCCTGCGCGACCGCAATGACTTCCCCGCCGTAAACCCGGCCGTAGACCTGACCAACCTGCTGTCACTCAAGTTCCAGGTCCCCTACGGGCTCTACGACCTGGCCCGGCTCGTGCCGCCGCTGGTCATCGCCCTCGGCGAAGCGCAGGACCAATACCAGGGGATCCGCAAGGAGACCCTGAACTTCTCCGGCAAGATCGTCCTGCGCGACGAGCTCGGAGCGTTCGGCAATCCTTCCTCCGATTCACTGCGCGCCAGCGTCAGCGCGGCGAGCCGCGACATCATGCAGGTGCTGTTCTTCCTTCCCGGCGATCCCCAGCAGCAGGCGGTCCTGGCTGCCACCCTCGCCGCGTTCGCCGAATTCTTCCTCTGGACCGAGAGCCGGTCCTGCTTCATCTGACATGCCGACAATCCCCGAAACGATCCCGAAAGGAGCGACCATGGAGAACAAGAGAATTTCGGACAGCTGCGCCGACTCGGAGACCCGTTCCCTCCTCCTGGGAGCCACGCGCGTCACCGGCTTGATCTCCGGGCCGGGCGACCTGGTCCTGGATGGCGAACTCCAGGGCGACATCGCGATCGACGGCTTGCTGTTCGTCGGCGAGAACGGCTCCGTGCGCGGAAAGGTGACCGCGGGCAACATGATCCTGTCGGGCCAGGTGCAGGGACGGGTCACGGTCAAGGAACGGATCGAGATCCGCTCGAGCGGCCGCATGAAGGGGAACATCGTCTGCCAGAAGATCTCCATCGCCGAGGGCGCCTTCCTGGACGGCGAGGTCCACACCCACAAGGGCAAGGCCCTGGCCCCCGACTATTTCACCGAGAAGAGGAAGGAACTGCAGGCGGGCGCGGAGTAGCGGCCGAGGGCGGCGCTATCCCGCCCAGCGCAGGCCGCAGACGAACCCGCCCGGGGCGGGAAGAAAATAGATGGCGGAGGATTTTTGCCTCCGGCCAAAAATCAGGCGGTTGATCTTCTTGAAGGGGTTCAGGTAGTAAAGAAAATAATTCCCCCAGCGCCGGTCGCCGGCTTCGAGCCTTTCCTGGCCAAGATCGGAGAGGGGCGCCAGGGCATACACCGCCGCCAGCGAGCCGATCAGGTCGGCCAGCAGGTCCTTGGAGGAGGGCAGCCACATGCTCCCTTCGATGACGTATTCCCAGGCGACATTCACCGTCTGCGTGAAGACCATGGTCTCCAGGTTGTTGTAGCCGCGCTCCCGCAAATAGAGCCCGAGGGCGGCAAAGCTGAGCGGGTGGCCGACGCAGTTGATCCAGAAACCGTTGTGGTCGCGCCGCCCCCCCTCGCGCGCGCTCCAGAAGGGGTACTTGAAATTCTCCCAGACCCTTTTGAGCGAGGCTTCGCGGAATATGCGTTGGCGCGTATCGGGAATGACAAGGACATAAGCGCAGACGGCCGCCGAGACGATGGCCGCATCCGCCAGGAGATCCTTCTTTTCTTCCCGTACTCGCCGGGGAACGCCGGTGTCCTCGGCGGGGAGTTTCGTTGCCGCCGCCGGCAGGAGCGCGGCGGCGCAAAGGAGGATGGCCAGCACGTGTTTCGCCATGGCGCCTCATTTTACCACAGCGGGCCGGCCATGGCTCCCCTTGACTTTTTTGGCGCCGGGGATTAAAATACTACCAGAATCCTGGTGATCCAAATAAATCCGAGCAGCGACAAAGGACAACCCATGAAAGAAAATTCGGGTCCCACATTGATCCCAAAAGGCGAAGAGAGCTTCGCCGACATGCTGAAGGCCTCGTTTCGCCCCGCCGCCCGCGTCAAGGTGGGCGAAGTGGCGGAAGGGCGGGTCATCGCCATCGGCAAGGACGGCGTCTTCCTCGACCTCGGCATCCGCGCCGAGGGCATGATCGAGCGCGAGGAATGCGAGCGCCACGGCGAGCTCACCGTCCGGCCGGGCGACGTTCTGCAGGTGCTGGTGACGTCGTTCCGCGACGGAATCTTCCGCTGCACGGCCCGGCTGCGTTCCACCGGCCGCGGCGACGCGCGCGCGGCGAAGGACTCGCCCTCCCTGACCATGCTGCGCGAGGCGCATGCCGCGCGCATTCCGGTCGAAGGCAAGGTCAAGGCCGTGAACAAGGGCGGCTTCGACGTCCAGGTCATGGGCCAGAAGGCCTTCTGTCCGATCTCGCAGATCGAGAGGGGCTACTGCCAGAACCCCGAGGTTCACCTGGAGAAATCCTATTCCTTCCTGATCTCCCAGTTCGAGGAGGATGGCCGCAACATCGTGATCGGCCGCAAGGAACTGCTGCAGGCCGAGGAGAAGGAGCGGGCGCAGCGCTTGTGGCGGGAGCTCGAAGTCGGGCAGGTGCGCGAAGGCACGGTCACGTCGGTTCACGACTACGGCGCCTTCGTCGAAATCGGCGGCGCCGAGGGGCTGCTCCATGTTTCGGAGATCTCCTTCAAGAAGGTGCCCAGCGCCAAGGATGTCCTGCATTCCGGGGAAAAGCTGCAGGTGGCCGTCATCAAGCTCGATCCCGAGGCCGGCAAGATCTCGCTGAGCGTCAAGGCCCTGCTGGCCGACCCCTGGTCGGCTGCCGGTGAAAAGCTGGCCGCGGGCGCCGAGCTTGCCGGCCGGGTCGTGCACCTGAAGCCTTTCGGCGCCTTTGTCGAGCTGTTCCCCGGCGTGACCGGCCTGCTGCACGTCTCCCGGCTGGGGACGGGGCGGCGCATCAGCCATCCCAAGGAGATCCTCACCATCGACGACGAGGTGCGCGTGCGCATCCTGGCGGTCGACCCGCTGCGCAAGACCCTCTCGCTGACCATGGAAGAGCCCGAGGACGATTTCGGCGGCGAGCTGGAGCGGATCAAGGAAAAGCAGGACCAGGAACTGCGCGACACCGGCGGCGCCATGGCCGGCCTCCTCGATTCCGCCATCGGCAGCGACCGGGAGTAGGACGCCCTCAATAGGGGATCGTCCCCTTCTTCAGCCCTGAGCGGGAATAAACCAGGCGCATCACCTCGGTGGCCGTCTCCTCGATGGACTTGTAGGTGGCGTCCAGGACGGGCCACTGCCGCCGCTCGTACAGGCGCAGGGCGAACAACACCTCGCGGCGGATCTGCTCGAGGTCGGAATAGGAGGACGCCTCGCCCGCCTGGAGCTTGACTTGGCGCTCGCGGCGGATCGCCTCCAGGCGCTTGGGCTGGATGGTCAGGGCGACGATTCTTTTCTGGTCAACGGCCTCGAGCTCGGCAGGGGGCTCCTCGTCGAGGAGGATCGGCACATTCGCCACTTTCCAGCCCCGGTAGGAGAGGTAGATGCTCACCGGCGTCTTGGAGGCCCGCGAGACCCCCAGCAGCACGATCTCGGCGCTGGCAATCGTTTCCAGCCTCCGTCCGTCGTCGTGCTTGATGGTGAAATCGACCGCCTCGATGCGCTTGAAATAATCGCTGTCCAGCTGGTGGAACAGGCCGGGCTTGGCCAGCGGGGAGATTTCCAGCAAGTCGGACAGGCGGGTCAGCACCGGACCCAGGATGTCCACGGTGGGCACGCCGTTCAGCCGCCCCAGCTCGGTGATCTTGTGGCGCAGCTCCGGCGAAGCCATGGTGTAGATGATTACGCCGTTGACCGCCGTCGCCCGGACAAACACTTCCTGCACTTTTTCCAGGGAGCGGATATTGGAGAACGTCTCCAGGACGATCTGCGTGGTCTTGAACTGGCTCAGCGCGGCCAGGACCACGGTCTCGCAGGTCTTGCCTGTCGCGTCGGACACGGCGAACACGTAGCGCTTGTATTCCTTCGCGGCTTCAGCCATGAAAAAATGGTATGCCGGCCGGCGGCAAAAGTCAACGCCGGCTGGAGCCGCGATTGCGCAAAAGGCGCTAGTTCTGTATAATAATCCCACCATGTTCAAATTCATCCTGCGCAAGATTTTCGGCACCCAGAACGAGAGGGACCTCAAGCGGCTGCAGCCGCTGGTGGCGCGCATCAACGCCCTGGAACCGCCCCTGCGCGAGCTGGGCGACGACGATCTGCGCGCCAAGACCGAAGCCTTCAAGGCCCGGGCCCTGGGCGGCGAGCCTCTGGAAGACCTGCTGCCGGAGACTTTCGCCGTGGTCCGCGAGGCGGCCCGGCGCACCCTGAACATGAGGCATTTCGACGTGCAGCTGCTCGGAGGCATGGTCCTGCATCAGGGCCGGATCGCCGAGATGAAGACCGGCGAGGGCAAGACCCTGGTGGCCACCCTGCCTGCCTACCTGAACTCGCTGACCGGCAAGGGCGTGCACGTGGTGACGGTCAACGACTACCTGGCCAAGCGCGACTCGGAATGGATGGGCCGCATCTACCGCTTTCTCGGCCTCAGTGTGGGCGTCATCCAGCACGAGATGGACGACCGCCAGCGCCAGCAGGCCTATGCCTGCGACGTGACCTACGGCACCAACAACGAGTTCGGCTTCGACTACCTGCGCGACAACATGAAGTTCGACGTGCAGGCGCTCTGCCAGCGTGAGTTCAACTTCGCCATCGTCGACGAGGTCGACTCCATCCTCATCGACGAGGCGCGCACGCCGCTGATCATCTCCGGCCCCAGCGAAGAATCCACCTCTTTCTTCTATCGCGTCAACGAGTTCGTGGTTCGCATCCAGCGCGGCAAGGAATACTACGATCACGACGAGAAAACGAAGACCGTGGTGCTGAGCGAGAAGGGCATCAGCGAGGCCGAGAAGTTCTTCCACGTCGAAAACCTCTACGACCTGCCCAACATGGACCTGCTGCACCAGATCTACCAGTCGCTCAAGGCGCACCTGATCTTCCACCGCGACGTGGACTACCTGGTCAAGGACGAGCAGGTGCTGATCGTGGACGAGTTCACCGGCCGCATCATGCCCGGCCGCAGGTACTCCGACGGCCTGCACCAGGCCCTGGAGGCGAAGGAGAGCGTCAAGGTCGAGCAGGAGTACCAGACGCTGGCCACGATCACCTTCCAGAACTATTTCCGCATGTACAAGAAGCTGGCCGGCATGACCGGCACGGCCATGACCGAGGCCGAGGAGTTTTCGCACATCTACAAGCTCGACGTGACCGAGATCCCCACCAACCGCACGCTGATCCGCACCGAGTTCCGCGACGTGATCTACGGCAGCAAGGAAGAGAAATGGGATGCCGTGGTCGCGGAGATCAAGGCCCTGTGCGAGAAGGGGCAGCCCGTGCTGGTGGGCACGATCTCCATCGAGAACTCCGAGCTCCTCAGCAAGCGCCTGCACCGCGAGAAGGTGCGCCACGTCGTGCTCAACGCCAAGTACCACGAGTCGGAGGCCGAGATCGTGGCCCAGGCCGGCCGGCTCAACTCGGTGACCATCGCCACCAACATGGCCGGCCGCGGCACCGACATCCTGCTGGGCGGCAATACCGAGGCCCTGCTGCGCGAGGAGCTGAAGAAGAAGGGGTTCAGCCTGGAAACGGCGCCCGCCGTGGTCCGGGACAAGGCGCAGGCCGAAATCGACGCCGCCGTATTGCGCGAGCACGAGGAGGTGATCGCCCGCGGCGGCCTGCACATCCTGGGCACCGAGCGCCACGAGGCGCGGCGCATCGACAACCAGCTGCGCGGCCGCTCCGGTCGCCAGGGCGACCCGGGATCCTCGCGCTTCTACATCTCCCTGCAGGATGATCTGATGAAGATCCTGGGCACCGAGCGCGTGCGCGGCATGCTGGTGCGCGCCGGCATGAACAACGGCGTCCCGCTGGAGAACCGGTTGGTCTCGCGGGCCATCGAAAACGCCCAGAAACAGATCGAGGGGCAGAACTTCTCCATCCGCAAGCACCTGCTCGAGTACGACGACGTGATGAACAAGCAGCGCCAGCACATCTACGCCCTGCGCCGCGACATCCTCTTCGGCAAGGACTTCCAGGAGTACATCCAGGAGCTGGTTGCCGACCTCTACGAGGACATCTTCACGTTCTCCATCGACGAGAACAAGGAAGCGGACCAGTGGGACCTCGATACGTTCCAAAAGGAGATCCTGCTGCAGTTCGGCCTCGACCTGCGCGCGACGGACGCCGCGGCCATGCGCGAAACGCCCCCCCTGCTGCTGAAGGAGAACGTTCTCGAGCGGATCCGCGGCCTGTACCGTGAAAAGGAGGCGCTGCTGGGCTCGGCGCAGATGCGCGAACTGGAGCGCATGATCCTGCTCCAGGTCATCGATTCCCAGTGGAAGGACCACTTGCTCAGCATCGACCATTTGAAGGAGGGGATCGGCCTGCGCGGCTACGCCCAGAAGGACCCGCTGATCGAGTACAAGAAGGAGAGCTACTCGATGTACGAGGCGCTCCTCAACCGCATCGACGAGGAGGTCCTGCGCTTCCTGTTCCTGTTCCGCCCCGTGAGCCATGAGGAGATCGAGGATTGGCGCAAGAAGAAGCCGAAGATGTCCGCCCCGGCCTTCAAGATGCCGGGCGGCAAGCACAAGAAGAGAAAATGAACACCAGCGACAAGATTCTTCCCGAGCCCGGCCTGACCTTCGACGACGTGCTGCTGGTCCCGGGATATTCCGAGGTGCTGCCCAACCAGGCCGACCCGTCGACGCTGTTCTCCCGCCGCATCCGCCTGCGCATTCCGCTGGTGGCGGCGGCGATGGACACCGTCTCCGAGTCGCGCATGGCCATCGCCATGGCCCAGCTGGGCGGCATGGCCATCATCCACAAGAACCTCACCATCGCCGAGCAGGCCGGCGAAGTGCTGAAGGTCAAGCGCTCGGAATCGGGCATGATCGTCAACCCGATCACCCTGCGCCCCGACAACACCATCCAGGAGGCCCTGCAATTGGTCCGTGAAAAAGGGATCTCGGGCCTGCCCATCGTCGACGCCGAGGGGCGGCTGGTCGGCATCCTGACCAACCGCGACCTGCGCTTCGCCGGCAGCCCCGGCGAGCGCATCGCCACCCTCATGACGGCCACGGGGCTGATCACCGCCGGCGAGGACATCACCATGGCCGAGGCCAAGAAGCTCCTGCACCTCAACCGCATCGAAAAGCTGCCCGTCGTGGACAGGAACAATTTCCTCAAAGGGCTGATCACCTTCAAGGATATCGTCAAGACCGAGAAGTTTCCCGCCGCTTCCAAGGACGCCCAAGGCCAGCTGCGCGTCGGCGCCGCGGTGGGAACCGCCGCCGACACCCTGGAACGCGTTCAGGCCCTGCTGGCCGCCAAGGTCGACGCCATCGTCAGCCGCGGCCCGCGACCTGCTGGCCCTGGGTGTCGACGGCGTGAAGGTGGGCATCGGCCCCGGCTCGATCTGCACCACCCGGGTCGTGACCGGCGCCGGCGTACCCCAGATCAGCGCCGTCATGGACGTGGCCCGCGAAGTGGCCGGGCGGGTCCCGGTCATCGCCGACGGCGGCATCAAGTTCTCCGGCGACATCACCAAGGCCCTGGCCGCCGGCGCCGACGCGGTGATGATCGGTTCCATCCTGGCCGGCAGCGACGAGAGCCCGGGCGAGCTGGTGATCTACCAGGGCCGCTCCTACAAGAAGTACCGCGGCATGGGCTCGATCGCCGCCATGAAGGCCGGCAGCCGCGACCGCTACTTCCAGGAGGACGAATTCGCCGAATCCAAGCTGATCCCCGAGGGGATCGAGGGTCGCGTCCCCTACCGCGGCTCGGTCATGAACCTGCTGCCGCTGCTCATCGGCGGCGTGCGGGCCGGCATGGGGCTGACCGGCTGCCGCACCATCGCCGAGCTTCACGACCACGCCCGCTTCATCCGCATCACCTTCGCCGGCTTGAAGGAGAGCCATGTCCACGACGTGATCATCACCGAGGAATCTCCCAACTATCGCATGGATTGAGGCGAACATGAAAAGCAAAGCCTGGATGGCGCTCGGCCTGCTCCTGGTTTCAGGACTGACCGTTCGCGGCGCCGCCGGCCCCCGTTTCGGCGTCGGAGCGCGCGTCAGCGCCTTCGGCATTCCCAATGCCCTGCTCGATCTGGCCCTGTACGAGCACCCCCGGCTGTCAGGCAAGGCCATGTCCTTTGAAATCCACTCCTACGGCGACCGGGGACCGCGGTCGGTCTTCAGCGGCGTCTATTGCCTCGAGTACAGCCGCATTACCGGCGAGGGAAACTGGCGAGTGGAGAACTTCGACAACCGCGTCCTCGGAGCGGGCGAGGTCAAGCAGGTCAATTTCACCGCGACCATCCTGATGCACGTCTTTCCCAGCTCTCCCATCCACCCCTATTTCGGCGCCGGCATCGGCTTCGGCCACATGAGCATCTGGGCCGAGGGCAAGTACCAGGACGAGCTGGGCACGACCATCCGCGACACCTATCAGAGGAAATTCTTCCTTCCGGTCGGCCATATTCCCATCGGCATCTTCGTCAATGTCGTCGACAAGGTCATGCTGCGCGCCGAAGCCGGCTTCAAGAACGGCTTCTATTTGGGCGGCAGCCTGGCCATCAATCTCTAGGAGCTGGGGGGCGAGCAGAGCCATGGCTGAAATCAAGATCCCCGACAAGCTGACTTTCAAGCGCAAGGAGGTCACGCAGCTGACCAAGCTGGACGGCCGCGTGCTGGATTACTGGGAAAAGGAGTTCGCCGCCTTCGCGCCGGTCATCAACCAGAGCGGGGAGAAGTTCTACAGCCGCCGCGATGTCGAGGTGATCCTGGTGATCAAGCAATGGCTGATCCAGGAAAAGCGCGACAAGGGCCTGATCAAGGACCTGCTGCTGGAGCATTTCGGCCTTGCGGCCAGCGAGCAGACGGCCCCGACTGCCGACCCGGTTGACCCCAAGAAACTGCAGAAGATCCGCAGCGGCCTCAAGGAAATATTGACTTTGCTCGCCAAAGATGATAAAAACTGATTGAGTCGGGGCGTAGCGCAGCCTGGTTAGCGTACACGCTTGGGGTGCGTGTGGTCGGTGGTTCGAATCCACTCGCCCCGATTCCTTTCAAGAATCAAAGCCCAATGAAAACCATATTGCTGACCAACGATGACGGCTTCTACTCCAGGGGGCTCACGGCGCTGCAGGCCGAGCTGGAAAAAACGCACCGCGTCTGGGTCGTGGCGCCCGACCGCGAGATGAGCGCCATCAGCATGGCGCTGACCCTGAACCGGCCGCTGCGCATCAATTCCATAGCCGAGAACGTCTTCGCCGTCAACGGCACCACCTCCGACTGCATCAACATCGCATTGCAGAAGATCCTGCCGGCCCGGCCCGACTTCGTCGTCTCGGGAATGAACCTCGGCGAGAACCTTTCCGAGGACATTTTCTTCTCGGGGACGGTCGGCGGCGCCTTTTCCGGACACCTCTACGGCATCCCCTCCCTGGCCGTGTCGCTGATCGCGGGCCTGGGCCAGGCACATGGGCAGGAGTTCGATTTTGCCGCCGGGGCGCGCATCACCTCCCGGGTGCTGGACCTGCTGCTCGACCACGCCCACGACCATGTCATCTACAACCTGAACATCCCCTTTCCCAACAGCGGCAAGGTCGCGGTGACCGCCCTGGGCAGCAAGCGCTATACCCCCGACATCATCGAGCGCACCGACCCCCGCGGCCGCAGGTATTACTGGATCGGAACCGGGATGCCGAATTACCAGGGCCAGGATGGCAGCGACGTTTGGGCGGTGCAGAACGGCCACGTCTCCCTGAGCATCATCAAGTACGACCTGAATTCGAGGGAGGAGCGGGAGCGCCTGGCCGAAACCTTCAGCGCCTTCCGCCTCTAGCGCCGCCTTTGCCGCGGCGCTTCCGGCGCCCGCCTGGCGAACGGCTTCAATCGGCCAGCGCCTTCTTGGCCTCCGCGGCCAGGCCGCGGGGAATCATGACTCTGACCTTCCCCAGCCCGTTCATGGTGATGCCGAAGAGGCGGCCGGCGACCTCGTATTGCAGCAGCGCCGGGATGCCGCGGCTCTCCAGCTTGGACTTGATGATCTCGGCTTCCAGGCTGCCCTCGACCGCCATGAGCTCTTCCAGGTCGCCCGCGCTCATCGCCGTTCTCCGCGCCGGTTCGGCGTTTGCCTACTTGGCCTTTTCGCGGAAATAGATGAAAAATATCTGGGCCCCGAGCTCGCGATTGTCCTTGCTGTTCGGAATGACCTTGTCGGGGAAGAACACCTTGTCCGTTTCAAATTTCAGGGAGAACTCGTCTTCGGCGCCCATCATCTGCGGGGTGATCGTGTATTCCTTGGAAAAGTAGCCCTCGGCGGGGATGAACTCGTCGAGCGGCGCGTCGTTGATCTTCAGCGTCAGCTTCTGGTCAGGATATACGGCCTTGTTCACGCCGCCCTTGATGAGCAGGGTGCATTCCTTCTTGGGGTTTTCGATGATGCACGTCGACTTGGCCGTGGTCCAGCGCCAGTTGCGCAAAAAGGGGTCCTTGGAATTGACATCGGTCTCGATCTCGTTCCAGCCCTCGTCGTAGACGATCTCCGGGGAGACGATCGACGCCGGCTGGATGTTGATCTTCTTCTCAAAAAGGACAAGCGGCTCTTCCTGGGTCTTGGCGTTGTACAGACCCGCGGTCAGCCTCAGCTCCTCGTAGCCCTCGAAGTCGACGTCGAACTCATTGAGAAACTGGGGAATGAACACGGTGCGGGAATAGCGGATCGAGTCATTGGCCGTCCAGTCCGCGGTGTTTTTGACGGGCGCATGGTCATCCTGCAGGAGCATCTCCTTGCTGTTCACGCGCCAGAAATGGACGAAAACGGAGTAATCGCCGCTCAGCTTCTTGAAATCGGAATTGGTCTTGAATTCAAGGTCCATATTCAAAAAAAGCGAGTCGGTGACCGTCTCCGGCGCCAGGGCCACGTTCAGGACGACTCCCTTATGGTCGGCTTTCTTCCCGCAAAAAGCGGTCAGCAGGACTATCGGCAACAACGCAAACAAAATTTTTGACTTCATGCAACCTCCTGAAGGGGGTTCAAATTTACCATATTCCCGCGGAAAAAGCAATGGCAGGACAAAGCGCGGGGCAGCCGCGGGCGCCGCCCCGAGTAGCGAAAGGGAGGGAAGCCGGGCTATTTTTTGGTCTTGCCGATATCCTCGAACTCGGCATCAATGACTTCGCCCTCGCTGGCCGGCCCTTCGGCGCCCGGCTGCGGGCCGCCGGCTGGGCCGCCTTCGCCGCCCGGCTGCGGGCCTTTCTGAGCCCCAGCCGCCTTGTACATCTCGGTCGACAGCTTGCTGGACAGCTTGTTGATGTTCTCGATCTCCTCGAGGATCCTCCCGTTGTCGCCCTTTTCCACCGCTTCCTTGGCGCGCTTGACCGCCGTCTCGATTTCGCCGGCCATGTCGGCGGGGACCTTTTCCTTGTTCTCCTTGACTACTTTCTCCAGGGCATAGGCCAGCTGATCGAGCTTGTTGCGGTTCTCGATGGCTTCCTTGTTGCGCTGGTCCTCTTCGCGGAACTTCTCGGCGTCCTTGACCATCTTGTCGATCTCCTTCTCGTTCAGGCCGCTCGAGGAGGTGATGGTGATCGCCTGCTGCTTGGAGGTCGCCAGGTCCTTGGCCGAAACGTTCAGAATGCCGTTGGCGTCGATATCGAACGTCACTTCCACCTGGGGAACGCCCCGCGGCGCCGGCGGCAGGCCGGTGAGGTGGAACTTGCCCAGGGTGCGGTTGTCGCGGGACATCTCGCGCTCGCCCTGCAGGACGTGGATCTCCACCGTCGACTGGTTGTCCTCGGCGGTGGTGAAGATGTCGGTTTTCTTGGTGGGGATGGTGGTGTTGCGCTCGATCAGCTTGTGGGTGATGCCGCCCAGCGTCTCGATGCCCAGCGACAGCGGCGTGACGTCGAGGAGCAGGATGTCCTTGGCTTCGCCGCCCAGGACGCCGCCCTGCACGGCCGCTCCCGCCGCGACCACCTCGTCGGGATTGACGCTCTTGTTGCCCTCCTTGCCGAAGAACTTCTTGACCAGCTCCTGGATGAAGGGCATGCGGGTCATGCCGCCGACCAGGATGACCTCCTTGATGTCGGAGACACTGACGCCGGCGTCCTTGACGGCCTGCTTGCACGGGGCGATCGAGCGCTCGATGATGTCGCCCACCAGCTGCTCCAGCTTGGAGCGGCTGAGCTTCAGCACCAGGTGCTTGGGCCCCGAGGCGTCGGCGGTGACGAACGGCAGGTTGATCTCGGTCTCCTGAGCGGTGGAAAGCTCGATCTTGGCCTTTTCCGCCGCCTCCTTCAGCCGCTGCAGGGCCATGCGGTCCTTGGTCAGGTCGATGCCCTGGTCCTTCTTGAACTCCTCGGCGATCCAGTCGATCAGCCGCTGGTCGATGTTGTCGCCGCCCAGATGGGTGTCGCCGTTGGTCGACTTCACCTCGACGATGTTCTCGCCGATCTCCAGGATCGATATGTCGAACGTACCGCCGCCGAAGTCGTATACGGCGATCAGCTCGTCCTTCTTCTTGTCCATGCCGTAGGCCAGGGCGGCCGCGGTGGGCTCGTTGATGATGCGCTTGACATCCAGGCCGGCGATCTTGCCGGCGTCCTTGGTGGCCTGGCGCTGGGCATCATTGAAATAGGCCGGGACGGTAATGACCGCCTCGGTCACCTTTTCGCCCAAATAATCCTCGGCCGCCTCTTTCAGCTTCTGCAGGATCAGGGCCGAGATCTCGGGCGGCGAATACTGCTTGCCCATGATGCTGACCCGGGCATCGTCATTGGGCCCGCTGACCACCTTGAAGGGGACCATCTTGACCTCGTCGCTCACCTCGGATACCCGGCGTCCCATGAAGCGCTTGATCGAATAGACGGTGTTCTCCGGGTTGGTGATCGATTGGCGCTTGGCCACCTGTCCGACCAGACGCCCGCCGTCCTTGGTGAAGCCGATCACCGATGGCGTGGTCCTTCCGCCTTCGGAATTGGTAATGATTTTCACATCGCCCTTCTCCATTATCGCCACAGCGGAATTGGTCGTTCCCAAGTCAATTCCTATGATTTTTCCCATTTTTTTCTCCTCATCTCAATTTCAAGATATTTAATATACTTCAATTTTTTCATCTTGTCAACAAATTAACAATTGAATTATAATAATAATATGAGCGCCGAATTATAAAGTTTAAAAAATTAATCTAATTCTCGTTTGCAGCAGGAAATTAATAAAAGCAGGACCAGCCGCCTTTCTATCTGTTTTCCACAGTAAAAATAAGAGTGTTTTCGGCAACCCTCTTCAAATTCATGCCGGCGCAACCCCTGGGCAGGAGCCAGCAAACAGCATGCTTGCCCTTGAAATACCTCATGGTCCGGCGGATCGCCTTCTCCAGATCGAACTCCCTGTTTATGACCACATTGACCACGATCATGAGCCAATTCACCGAGTAATGGCTGATGTTCGACCCGCCCTTGAGCAATTGGATGACCGATGGTCCTGCCGTCTTTTTCTTGGCGTGGCCGAAATCGGGAGCGTCGGCTCCGCCGACGGGCTTCAAGCCGGTCATCCTGGGAAATTCGACCCCGGCCCACCTGGCAACAACGGGCGAGGAAGAGATCTTGTCGTACTCGCAATCGTAGATGTCCATGACCAGCTCGAACTCGGAAGTCCCAGCCTCCTTGAAGAACGGGAAACCGGCTGCAAAAACCTCGCTGCTGTTGGCCAGGCGCGGCCGAAAAACCCTTGTTCCACGATTCCCGGTTCGGCTGAATTCGAAGATCCTGGTGTTGTTCCGGATCTTCCTGACATCGGCGAAGGATCCGCGCGGCAGGTGCCAGCACAACGCCCTGGCCGACTTGAAGAACTCAAGCGACGAGCGGATGGCGTCGTCCACCGGCAGGTAGGCGCAGGTGAAGCAGTTGAGCGCCGCCCGGCGGCCGTAGCGGCGGTAGTTGATGGCGCTGGTCTCCACATACTGCACGAGGGTTTCCCCATCGGCCAGCCTTGGGCCGGCAAAAACCGGCTTCCCGAATGCCTTCATCTTGATGGCTTCGCAGGTCCGGGACGCCCATTTCGCCACCTTTTTCGCATCCGGGACCGACCGCCCGGGAAGATCGATGTCCATGACGATCTCTTCGCCGTACTTGTCGGTCTCCAGCCGCTTCTGGAATTCAGGATAGGGGACGGCCGAAATGCGGGGCGAATACCAGGAGGTCTTGAACCCGGCCTTTTTGTACGCCTTCAGGGCGTTGCGTTCGGCGTTCTTGAAGACATCCCGTCCCTTGGATCCGGCGGTCAGGCTGAAGGGGCCGCCCATGTAGCTGATGTTGGCGAACTGCACCACGCGGACATCGTCGAAGCTGCGCTCGATCTGGCGCCAGCTGCCCGGCGCCTCGAAGGGCTGCAGGATCAGCGCTCCGGTCTGGTGGATGGTGATGCCGCCCTCGGTCAGGGCATCGTAGACGCTCCGGTAGAAATCGGTGTTGAACAGGCTCTGGGCCGGGCCGATGGGGTCGGTGGAATCGATGACGATCACGTCGCACTGCCCCTTCATCCGGCGGATGACCTCGGCGCCGTC
>JALOLC010000144.1 GCA_025456175.1 Acidobacteriota bacterium | reverse complement strand
GAAGGCCAGGTCCTGGATCTGGCAGTCGCCGTCGCGCTCGCAGGTGATGCAGTCGTCGTTGTGCTCGGAGAGCAGCACGTCGGCCAGCATCTTGCGCGTTTCCTCGAGCTGGGCGTCGAAGGCCGTGACCTTCATCCCCTCCTCCACCTTGATCAGGCAGGCGGGGACCATGCCCGGCCGTCCCTCGATCTTGACCATGCACAGCCGGCAATCGCCGGTGGGCGTGATCTTCTCGTAGAAGCACAGTCCCGGGATGTCGAAGCCGTTGGCGCGTGCGACTTTGAGCAGGTTGTCGCCCTGGACCGCCTGGATCTGCTTGCCGTCGATGCAAATGGTTACCATGTCCGCCATGGATTCCTCCTTATGATTTTCCAGCATGGCCGATGGCCATCGTGAATTCGTCCCTGAAATTCTCCAGCGCGCTTTTGATCGGCATGATCAGCGACATGGTCTCGGGGTCCCCGGGCCGGCCGTGGCCCTGGCGCAGGCGGTAAACGATCTGCAGGATCTGCTGCGTGCCGACGCGGCAGGGGACGCACTGGCCGCACGATTCGTGGGCGAAGAACTTGGCTATGGAAAAGAGCATGTCGACGATCGACGTCCCTTCATCCATCACCAGCACGGCGCCCGATCCCAGCACCGCCTTGTTCTCCTTGAGGCTCTCGTAGTCCATCTTCACGTCAAGCAGCTTCTCGGAGAGGAAGACGCCGGCCGCGCCGCCCAGCAGCGCCGCCTTGAACTTCCTGCCGCCCTTGATGCCGCCGCCGTAGCCGAAGATGATCTCGCGCAGGCTGGTGCCCATGTCGGTCTCGACCAGACCCGGGTACTCGACGTGGCCCAGGATGGTGAAGACCTTGGTCCCCGGGCACTTGTCGGTGCCGATCTTACGGAACCAATCGGCGCCGTGGACGACGATCACCGGCACGTTGGCCAGGGTCTCGACGTTGTTCACCGCCGTCGGCTTCTGCCAGAGCCCGTGGGTGACCGGATAGGGCGGCTTGACGCGCGGATTGCCGCGCTTGCCTTCGAGCGACTCGATCAGCGCCGTCTCCTCGCCGCAGACGTAGGCCCCGGCGCCCTTGCGGATCTCCAGTTCGAAGGAGAAGCCGCTCTCCAGGATGTTTTCGCCCAGCAGGCTGTACTTCCTGGCCTGGGCGATGGCCTTGCGCAGGCGCTCGATCGACAGATCGTACTCGCCGCGGATGTAGACGAAGCCGCGGCCGGCGCCGATGGCGTAGCCGGCGATGACCATGGCCTCGATCAGCCGGTGCGGGTCGCCCTCGAGGATCAGCCGGTCCTTGAAGGTGCCCGGCTCGCCCTCGTCGGCGTTGCAGATGATGAACTTCTCATCACCCGCCGCCTTGCGGGTAAACTCCCATTTCATGCCGGTGGGAAAGCCGGCGCCGCCGCGGCCCCTGAGGCCCGACTTCTTGATCTCCTCGATCACCGCCTCGGGGGCGATCCGGTCGGCGATAATCTTTTCCAGCCCCCGGTAGCCCCCGGCCACGAGGATCTCGTCGATGTTCTCCGGATCGACGGTCCAGGCCTTGTCCAGCACGATGCGCCGTTGGCTGCGGGTCAGCCCCACCTTGGCGCCGGCTGGCGCCGCCTTGCCCGACTCCGCGGCCGCGATAAGGGCGTGGTCCAGGTCGGCGACCACCCGGCCCTTGAGCAGGTGCTCGTCGATGATGCGCGGCACGTCCTCCTCGCGGACGTTGAAGTAATAGACGCGGTCGGGGTAGACGGCCAGGATCACGCCCTTGCCGACGATGCCCACGGTGCCGCTCTCCAGCACCTTGATCTCGCCCAGCAGCTGCCGGGCGTTCAGCTCCTTCTCCAGCCGGCGCTTGACCTCGAGGACGCCGGCCTGGGCCGTCCCCTCATCGACCGGCAGCAGGACATGGGTGCGGAAAACGCTCATTGGGCCCTCCTCAAGCCGGCGATGACTTCGGCGATGCGCTCCGCAGTCAGGTTGCCGTAGACGCGCTCGTTGACCATCATCGCCGGCGCCACGCCGCACACCCCGAGGCAGGAGGTCATCTCCAGGGTGAAGAGCCTGTCGGCGGTGGTCTCGCCGAAGCCGATGCCCAGCAGCGTGATCAGCTCGCGCGAAATGGTCGAGGAGCCGAGCAGGTGGCAGGGGGGCGACTGGCAGACGCGGATGAGGTTCTTGCCCCGCGGCTTCAGGCTGTACATGGTGTAGAAGGTGGCCACGCCGTGGACTGAGCTGTACGCCAGCTTCAGGTAGTCGGCGGCGGCGCGCAGGTCGCCGTCGCTCAGGTAGTGCTCGGGACTGGCGTTCTGGAGGTCATGCAGGATGGCCAGCAGGTTGTCGCCAGTCGGCTCGTACTGTTTCAGTATCTTGTCGCGCTTCATGGGTTCCTCACAGCATGGCCTCGATGGCCACCGCCTCGCCGGCGACGGCTTCCTTTTCCGGCGGCTGGACGCGGTCGCAATGCAGGCAGCGCCGCGCCTCCTCGATGGCCTCGTCAAGCGTCAGGCCGCGGCTGACCTCCAGGTTCGGGTCGGCGACGCGCCGCTCGGCATCCTCCAGGTGCGGTTCCTTGCGGGCGATGGTCTTCAGGTAGGCCTCCTCGTCGTAGCGCACCTCGACCACCTGGTGCGGCTGGTCGTACAATGCCCCCGGCCTCCCGAAATAGCGGTCGATGCTGATCGCCGCCATGCGCCCGTGGGCCACGCCTTCGATCACGGTGGACGGGTTGACGGCGTCGCCGCCGGCGAACACGCCGGCGACGCTCGTGGCCATGGTGCGCGGGTCGACGGCGATGTGGCCGCGCTTGTCCAGGTTGAGCTTGCCGCCGGTCAGGCCCAGGCTCAGCTTCTGGCCCAGGCAGTAGACGATGGCCGAGGCGCGGATGGTGAACTCGCTCCCCGTCACCGGTACGGGGCGCCGCCGTCCCGAGTCGTCGAAGTCGGCCAGGTCGGTGCGGATGCAGTGCAGGCCGCTGACCTTGCCGCCCTTGCCGATCACCTTGAGGGGATTGACCAGGAAGTCCATCTCGATCCCCTCCTCCTCGGCGCCGACCAGCTCCTCGAGCTGGGCCGGCATCTCGGCGCGGGTGCGGCGGTAGGCCAGGCGCACGTTTTTCGCCCCCAGGCGGCGGGCCATGCGCGCCGCGTCCATGGCGGTCGAGCCGCCGCCGACGACGACCACGTCGTCGCCGAGGGCGACCTTCTTGCCCAGGTTGACCTCGCGCAGGAAGTCGATGCCCGAAAGGACCCCCTTGAGATCGCTGCCCGGAATGGGGAATTGCTGCGCCTGGTGGGCGCCGCTGCCGATGAACACGGCATCGTAGCCTTTCTTGTGCAGGTCTTCGATCGTCGCCACCGGCGAGTTGTACTTGATCTCGACGCCGGCGCGCTCGATGACGGCGATCTCGGCCTGCAGCTTGTCCTTGGGCAGGCGGAAATCGGGGATGCCGACCTTCATCATGCCGCCGGCCACCTTCAGCGCTTCAAAGACCACCGGCCGGTAGCCCAGCCGCGTCAGGTAAAAGGCGCAGGCCAGGCCGGCCGGGCCGGCGCCGATGACGGCGACCTTCTCCTTGTGCGGCTTCTGGGGCGGGGCGAATCCCAACCCCTCGTCGATGGCCCAGTCGGCGAACAGGCGCTTGACCTCGCGGATGGCCAGGGCCTGGTCGTACTTGCCGCGCGAGCACTTCTGCTCGCAGAAGGCGGGGCAGACGCGGCCGCAGACGATCGGGAAGGGGTTGTTCTGCATGTGCTGGTAATAGGCCTCGCGGCGGCGGCCGTCACCCATGTAGGAGACGTAGGAGGCGGCGTCGACGCCGGCCGGGCAGGCGTTGACGCAGGGGGCGGCGAACAGGGCGGCGCAGACGCCGGCGGAGCACTTCCTCTCCTGGATGTGCTCGATGTATTCGTGCTTGAAGTACTTGATCGTCGAGATGACCGGGTTGGGAGCGGCCTGGCCCAGCCCGCAGAGCGAGGTGGCGCGCACGGTGTAGGCCAGGCTCTCCAGCTTCTCCAGGTCGGCCATGGTGCCCGTGCCGGTGGTGATCTTTTCCAGCAGGCCGTGCATCTGCTTCAGGCCGACGCGGCAGGGGACGCACTGGCCGCACGACTCCTCGAGCGAGAACTCGAGGAAGTACATGGCCATGTTGACCATGCAGCTGTCCTCGTCGAGGACGATCAGGCCGCCCGAG
>JALOLC010000045.1 GCA_025456175.1 Acidobacteriota bacterium | reverse complement strand
TCGCTGCCGCGCGGCACGTTGCGCAGCTTGGTCAGCAGGGTCTGCGGGTCGATGAGCTGCTCGAAGGGGACGCCGACGATCGAGAAATTATCCGAGACCGAGACCATGCAGCCGAACTGCCTGTTCTTGTAGAGCTTGTAGGCGCCGAAGCCGAGCATGCTGGAGAGCACCACGTCGAAGCTGATGGGCGGGGCGTTGCGCGTCTCGTAGCCGATCTGCTTGTAGATGATCTTTTTCTTGCGGCCGGTGCGCTGGCGGTAGACCTCCTCGGCCACGTCGCGCAGCACGCGGCCGACCTCGGCCGTGCCCAGGATGACATTGCCGTGGCGGTCCTTCTCGGTGGGGCGGTACTTCTCCGGCAGCTTGTCGGCCAGCCCCTCGGCCACGCAGATCACGCCGTAATACTTGTCGTTCTTCTCCCGCAGCAAGATGGTGTCGACGATGCGCTCGGCCAGCTTCTCCAGGTCGAGCACCTCCTCCTCGACATCCTCGGTGGAGACCATCTGCACCGCCTCGCCGGCGATGCCGGCGGCATAGGTCAGCCAGCCGGCCTTGCGCCCCATCAGCTCGGCGATGAAATAGGAGCCGGTGCTCTCGGCGTCGGCCTTCAGGTTGAGCAGGGCCTCCTGGCTGGCCTGCACGCTGCTCCAGTAGCCGAAGGTCCAGGCGATGCCGAAGTAGTCGTTGTCGATGGTCTTGGGGATGTGAATCACCGGCAGCCCCAGTCGGCTGAGGAAGTTGGCCGTCTTCAGCGTGTCGTCGCCGCCGATGGTGATCAGGCAGCCGACGTCGAGGCTGTCGAGCGCCTCGAGGATATGGTGCAGGCGCTGGCTCTTCTCCGGGTCGTCCAGGTCGGACGGCGACTTGATCAGCCGGCCGGGATTGGCGCGCGAGGTCTTCAGGTAGACGCCGCGCTGGTTGCGGATGCGCGAGATGCCGGCATCGAGGGCCTGGTAGTGGACGTTGGCCGACAGGCTGTAACGGGTCTTGCGGTCAAAATCCTCGAGGAATTCGAAGCCGAAAAAGAAGCCGATGATGGGCACGCGGGCGTTGATGAAGTTCAGCGCCACCGAGGAGATGACGGCGTTGGCCGAGGGGGCCGGGCCGCCCGAGAACAGAATGGCCGCTTTCTTGTGCTTGCTGAAGTCGATCATGGCGACGATGGTAGCGGATTTTCCCCCGCCTGTCAAGGCGGCCGCCATTCCGCACTCCTAAATCTGGCGGATGTTCCGGGCCGGCGTTACGGCATCACGTGATCGGGATTCTCAGCCCGACGAAAACATCCCCCACCTTGGTCCTGCCGCTCAGCAGCGTCCCGAGCAGCGAAGAGGATCCGATGAGCAGCGGCCCGGCCTTGATGCCCAGCCCCAGCCGGGCTCCCCCCAAACCGCCGATGGCGCCGGGAAAACAGATGCCGAACCAGGGTCTTTCAACGCGCAGGGAAAAATAGCACATGGTTTTTTGGTGCGTCCGCTGGTCATCCCCCGTGCCGCCGCTGAGGGCGATCACCGGGTTCAGGCTGACGTACACGCCCTTGCCGATCCGATAATCCAGGTAGGCGTTGATCCGCGCCGGCAGGTCCATGGTGAACTTTCCTGAATCGTCGGCCAGCGGGGAGACACCGGCGAGGCCGTTGATGGTGGCATTGATGTCGGCCTGGCTGGCGATGCCCGCGAATGCCAATATATTCAGCTCAGTGATGTCCGCGCTAAAATCGCGGCTGGCCAGTTTCTTCTGGTACGAGACGGCACCCAGATCCAGCAGGGCGAAACCGATCCTGAATCGATAGTCGGGCGACACGGTGGTCCCGCCGTCGGCGGCCCGGACGCGCTGCGGATGGTACTCGTACACGCCGCCGAGGTCGACGCCGAATCCCCAGGCTTCCTTCTTGAGCAAGCCGTTGTCGTCGTTCCCCCACGTCAGGTTCTGGGTGTGCCCGTAGGCCACTGTGGCGGAAATACGCCGGAGCGTTTCGCTGGCTACGTCATACTGGCTCTGATAATCGCGGACGGTCAGGGAATAGGAGCTGACGCCCTGCAGCAGCTTCAAGGAGATCCCCGCCTGGACGCGGTGCGGCCCGCGCGCCAAGAGCAGCCGCGCGTAGGTCAAGGCGTACTCCATCCAGGCGTTGGCGTTGACGGACGTATATTTACCTGCGAAAGAGTAATCGGCAACCCCCTCATCCAACAGAATGTCGTACAGTTTCTTGGCCGCCGCCGCCGGGACGCCGTCCACATTGACCAGGACCCGGGCCTTCGACGCGAAGGCCATGGCCGCCTTGGGAGTTAGCCGGATCATGAAGGATGGCCCCAGCGCTTCCATCTGCACCAAGGCATTCATGTCCCGGCCATTCGTCTCCTGCTCCAGGACCTCTTCGATGTCCTCGCCGGAGAACAATTTTTTTTGATTCAACGACAGGTAGTTGTTGTCCGCCACCACGTGGAGCGAGAACAGGTGGATATCGGCCTTTAAATAGGTGGAGAAGGCCTGCGCCGGGTTCTGGGCAAGCGCCAGAACGCCCCCCGTGGGCGACAGGTTGAAGCCGGTGCTCTCCTGGGCATGCGCGGCGGCAACCATCAGGAAAATCCCCAAGCCGACCCGTATTTTTTTCATCCCATTTCTCCTTGCCTGTGAAAAGCCGAAAATTTTCTAGCACAGCGGATCGCTGAAGTCAAGGATGAGTTGAAGGCGCCGGGCAGATGGGAAACGCGGCTCCCGCTGCCCCTGGCCTGCGGAGTGTCTCTGGCGGGTTGAGCCTTCCAGGCGGCCGATCTATGGCTTCACTTGAGCTCGGTTTTGGTATATAAGGGGAGGATGAACACATTCACCGACGACCAGAACTGCTTTGTCTGCGGCAAGAAAAACTCAGCCGGGCTGCAGCTGGACTTCGCTCTCGATCCGGACTGCGGCACGGCCGTGGCCCGCGTCGTTTTCCCGGCCCAGCTGCAGGGCTGGCAGAATACCGTGCACGGCGGCCTGCTGGCCACCGTGCTCGACGAGGCCATGGTCAAGGCCGCCGCGGCGGCCGGCCACAAGTGCGTCAGCGCCGAGATCACAGTCAAGTACAGAAAGCCGGCGCCGACTGGCGAGCCATGCCTGGTTTCCGGGAAAGTGCTGGCGGCGCGCGGCCGCATCGTCCTGGCCGAGAGCCGCATTGGCGATGCTCAGGGCCGGGTCCTGGCCCAGGCTACGGGCAAGCTGTGTAAAGTATGAACAAACCGAATTGACGTGAAAAGTGAAAAGTAAAAAGTGAAGGGCAAAGAAAAGACCTGAGATTACTTCGCTTTTTTTCCGGACATTTCACCTTTCACATTTCACTTTTTACTTAGAAATATTGGCAAAGGTCTCCTGCGGCGTGATCCGCTCCAGGCCGGCGCGCTGGCCGCGATCTTAACGGCCAGGATCTTCAGGCCGCGCCTCGCGCCAGTAATCGAGAAGGTCGCCCAGGGTTCGCTCGAACGGGTACTGGGGGGCCAGGCCGAAACGCCGCTGCATTCGCGTCGGATCGCCGCTGAGCACCGGATTGTCCAGCGGCCGGAAGCGGGCCGGGTCGACCTCGACGCGGATGGGCACGCGCGCCTGGGCCAGCAGGACATCGAGGAGGCGGCGGATGGAGTGCGCCGCTCCCGAGCAGACATTGAAAAGCTCGCCGCCCTCCCCCCTGGCACCGATGACTTGGACATAGCGCGCCACGTCGCGCACGTCGGAGAAGTCGCGCACGGCATCCAGGTTGCCCACGCGGATGACGGGCGGCAGCTCGCCCCTTTCGATGCGGGCGATCTGGCTGGCGAAGTCCGAGGCCACGAACGTGCTGTCCTGCCCCGGGCCGGTGAAATTGAAGGCGCGTAACTTGAAGGCCTTCATGCCGAACACCCGCCAGTACAGGTCCCCCAGCATCTCCATGGCCATCTTCGAGAGGGCATAGGGGTTCTGGCAGGCGGTGGGGCTCGACTCACGGATGGGATCGCCGCTGCTCGCCTGGTACACCTCGGCCGAACTCATCAGCAGCAGGCGCGAGTCGGGCGCCGTGGCCTGCAGCGCCTCCAGCAGGTGGGACGTGCCCATGAAGTTGACCTCGTAGGTCAGCTCGGGATTCTTCCAGGCGAAGCCGACGTTGGTCACCGCCGCCAGATGGAAGGTGATATCGGGGCGGATGATCTCCAGCATTTGGGCGATGTCGTCGCGGCGGCGGATGTCGACCTGGAACACCTCGACGTCGGGGTAGATGAAACCGGGAACCTCGGTGATGCCGAAGACCTTGTTCCGCTCCTCCCGCAGCAGGAGCCTGAGCAGGTGCGAGGCCAAAAAACCCGAGCAGCCGGTGACCAGGATCCGGCTCATGGCGTCCCCGCCGCCGGCGCCCGTTTTCCGGCCTTGCGCACATCCACAGCCGTTTGCCCGAACTTCATGTTTCCCTCCGGAACATTCTCGCGCGCCCCGGGGCCCGGCTCACTTGCCGCCGAAAAAGTCCCCGACCATGCCCAGGTTGCCCAGGGAAACGCCGAAGCGGAATTGGGTCTCGGAACGGCCCAGGTAGGAGAAGACCTTGAATTCCGTGGTGAAAACCAGGCACTGGTAGTCGAAGGAGGCGCTGAGCGCGCCGTAGCGGAACTCCCTGGCCGTGAAATCATAGTCGATGCTGCTGCGCAGCTTGACCGGAAAGTTCGGGAAGTCCAGTTTGCCGTTCATGCCGAGGACGGTGCGGTTGAACACGTAGTCAATCCCGGCATAGGGATTGCGGTAGATGTTGAACGAGAGCGAGCCGCTCAGCGGCGCCCCGGGCCGCTCATAGGAGGCGCTCAGGTTCAGGCGCGTGAAAGCGCGGATGAAATAGTTGTAGGCCAGCGTGGCGTCGAAGCTCATGTCGGCTACGGGCTGGACGCGCAGCCGGTTGCTCAACTCGGAAAACCGCGGGTACTCGCCGTTGATGCGGCGGAACAGGTTGGCCTCGGCGGCATCGAAGTAGAATTCCTGCGAGATGGAATGGCTGAGGATTTCCCTGGGCGAGCCCCCGCCGCTTCCGGATTTGGCCAGCAGCCGCGAGGTGAGCGAGAAGCCGGCGTAGGAATAGCCGGGATAATCGAAATAGTCTACGGTGATCAGGCGGTCGCGCTGGTCATCCTGGGCGACGTAGCGGATGGAGAACTCAGGCTCGATCACATGCTTGAGCCGGGATTGGCCCGTGGTGTAGATGCGGGAGAAGGTCGGCCCCTGCACGGTCAGGCTGGCCTGGTGGTAGCCCACGACCAGCGCCTTGTCGACCACATCGCCGGTCTCGGGGTCCCGGCTGTTGCCGTAGACGACGTTCTTGGAACTCAAGTCAAGCGAAGCGTTCAGCCAGGACGCCTTCAGCAGGGGCAGCTGGAAGGAGGGGACGATGGACAGGCGCCGGGACAGGACATCCCGCTCGAACTCGGGTTCTTCCTCGTAGGTCACACCGCTGCGGCGCACGCTCTGGAAATCGATGCCCAGGGAAAGATAGCCGGGCAGTTTTCCCAGCTTCTGCTGGTTGAGGTTGAAAGAGAGAGAGGGCACGTATTCCAGGACGTTGGAGCTGTTGAACTGGATATAGTACGTTTCCCAGCGCGACGCGCTGAGTTCGGCGTTGATGTTGGCGAACGTCGAGGTCAGGGAGAGCGATGTCTTGAAACTGGTGATCAGGGCCCGGTCGAAACTGTTGTCCAAAAGACGCAGGAAATCGGGGCGGCTCTGGCGGTCGATGTTCAGTACCAGGGTGGAATGCAAGAACGGCAGCGCCTGCTTGTGGTTGGCCTCGATGTGATAGTCGCTCTTGGAATCGTTGTAAATGCCGTTGTTCTTGCGGTAGTTGAAGAGATAAAAGCGGGCCGAGCCGCTGGCATGGCGGAACAAATAGCGCAGCTCGTCGCTGAACCCCAGCCCCAGCTTGGAGAAATAGTCGAAACCGAAGGTCATGTCCACGTTGGGCTTGATGGCCCAGAAAAAGGCGTTCTGCAGGAAAAAACCGCGCAGGCTGGAATTGCCGATGCCGGGAAACAGCAGCCCGCTGGCCCGGCCGTCCTTCTTCAGCGGGTAGCGCAGATAGGGCAGGTAAAAGATCGGCAGTTTCTTGATGCGCAGGACGGCGTCGTGCATCGCGATGTACTTCTCTTTCTTGACCTTCCCCTTGCGGCTGCGGATGCTCCAGCGCGGCAGGATCTGGGCGCAGGAGGACAGCTCCAAGCTCTCGAAGGTCAGGGTGTCGCGGTCGGTCTGGCGCAGGCGCTCGGTCTCATAGCGGATGACCGGGCTCATCAGGCCGTAGGTGTCCAGCAGCTCGCCCTGCTGCGTCTTCAGGTTGAAGACGAGCTTCTCGCCGCTCAGCGTCATTTCTCCGCTGGCCATGGTCACCCGCCCCTCGGCAAACAGCTCGCGGGTCTTGAGGTTGAAGTCGATGGCGTCGGCGAAAATGACGTAGTCCTGCCAGAGGACCTCCACGTGCCCCGCGGCCCGCAGCGCGTCCTCGCCGATGGTTTTTTGGTCGGCGTAGACGACCGGGTCTTCGCGCTTCTCCTGGGCGGAGAGCGGGCTGCAGGCGGCCAGCGCCAGGATGGCAACGAGGCAGCGCACGTTGTTGGCTTTCATCGCAGGGTAAACTGTAGCATTTTTCGTTCTCCGAGGCAACCGGCGGGAACGGGACGTCCGGAAATGACGGCCCGCTGCTTTTATGCTACTATTTGTGAATGAAAAACACACGCCGAATGTCCGTGGTCCTTTTTCTTGCCGGCGCTCTCGCCGCCTGCTCCATCCACGTGCCCTGGGAGGTGCTGGACGACTACGACGGGGTGCGCGTGGTCATGCGCGTCGTACCCGATGATGCCGATGTCCTGCTCAACGGCCGCTTCATCGGCGCCGCCTACGAGTATGCCTCGGCCGATCTCGCCCTGCGCCTGGCCTCGCGGCAGAACGAGCTCGTTTTCAGAAAAAAGGGATTCCGCGAGCAAGCCGTCGACCTGCGCGACCACCCCAGCCGCAACATCACCTTGAAGGTGATCCTGGAGGCGGAAGGCGTCGGTGAGGATGGCGCTGCTTCCGAAGCTCCCGAGGAGCGCCAGGCCTACGAGGCGAAAAGCGAGCCCCTGCCGCCGCAGCCGACCGAAAAGCCCGCTCCAGCGGAGACGCGCTTCCTCGCCCAGGTGGCCTTGACCGTCACCCCCGAGGAGACGGCCGTCTACATCGACAACCGCTTCTGGGGCCTGGCCACCGCCGAGAGGAAGACGATTTTCCTGCGCCTGCCCCCCGGCAAATACGCCATTACCGCCTTCAAGCCGGGATACGCCACCTACAGCCAGGAGATCGTTGTCCCCAAGCAGGAGAAGTTCGAACTGGAAATCAGCCTGCAGAAATAGGACCGCGGCTTTCTCCGGGCAGCCGGGATTTCAGCCCAGCAAGCTCTCGAAGATCTGCATGGCGGCTTCATCCCGAGTGACGTTGCCCACACGGATCCCCTGGCCGGGATCAAAGATGCCGCCGCGGTGGTTGATCGTATCGCGCGCCTCCTCGAGCCAGGCCGCGATGCCGGCGAAATCGGGGTGGTGGCGGCCGTTGTTGTCGTGGGGATAGAGCACGTGCTTGGCCGCCCAATGATCCAGCGCCACGGGATCCTGACTGGCCAGAACCTGGTTGGCGCGGAAGGTCATTTCGGCCGGATAGCCCGTAAGCGACTTGTGAGAGACCCAGATGGCGTCGACGACATGTAGGGCGGGGGCGCGCACGGATGCGACCATCTTGCCGCACGTCTCCCCCAGGCGCAGGTAGTGCCGCTCACCGATGTAGCCGTCGCTCATCGAGACCAGCCCGTAGAAATGCTTGAGCGCGGCCGTGATCTCCGAGCCATTCACGTCGTGGTGTTTAAGCACCGGGACGTTGATCAGCTTTACATTCTGCTGGTGGGCGCTGCCGTTCCAAATGCCTTCGCGCAATTCGACGCGCCGGCCGCGCGCGGTCGTGAAGCAGGGATAGGAAACGTTCTCGTACCTGCGGAAGCCCTCGGTGACATGGTCCTGGGGATCGATGAAGACGTGGCAGAGGGGATCGAGGAGGCGGGCGGATACCGGTCGATCCCTGAAGACCTCCTGGACAAGATAAAGAAAGGAATGGCTCGGGTCGTTGGCATTGGCCTGGACGCTGCGATCGCCGCCGTAGCTCAGCCAGGTGTCGCAGTTCAGGCTGCCGCGTCCCTGCCCGTTCTCGACGATCACCACCTCGCCGCTGAATCCGTCCGGGTGCTCCAGGATACACTGGATCAGGCCGCGCACCAGGTCGGAGTTGGTGCAGCCGCGGTGCTTCCACTGGGCGTTCACCTTGATCAGCACCACGTCATCGGCAGCGATCAGTCCGTAGGCCTCGGACTGGACGAAGGAGTTCTTCCGCTTGTAAAACGACAATTCATTGCGGCCCATCAACGCCAGCAGCGCGTCGATCCCGGCATGGTGATTCGTGCTCCCGTTGGCGAAGGGTTGGTCGGGGACATGCTTGACCCAAAAAATCTTGCTGGCGGCATCCGCCGGCGGCGGCTTGGGCGGCTGTGGTTCCTCATCGGCGGAATCCTGGCGGATGCGGCAGGCGGGAAGAAAAGACAATCCGGTCATAAGCGTCTGCATGAAAGCACGTCGATTCATCAGGTGTTTTCTCCTGGTTTAACTATAGTGCTACCAATATAGTTATTTTTCAACTTGTCAGAAATAAAAATCAGGTGGCGAGGTCGCGGCGGTGCTCTTCACAGCACGCAGGGACTGTCTCTTCTCGCTCACCCGCCTGGAATTTTGCCGTGCGCATCCGTCACATCAAGGCGACGGAACGAAAAGGAGGTGAACCATGTTCGAGACACTGCTTGCCGGCGACGGTTCGCGCCGGCGCCGCCTGCGCAAGACGCTGACCCTGTTCCTGTCCCTGACCGTCCACGCCGCTGCAGTGGCCGCCATCATCGTGGTGCCGCTGCTGCGCGCCGAGGCCCGGCTGCCCGGCTTCAAGGTCATGGATGCCGCCCTGATTTCTGCGCCGATCGTGCCCGGCGTGCCGCCCGGCCCAGCTCGTTCGGGGAAGCCTGCGGCCGGACCCGCGGGCATCGAGAAGGGGCCGAAGAATCCGACCTTCGCGGCCAGGCCGCGCGGATTCCTGGCCCCGGTCGAGATTCCCACGGAGATCGTCGATGAAAACCCTGCTGAATTGCTGCCGGCTGACCCGGGCGGCCCCGGGGTGGATGGCGGGACAGGGGATGGGACGAAGCCCTGGATCATTGGCGAGGAGATCATTCCCGGCGAGGTCAAGCCCCCGGCAACGGCCATGATGACAATCCGGCCGCCGCGACTGATCAAGCGGGTGAATCCCGCCTATCCACCGGTGGCCCTCGCCGCCCGCGTTGCGGGCGCGGTCGTGATCGCGGCGGTCACCGACATCTACGGCCGGGTGCGGCAGGCCCGCGTCGTCAGCGGCCATGCCCTGCTCAGCGGGGCTGCCCTGGAAGCGGTCCGGGAGTGGCTCTACGAACCGTACCTGGTCAACGGCATCCCCAGGCCGGTGAGCTTCACGGTCACCGTTTCCTTCAGCCTGGAAACGCGCTGACGCGGTGATCGCGGCCGCACCGCGGGGCCGCCTCCCCAGGGAAAGGAGCTAGCGGATAAACCTGTCGATGAGCCGCTGCAGGAGGTCGCCGTACTTGACGATCAGGCCGGCGAAGACCACCGAGACCATGGACATCAGCTTGATCAGGATGTTCAGCGAGGGACCCGAGGTGTCCTTGAATGGGTCGCCCACCGTGTCGCCGATGACCGCGGCGCCATGGTTGGGGTTGCGGCTGCCGTCGGCGAGCTTCTTGCCGCCCAGGTGGCCTTCCTCGATGTATTTCTTGGCGTTGTCCCAGGTGCCGCCGGCGTTGTTCAGGAACACGGCAACGACAAAGCCTGTGGTCAGGCCGCCGGCCAGAAGGCCGATCACTCCGGCCACGCCGAAAACCAACCCCATGGCCACGGGAGCGACAATGGCGGTCAGCGACGGAATGATCATTTCGCGCTGGGCGGCGCGGGTGCTGATCTCGACGCAGCTGGCGTAGTCGGGCTCGGCCTTGCCCTCCATGATGCCGGCGATTTCGCGGAACTGGCGCCGTACTTCCTCGACCATCTTGCCGGCGGCGCGGCCGACCGATTTCATGGTCATGGCGCAGAAGACAAAGACCAACATGGCGCCGACAAACAGCCCGGCCAGCACTTTGGGGTTGAATATGGTCAAGTTATAATAGGTGATCCAGTCGCCGATATAGGTGTCCTGGATGGCTTTTACCTCGCCGCTGATGGTGATGAATTTCTGCCCGATATGCTGGAAACCAATTTTGATCTCCTCGATATAGGCGGCCAGCAGCGCCATGGCGGTCAGCGCGGCCGAGCCGATGGCGAAGCCCTTGCCGGTGGCGGCGGTGGTGTTGCCCAAAGCGTCCAGAGCGTCGGTGCGCTTGCGAACATCGGGATCCTGGCCGGTCATCTCGGCGTTGCCGCCGGCGTTGTCGGCGATGGGGCCGTAGGCGTCGGTGGCCAGGGTGATGCCGAGGGTGGAGAGCATGCCCACCGAAGCGAAGCTGATGCCGTAGAGGCCGAGGTTGATGGCGTTGGCGCTGGCGCTGAAGCCGCCGCTGAGGGCGTAGCTGATGATGACGGCCAGGGCGATGACCAGCACCGGCAGGCCGGTGGACTGCATGCCGGTGGCGATGCCGGCGATGATCACCGTGGCCGGGCCGGTCTTGGACTGGTCGGCGACGAACTGCGTCGGCTTGTAGTCCTGCGACGTGTAGTATTCGGTGATCTTGCCGATCACCCAGCCGGCGATCAGGCCGGTGATGACCGAGAGGAAGATGCCTACGTGCCGCCCCTGGAATGATCCCTTGAACATGAACAGGATGAAGAAAGAGGCGACCAGGGTCAGGAAGGTGCTGGCGTTGATGCCGCGGGCCAGCGCCTTCAGAAGCACCTTCTGCGAGGCCTTCTCGCCCGAGCGCACCAAAAATACGCCCAGGACCGAGAAAATCACGCCGACGCCGGCGATGACCATCGGCGCCAGGACGCCGCCCAGGCCGTAACCGGCGGCGACACCCAGCACGGTGGTGGAAAGGATGGAACCGGCGTACGATTCATAGAGATCGGCGCCCATGCCGGCCACGTCGCCGACATTGTCGCCGACGTTGTCGGCGATGGTCGCCGGGTTGCGCGGGTCGTCCTCGGGGATGCCGGCTTCGACCTTGCCGACCAGGTCGGCGCCGACATCGGCCGACTTGGTGAAGATGCCGCCGCCGACGCGGGCGAAGAGCGCCTGGGTCGAGGCGCCCATGCCGAAGGTGAGCATGGTGGTGGTGATGATCGACAGCTGGCTGACGCCCTCGGGGATGAAGTGGCGCAGGATGATGAACCACAGCGAGATGTCGAGCAGGGCCAGGCCGACAACCACCAGCCCCATGACGGCGCCCGAGCGGAAGGCGATCTGCAGCCCCTTGTTCAGCGAGTGCTTGGCGCCGGCCGTGGTGCGGTTGGAGGCATGGGTGGCGGTGCGCATGCCCAGGAAGCCGGCCAAACCGGAAAAGAAGCCGCCAGTGATGAAGGCGAAGGGCACCCAGGGGTTCTGGGTGTGCAGCACGAAGGCCATGAAGGAGAAGAGGACGAAGATGATCATGAAGACGAAGGCCACGACCTTGTACTGCCGCTTGAGATAGACCATGGCCCCCTTCTGCACGTAGCCGGCGATGCGCTGCATGTCGGCCGTGCCCGGGTCCTGCTTTTTCATGTAGCGGAAGAAATAAAAGGCGAAGGCCAGGGCTATAATGGAGCCCAGCGGCGCCAGAATGAATAAATTCTCCAGATTCATGCTAACTCCTGCGGAATAATATGATTTTTTTAAGCAGATTTGGAAAGTAATTTATATCCGATTTTCTGCGAAAAGTCAATGATTTGGATGTTTCCAGCGGTAAAAAACACGCCTCAGGGGGAGAAATCCCGACCCAGACAGGCGTCCGCTCACTGGCTCTTCATTTTTTTGCAGATGGCGAGTTTCAGCTGCAGCTCGCGCTGCAGGGCCAGTTGCACCTGCAGCTCGTCGGGAGAAATGGCGCCCTTGAAAGACGACTGGATGCGCGCTTCCGCTTCCAGCAGCTTGTTCCGCAGGTCCTCCGGCCGCAGGTCCTCGCCGCGCTCGAAGTCGTCGATGATCAAGGCAACGCGGTCGTCGCGCACCTCGAGGAAGCCCTCGCCGCTGTATAGGAAATGGCGCGTACCGGAGGCGTCGAGATAGGAGATCTCGCCGGACTTCAGCAGCGTGAGGTAGGGCAGGTGGTGCGACAGGACCCCGGCCTCGCCCAGGAAGGCGGGGATGTAGAGGTCCTGGATCTCGGCGCGCAGGACTACCTCGCGCGAGGTGATGATCTCCAGTTCGATGGTCCCGGGCATCAGAAGCCCAGCTTTTTGGCGTTGGCCACCGCGTCCTCGATGCCGCCGCACATGTAGAAGGCCTGCTCGGGCAGGGCGTCGTAGCGGCCTTCGACCAACTCCTTGAAGCTGCGGATGGTCACGGCCAGATCCACGTACTTGCCCTCCAGCCCGGTGAAGGGGGTGGCCACGAAGAACGGCTGCGAAAGGAATTTCTGGATCTTGCGCGCCCTGGCGACGATGACCTTGTCCTCGTCGGACAGCTCCTCCATGCCCAGGATGGCGATGATGTCCTGCAGGTCCTTGTAGCGCTGCAGCACTTCCTTGACCTG
>JALOLC010000143.1 GCA_025456175.1 Acidobacteriota bacterium | reverse complement strand
CAGCAGCGGCGACTGGAAAACAAAGCCGCAGCGCCGGCGCAGGCGCGTGCGCTCGCAGCGGGCCATGGAGCTCAGCCTGCGGCCGTCATAGAAAATCTCGCCCCGCTGCGGCCGGTCGAGCAGGCCCAGCAGCCGCAGCAGCGTCGACTTGCCCGCCCCGTTGGGGCCGAGGATGACGTTGACCGCACCCGGGACGAATTCCAGGTCGATCCCGTCCAGGATGCTCTTGCCGCTGGCGACCCGCCCCAGGCCAACGACGCGGATCTCCATCATTTCCCCTGCGCCGCCTGCAGGGCGACGTTGATGGCCAGGGCGGCCAGCAGCAGCACGATGCCCAGGGCGATTCCGACTTCGAAGTTGCCTTTCATGGTCTCCAGGGAGATGGCCGTGGTCAGCACCCGCGTCTGGCCCTTGATGTTGCCGCCGACCATCAAGGTCATGCCGGTCTCGCCGATCACCCGGGAAAAGCCGGCGATGATGGCGGTCAGGAAGGCAAAGCGCCCCTGGCGGATGACGGCAACGGCCAGCTGGCGACGGTCGGCGCCCAGCGACAGGGCCAGGTCGCGGGCCTCGCGCGCCACCCCCTGCAGCGCCGCCAGCGCCAGGGCCGTCATGAGCGGGAAAGCCAGCAGCGCCTGGGCCAGGACCATGGCGCCGGGGGTGAACAGCAGCCCCAGGGATCCCAGCGGACCGCGCCGGCTGACCAGCCCGTAGACCACCAGGCCGATGAGCACGGCCGGCACAGCCATGGCGGTATTGACCAGGCCGATCAGCAGGCGCTTGAGGCGAAACTCCTTGAGGGCGAGGAACAGGGCGGCGGGGATCGCCGCCAGCGCGGCCAGCATGGTCGCCGCGCCGGAAACGGCCAGCGACAGGGCGATGATCTCCAGGATCTCGCGCCCGGGGGGCAGCAGCAGCGCCACTCCCTGACGCAGGCCGTCCAGGATGTAGTCCATGATTCGTCTACCTCGCGGTCCGGCGGTTGCCGCGCTCCCTTGGCATTCGTTCAGCGGACGACATCGGGGAAAAAGAGGGGGGCGCCGAAGCGCTCCCTGCCGAAGGCGCGGATAATGGCCTGGCCCTCGACCGAGCGGATGAACTCGGCGAAGCGGGCGGCCAGCCGGGCGTTCAGCCAGGGGAACTTCGCCGGCGAAACGACGACCACCGAGTAGGGGTTGAACAGCTGGTCATCGCCCTGGGCCAGGATGGCCAGGGCGTCGATCTCCTTCTGGTGGGCCAGCCAGGTGGCGCGGTCGACCAGGCAGTAGGCGCCCTTCTCGGCGGCGATGCGCAGCGTCGCCTCCATGCCCGTACCGCTCTCCAGGTACCAGGCACCGCCGGGGGTGACGCCCGCCGCCCGCCAGAGTTTGAGTTCCTTCTTGTGCGTTCCCGAATCGTCTCCGCGTGAAGCGAACGGCGCGGCCGCGGCGGCGATCCTCTGGAAGGCCGCGGCGGCCTTCTGGCCGCCGACCCTGGCCGGATCAGCGGCAGGCCCGACCAGCACGAAGTCGTTGTGCATCACGTCGAGGCGCTCCAGGCCGAAGCCGTCGGCGACGAACTTCTCCTCGGCCTCGCGGTCGTGGACCAGCAGGACATCGGCGTTGCCGTCGCGGGCCAGGCGCATGGCCTGGCCGGTGCCCACGGCGATGACCTTGACCGTGCAGGAGAACTTCTTCTCGAACGGGGGGATCAGGGCTTCGAACAGGCCCGAGTCAAGAGTCGACGTGGTCGAAGCCAGCGTCAGGGTCTCCTTGGCCCGCAGCAGCGGGGCGAAGAAAACGGTCAGGAAAACGAAAGAGAGGAACAAGGTGAGTTTTTTTATCGGCTCCTCCTTTCCGAGTTCGGGAGGCATGGCCGTTTCCAGCCATGCCCTGCCGGTCTTAGGACATGCGCCCAAGGGGGTTTAGCCCAGTCGACTCGGAGGTCAAGGATGGTATAGCACACTCGCCGTTCAAAGTAAATGAAACCCCGGGGCGGACGCTATCCGATGCGCACCCGCTCCCGGCCCCTGTTCTCGGTCACCTGCCCGATCAGGAAATGTTCCTCCCCGGCCTTTTCCAGCGCCGCCTCGACGCGGCTCAGCTTTTTCGGGTCGATGACCAGCACCATGCCGATGCCCATGTTGAACACGCGGTAGCGCTCGGCCTCGGAGACGCTGCCGGCCTGGACCAGGAACTGGAACAGCGGCGGCACCGGCCATGTCTTTTCGATGGCAACGGAAACAGCCTCGGGCAGGATGCGCGGAACATTCTCCAGCAGGCCGCCGCCGGTGATGTGCGCCATGCCCTTGAGCAGCCCTTGCTCGAGCAGGGGCTTGACCGGCTTCAGGTAGGAGCGGTGGACGCGCAGCAGCTCCTCGCCGACGCTGAGCTCCAGCTCGCTCACCTTGCTGCTTACCTTCAGGTGCAGCTTCTCGAAGACGATGTGCCGGGCCAGGGAGTAGCCGTTGGTATGCAGGCCGCTCGACGGCAGGCCGACCAGCAGGTCGCCGCGGCGGATCGCCTTGCCGTCGACCACGTTCGCCTTGCCCACGATGCCGACGATGAAGCCGGCGATGTCGTACTCGCCATCCCGGTAGAAACCGGGCATCTCGGCGGTCTCGCCGCCCAGCAGGACCGTCTCGTTCTCCAGGCAGCCGTCGAGCACGCCGGAGACAACCTCGCCGACGACCTTGGGTTCGACCCGCCCCGAGGCCAGGTAGTCGAGGAAGAAGAGGGGCTTGGCGCCGTAGACCAGGATGTCGTTGACGCAGTGGTTGACCAGGTCGCGGCCGACCGTATCGTGCACGCCCATGAGGAAGGCGAGCTTGAGCTTGGTGCCGACGCCGTCGGCCGAGGAGACCAGGATCGGATGCCTGAGGTTGCCCTTGAGGGGGAAGAAGCCGCCGAATTTGCCGATCTCCTGCACCCCCATCTTCTTGACCATGGACTTGATGCGCTCGACGGCTTGGTTGCCGCGGTCGATGCTGACTCCTGCCTGTTCATAGGCGCTCTTGGGCATGACCTTCCCTCCTGGAGATAGGCAATACAGGAAAATTCTATCACAATCCCCGCGCCGACGCCAAGAACCCCGCTGGCCGAAGCTTGCAAGCGCCGGGCCGAAGCACTATGATGCCCCTGTCCGGTCAAGGGGGCAAAACCATCCTCAGCCGGGGAGTGTAGTGAGGAAGGCAAGGGCGTGCACTTGAAACAATCGATCCATCGCGCCGGCGGCCTGCTGCTGCAGCTCGTCCGCTCGGGGCTGTTCCGGCCGCATTGCCGAATCTGCGGCTGCGACCTTGTCCGCCATGAGGAGAGCGTGCTGTGCCAAGGCTGCCGGCAGAATATCCGGCCGGCGGCGGAGAACCGCTGCCGCGTCTGCGGCAAGTTCATCCCCGACGGCATGGCCGATTGCGGCTCCTGCCTGCTCGAGCCGCCCCCCTTCGGGCGCCACCGCTCCTACGCCGCCTACGAGGGGACGCTGCGCGAAACGATCATCCTCTTCAAATACGGGGAGATCGAGCCGCTGAAGCACCTGCTGGCCGGCCTATACCTGGAGATCATCGCTCGTGAGCTTCCCGGCCCTTATGACGCCGTGGTGCCCGTGCCCGGCGACCGCCGGCGCCGCCGCGATTTTCAGCCGCTGCGCGCCGCGGGCCAGGCGCTGGCCCACCGCCTCCATGTCCCGTTCCGGCCCGACCTGCTGGTGAAGAAAAAGAGCACTCCGCCCCAGGTGGGGCTGACGCAGGCCCAGCGCCGGGCCAACCTGGACGGGGCCTTCGCCCTCGGCCGCGGCGC
>JALOLC010000142.1 GCA_025456175.1 Acidobacteriota bacterium | reverse complement strand
GTCGACTGGGAGATCCTCTGTGCAGTAAGCCAGCGCATGGGATTTCCCCTTGGCTTCCATAGCCTGGAGGACATCGTCGCCGAGATCAACAAGCTGGTACCGCAGTACGCCGGCATTACCTACAAGCGCCTGATGAACGGCGAGAAGCTGCAGTGGCCCTGCCCCAACCCCGAGCACCCGGGGACCCAGTTCCTGCACCGCGACAAGTTCACCCGCGGCCTGGGCAAGTTCTTCGCCATCGACTACATCCCGCCGGCCGAGTGGCCCGACGCCAAGTATCCCTTCCTGCTCTCCACCGGGCGGCTGCTCTACCACTACCACACCGGCAGCATGAGCCGGCGCACCGAGGCCTTGCCGCAGTACGTCCCCGGGCCATTCATGGAGATGCACTTCGCGGACATGAAGCGGCTGGGCATCGCCGACCGCGAGCAGGTCAAGGTGTCGTCGCGGCGCGGCGCGATCGAGATCGAGGCGCGCGAGAGCCCGCGCGTCGACGAGGGGTCGGTGTTCATCACCTTCCACTTCGCCGAAGCGGCGGCCAACATGCTGACCAACGATGCCTTCGACCCCATCGCCAAGATCCCCGAGTTCAAGGTGGCGGCCTGCCAGATCGAGAAATTATCCAAATAAAAAGAGGAGGAACAATGGAGTACGACTGCAAGGGTCCGGCCGTGGTGGCCGCGGACCTGAACGAGAACATCTGCGTGAAGAAAACGACCAACACCCCCCTGAAGCTGCTGGTGCTGGGCATCCTCGCCGGCGCCTACATCGGCTTCGGCGGCGAGCTGTCCAACATCGTCGGTCACGATGCCGCCCAGTTCGTGGGCGTCGGCCTGGCCGCCTTCATCAAGGGCGCCGTCTTTTCCGTCGGCCTGATGCTGGTGGTCATCGCCGGGGCGGAGCTGTTCACCGGCAATACCATGATCACCATGTCGGTGCTGGACGGCAAGGCCAAGTTCAGCGGCCTGCTCTACAACTGGTCGATCGTCTACCTGGCCAACTTCATCGGCTCGATGCTGATGGTCTACATCATGTTCGGCAGCGGGCTGCTGGAAGGCGGCAACGTCGCCGTCGGCGCCTCGGCCCTGAAAACGGCCGCCGCCAAGGCCAGCCTTGATTTCGGCCCGGCTTTCTTCCGCGGCATCCTCTGCAACTGGCTGGTCTGCCTGGCGGTATGGATGGCGCTGACCTCGCGCAACACCATCGGCAAAGTTTTCGCCATCTTCTTCCCGATCATGGCCTTCATCGCCTCGGGCTTCGAGCACAGCATCGCCAACATGTACCTCATCCCCATTGGCATCCTGCTCAAAGGGGTGAACGAAGTCGTCGCCGCAGCCACTGCCGCCGGCCTCTCGCCGGAGAAGCTGGCCAACGTCAGCTGGTACGGTTTCGCGGTCAAGAACCTGATCCCGGTCACGCTGGGCAACATCGTCGGCGGCGGCTTCTTCGTCGCCACCCTGTACTGGCTGGCTTACGTGCGCAAGCCCAAGAAGGCCGCCTAGGTTTTTTTTGATTTTTTCCGGGGCCGCGCACCGGAGGCATTTCCCCGGGCGCCGGCCCCGTTTTTTTATTACCTTTTTAAAAACGTTTTGACCTTCGGCCCCGAACCGCCTTACAGTTCGCTCATTTCGCCAGCCAGTAAAGCAGCGTGCCGGTCAGCAGCAGGGCCAGCAGCAGGGCCGCGATGAGCACCGTGCGCTTGGTGGCGCGCCTGCGGGCCAGGAGATAATTCGCCGCTGCGTTCTCGTCGAACGCCGCCAGCGCCCCCTCGACCTGCAGCAGCCAGGCCTCGAGGCGCGCCCATTGCCGCCACGTGGCCAGCAGCCAGAGCAGGGGTCCGCCGGCCGTCAAAAAAAGCAGATTCACCAGGCGCCCGGAGCGCCCCGGGTTCAGGGCCAGGTAGGCCAGCTGGTAGACCTGCCAGGCCAGCGCCGGGGTGGCGCCCAGCAGCACGGCCAGAGCCGGCCGGCGCCGGCGCCAGACCTCCAGGTCGGCGGCCAGGCTCGCGGCGAGCGGGAGAGAGGCGCTTTCCTGGCGCCAGCTACTGCTCCATGCCACCTGGAAGATCCCCAGCACCACGGCCAGCAGCGAGAAGCCGAGCACTCCCCAGGCCGCGGCGCTGAACCGGCCGGCGAACAGCGGCAGGGCGGCCCCCAGGAAAAGCAGGGCGCCGATCTTCAGCCAGCCGTCGCGGCGGACGCTGCGGCGCAGCCGCGACGCCTCGGCCCGCCCGGCGGCCTCGCCCTTTGGCAAGGGGCCTTTCGCTCCCACACCAATGTCGGTGCTCTCTTTCCGCCACAGTTCCTGCAGTTCGTCCCGTTGCGGGTTCATCGTTCCTCCTCACCGGTCCCCAGCATCTCCTTCAGCCGCTTCCTGATGCGGTGCAGTCGCACGCCCACGGCGTTGGCGCTGATGCCGCTGACCGCGGCGATCTCCTCGTGGCTGCACTCTTCCAGCCACAGGTAGGCCAGGGCCCGCTCTCCGGGCTCGAGCCGCGCCAGCGCCCCGTGCAGCGCCGAGCGGCGCCGGTCCTCGCGGCCGCCGGCATGGGGGAAGGGGTCGGCCACGTTCCCCGCATGTTCCAACGATTCCGGGCGCAGGCGCCTGCGGCGCCGGCGCAGAAAGGTCAGGGCGGTGTGCAGCGCCACCTGGTACATCCAGGTGCTGGCCTTGGCGCGGCCGGCAAAGCCGGCCAGCGAGCGCCACCACTGCAGGCGGATCTCCTGCTCCAGGTCGGCGGCGTCCTCGCCCGGCGGCGTGTAGAGCCGGGCCACGGCCGGGGCGATGCGGCCGTGTTGGGCCAGGAGGCCCAGGTAGGCCTCCTCCCTTTGCTTGTCCGCGTTTTCGTCCATGCCCCTATTCTACGCCGCCGCCTGCCGCGCCGGAAGCCCCGGGCTCAGGAAATGAAAAACACAGCCAGCCCCAGCAACAGCCCCAGCGCGATGGAAACTCCGAGCGCCAGGCGCGCCCGCTCCGCCATGGGCTGCTGCTTGGACTCCTCCGCCCAGGTCATGGCCATCCAGTCCCGTCGCGGCGATGATCCCGGGGTACAGGTGATAGACCAGGGCGGCGAAGGCCAGCAGCGCCGTCACTCCCGCCAACGTCAGCAGTGTTTTTGTATTCTCTTTCATGTTTCCTCCTTTGGAGCAGCGGCCGGCAGCGGCCGCTTCCATCCCATATGTCGCCCGCACACCCTCTTTCCTTACAAAAAAAGGGGCACCTGGATCGTGAATGGGTTTAAAAAAGAACAAGGAAGAGATAGGAAAGGGTGGGCGCTTGCATAGGCGTGGAGAATCGGTTACAGTCGATTTTTCATTTCACTTTGGAGTGCCGGATCCGCCCATGAGAAAGAAGAAGCTGACCCAGAGGCCCAGCGCGTCTCCCGATCTTGAAGCCATCGCCCGGCGGGCGATGGGCGAGTACGGCCTGAGCGCCGATTTCCCGGTGGCGGCCCGGCAGCAGGCCGATCGCTGCCGCGACCTGGGCTCCGGGCCGGAAAAACCCTTTGGAATGACCGACCTGCGCCACCTGCCCTGGACCTCCATCGACAATGACGATTCCCTGGACCTGGACCAGCTGGAAGCCGTGTTCCTGGAGGGCCAGGAATACCGGCTGCTGGTCGCCATCGCCGACGTCGACGCCTATGTCGGCGTCGGTTCCGCCATCGATCGGGCGGCCGGCGTCAACACCACCTCGGTTTACACCGGCGTGAAGAATTTCCCCATGCTCCCCGAAAGGCTATCCTTCGACCTGACCTCGCTGCGGACGGGGAAAAGCCGCCGCGTCATGGTGGTGGAAATGCGCATTGCCGCCGACGGAGAGATCGCCCGCAAGCGCATCTTCCCGGCCCTGGTGCAGAACAAGGCCAAGCTTTGCTACGACGCCGTCGCCGCCTGGCTGGAGGGCAAGGCCTGTGCGCCCGAGCCGCTGGCCAAGGATGCGGAGCTGCGCCGGCAGGTGGAAATCCAGGACCGCCTGGCGCGGATTCTGCGCCGGGTGCGCATGGCCGCCGGCGCCCTGGAGTTCGCGACGTTGGAGACCCGGGTGGAAATGGCCGACAATGGCCGGGTGAGGCGGATCGTCAGCCGCCGGCAGAACCGCGCCGAAAGGATCATCGAGGAGCTGATGGTGGCCGCCAACCAGTCCACCGCCGCCTATCTGGCCGCCCGCAACCTGCCGGTTTTTTGCCGCGTGGTACGGGAACCAGAGCGCTGGCCGCGGATCGTCGAGCTGGCCGCCACCTATCATTCGCGGCTTCCCGCCGACCCCGATGCCAGGGCCCTGTCAGGATTTTTGCGCAAGGCGCGCCTGGCCAAGCCCGACGCCTTTACCGACCTGTCGCTGGCCGTGATCAAGCTGATCGGCCGCGGCGAGTACCACGTCCTTCCCGGCGGCAGGGTCCCCGAAGGTCATTTCGGCCTGGCCCTGAACCATTATGCCCACTCCACCGCGCCCAACCGCCGTTACCCCGACCTGGTGACCCAGCGCCTGCTGAAGGCCGCGCTGGGCGGGGCGGGGAAGAGCGTCTATTCCCTGGCGCAGTTGCAGTCCCTGGCCCGGCATTGCACCCGGCAGGAGGACGCGGCCAACAAGGTGGAGCGGCAGGTGAAGAAAAGCGCGGCGGCCGAGCTCCTGCAGGACAGGCGCGGCAGCGTTTTCTCCGCGCTGGTCACCGGCAGCTCGGAGAAGGGGACCTGGGTGCGCATCAAGAACCCGCCGGTGGAAGGCAAGCTCCTGCGCGGCGACCAGCGACTCAAGGTCGGCGACCGCCTGCGCGTCCGGCTGGTCGCCACCAACGTGGAAAAGGGATTCATCGACTTCGCCCAGGCCTGAGCCGTTCGCAGCAGCAGAGCGGGATGCGCGCGGCCTCCCACCCGGCCGCGCTATCGTTGCAGGTTTCGCTGGTCAGCCGTCAATTGCAGCCGGCCAGCCCCTGGATCCAGTTTTCGAGCAGCTGAATGCCGGCGGTGTCGGGCCGGTCGCCGCCGATCGGCGGCATGCGGAAAACGTCCTGCCGCCGCAGCCGCTGCAGCAGGAGCGAGCGGCCGGGAGCGCCCGGGGCCACGAGGCGGGCGTCGGCGATCCCCAGGTCGTTCAACAGCGGTGCGACGTTGCAGACGTTCATGGCCGGCCAGGCCGTGGCGAAGCGCAAGTCCATCTCGCCGCGGGCCGTGCCCCCGGGGCGATGGCAGTTCGCGCAGTTGACGTGCAGGTAGGACTTGGCGCGGGCGGTGAGGCTGACCCCGCTGTCGCCGGAGCGGGGGAGAGCCGACAGCTGGTCGACCGCTGCCGGCAGGGGATCGGCCAGGAGGCCGATATGCTCGTAGGTCAGCAGCTGGTTGGCGCTGCGGCCCGTGGCGGTGTAGAGCAGCGTGCGGTTCAGCTGCCCGATCTCGGTTCCCAGCGAGCGGCCGGCGGCGGCGGTGTGGCACTGCAGACACTGGGCGCGGCTGGGATAGTACCAGGTCTGATTCTGGACCGGCCGCTGCTTTCCCGAGGCGAGCAAGGCGGCGTCGCTCTGCGCCTCGTTCCATTCATAGGTATAGCCGGCCCATTCGCCGTCCTGGTGCCGGACCAGCAGCCGGGTCTCGATCCGCCGGCCGTTCAGCCGGAAATTCTTGACCAGGACGCTGCCGATGGGGAACGTCAGGTGGCCCTGGCCGTCGATGCCGACCCGGGCCGAAGCGGGAACATAAAAAAAACGCTCCTTTTCGGCGCCGTCCGACCAGAAGGGTTCGAGCACGTCGTAGGGGATCAGGCAGGTGGCCGGCTGGCCGGGCGCGCCGGCGCGGACGAAGCCTGTCTGGCTGAGCAGGGCGGGAAAGGCGGGGGAGGACGCCGCCCCCGCAGGCACGATCCTGGCGATGACGCCGCCGTAATCAAGTGCGTACATCTCGCCGGCCCGGCTTTGGGCGAAGGCCGCGATGTTCAGGCCGCTGGCCGCCAGCAGCCGGCGGAGCGGATTGCCGTCGCTGTCATGGAAGATGCCCCAGATCGCGCCGCTGCAAAAGTCGCCAAACAGGTAGACGCCGTTCAGGGCGGGGATGGCCGCGCCGTGATAGACGAAGCCGCCGGTGACCGAACACCCTTCCTGGTGCGAGTACTCGCTCACGGGGTCGATCAAGCCCTCGGACGAACAGGGGTTGGGATTGAAGCAATGGGCGCCTTCACGGATGCGCCAGCCGTAGTTCCCGCCCAGGCGCACCAAGTCGATCTCCTCCCAGCTGTTTTGGCCGACATCGCCGGCCCAGAGGTCGCCGCTGGCCGTGTCGAAGCTCCAGCGCCAGGGATTGCGAAAACCCCAGGCGAAGATCTCCGCCCGCCCGCCGCCCGCGGCGAAGGGGTTGTCGGCCGGGATGGCGTAGGGGTCGCCGCGGTCGACGTCGATGCGCAGCAGCTTGCCCAGCAGCGTGCCGCGGTCCTGGCCCTGGTCCAGCGGGTCGCCGCCCGAGCCCCCGTCGCCGAGGCCGAAGTACAGGTAGCCGTCGGGGCCGAAGGCGATGCGCCCGCCGTTATGGTTGCTGAACGGCTGGCCGACCTCCAGGATGACCTTTTCCGTCGCCGGATCGATGACGGCCGGCGAGCCGGCCGTCAGGAAGCGCGACAGGTACGAGGTCAGCCGGCCCGACGGGTTCAAGCCGTTGTACGAGACGAACACCTGGCGATTGCTGAGCCACTCCGGATGGAAAGCCAGGTCCAACAGCCCGGCCTCGCCCAGGTAAAACACTTTCGGGCGCAGGTCGAGTACGGTTCGCAGGACCGAGCCGGTCTC
>JALOLC010000141.1 GCA_025456175.1 Acidobacteriota bacterium | reverse complement strand
AAACTGGGCCAGAACTTCCTGCGCGACGAACGCGTCGCCCGCCGCATCGTGGATCTCGTGCCGGAGGGGAACGCGCCGCTGCTGGAGATCGGCCCCGGTCAAGGAGCACTGAGCCGGCTGCTGCTCGAGCGCTTCCCCGGCCGGAGGCTGGTCCTGGTCGAGGTCGACCGCTTTTTCGCCGCCGAGCTGCGGCAGCGGTTCGCGGACAGGGCGCAGGTCCTCAACGATGACGTCCTGAGGATCGATGCCGCCGCCCTGTTCGGCGGCCAACCGGCGATCATGGTCGGCAATCTCCCCTACCACATCTCCAAGCCGCTGCTCGACTGGTTCATTGCCCAGCACGGAAAGATCGCCGCCGCGGTGCTGATGCTGCAGCGCGACTTCATCGACAAGCTCCTCGCCCCCAGCGGCGGCAAGAAGTACAACGCCCAGTCGGTTCTGTTCCAGCTGCTGTTCCAGGCCCGGCGCTGCTTCGACGTCCCGGCCAACGCCTTCGTTCCCAGGCCGAAGGTGGTGTCGACCGTGATCGCCGCCCAACCGCTGCCGACCGCCCTGCCCGACGTGGCAAGCTTCTACGCCTTCGTCCGGACATGCTTCACCGAGCGGCGCAAGACGCTGTGGAACAACCTGTCCCCGCGTCACAGTCCGGCCGAATTGACTGCCGCCTTCGCCGTTGCCGCCATTCCCGCGCAGGCGCGCGCCGAGCAGCTGGCCCCGGAGCGCTTCGCGGCGCTGTGGCAGCAGGCGCATGCCGACGTCGCTGGGAGCGGAGAATGAAGCTACGCCCGCTGTTCACGGCCCTGGCGCTGTCCGCCTTGCTGAGCGCTCCCCTGCCGGCCACGGAGACGGAGCTCAGCAGCCAGCTAAGCGGATGGTTTTCCCTGAACGATGACTTGCCCCCGACGCCACGCCTCAGCCTGCGCTGGCAGCCGGCCCTGTCCCTGGAAAAGGCCTTGGGCGCTGAATGGAGACTCGACAGTGAGTTTTCCCTCGACGCATCGACCGCCGCCTCGGCCCCGGAATGGAAAGCAGCGGACGTGACCGGCCGCATCAAACCCTATCGCCTGTGGCTGCGTCTCTCTCATTCCCGCTTCGAAGCGCGACTGGGGCTGCAGAAGCTCAATTTCGGGTCGGCGACCGTTTTCAGGCCTTTGATGTGGTTCGATGCGCTGGATCCGCGCGACCCACTGCAGATCACCGACGGCGTCTATGGACTGCTGTTGCGCTATTATTTTAAAAGCAATGCCAATATCTGGCTCTGGGGCCTTTACGGCAACGATAAAACCAAAGGATGGGAAACGCGGCCCACCGCCGCCGGAACCATGGAATTCGGAGGCCGCTTCCAGGCGCCCTTGCTCTCGGGCGAAGCCGGGCTGACCTTCCACCAGCGCCGCCTCGATCCGACCGGTGCCGACGCGGCCCACGGACCGGCGGAAAGGCGCCTCGCCCTGGACGGCAAATGGGACCTGGGGATCGGCCTTTGGCTTGAGGCATCCGTCATCCACCAGGACGATCCGGTCGAAGCTTTCCCCTGGCAGCGCGCGCTGGCCCTGGGCGTCGACTATACGTTCAAGTTGGGCAACGGCCTCTACCTGCTGGTCGAACATTTCTTTTCCCAGGCGGGGACGACCCTGACCGGCGGCCGCGAGAACGACATCTCCCTTTCCGCCATCGTGACGCGCTATCCACTCGGCCTTCTGGACAGCCTGGGCGCAATGGTTTATTTTGACTGGCGGCAAAAACAAACTTACAATTTCATCCGTTGGCAACGGACCTATGACCACTGGCAGTTCCATGCCATGCTATTCTGCAATCCCAGATCGGATCTGGTCGCCGACGCGGGGGGGGCCGGAAACAACTCGTATAGCGGCCGGGGCTTTCTGCTGATGGCGGTCTGGAACATTTGATCGGTAATGAACGGCGGAGGTGAAAAATGGGCAATCGCAACCTGATCCTGACAAAAAACCTGACGAAGATCTATCCCATGGGATCAGCGCGGGTCACGGCCCTGAACGACGTCAGCCTGGCCTTCGACAAAGGCGAATTCACCGGGCTGGTCGGCCCGAGCGGGTCGGGCAAGACCACCTTTCTGAATATCGTCGGTTCTTTGGACACGCCGACATCGGGTAGCGCCGACGTGCTGGGCAGCAAGGTGGAGACCCTATCGCACCGTGAGGCGGCGGCATTGCGCAACCGCTCGATCGGTTTCATTTTCCAGACCTTCAACCTGCTGCCGGTCTACACGGCGTACGAGAACGTGGAATTTCCGCTGCTGCTGCTCAAGGTCCCGACCGGCCAGCGGAAAAAGATGGTCATGGACGCCCTTGACTGGATGGGGCTGGCCGACCGCGCATCCTCGCGCCCATCCCAACTGTCGGGCGGCGAAAGCCAGCGCGTGGCCATCGCCCGGGCCATGGTCAAGCGGCCGCCGCTGGTGCTGGCCGACGAACCCACGGCCAACCTCGACGCCGAGAACTCCCATCACATACTCGGGACCATGGAAAAATTGAACCGCGAACTGGGCACGTCATTCCTGTTCGCCACCCACGATGAAAAAGTGATCGGCTATTTGCGCCGCAAGATCACCTTGGTCGACGGCCGGGTGACCGGGGACGAGACCATGCCGGGTCGGGCCGGACAGGGAGCAAAGCCATGATCACCCTGCGCCTGGCCCTGCGCAATATCATCGGCACCGGCATCCGCGCCTGGCTCAACGCCCTGATCATCTCCATCGCCCTGGTGGCGGCGGTCTGGAACCAGAGCCTGGTTTCGGGCATGGACGAGCAGGCCGCCCAGGCCGCCCAGGCCATCGAATTCGGCGGCGGACAGTTCTGGCAGGAGAAATACGATCCATTCGACCCGCTGACCCTGGAGGAGGCCCATGCGCCGCTGCCCGCGGCCCTGCAGGAATTGGTCAACGAGGGCAAGGCGACCGCCGTCCTGATCCTGCAGGGAAGCATTTACCCGCGCGGCCGCATGCGTTCGATCCTGCTCAAGGGCATTGATCCCCAGCAAGGCATCCTCGCCTTCCCGACCGCCGAACTGGTCGCGAAGGAGAACGACCTGCCGGCCCTCATCGGCGGCCGCTTCGCCAAGGCGTCCGGGCTGGCCCTGGGCGACACGGTGACCCTGCGCTGGCGCGAGCCCGGTGGGGCCTTCAACGCCCAGGACGCCCGTATCGGCCACATTATGAAGACCACCGTGGCCAGCATCGACAGCAACCAGGCCTGGCTGCCGTTGGAAAAACTGCAGGCCATGGCGCGCCTGCCAGGCGAGGCCACCATGGTCGTCCTGGCCCCGGGCACACCGCCCCCCGGCCAGCTGCCGGGATGGACCTTCCGCGACATCGACTTCCTGCTCCAGGACCTGCGCGAGCTGGTCAAGGCCAAGAGCTACGGCCGCACGATATTCCTGGTCATCTTCCTGTCGCTGGGCATGCTGGCCATTTTTGATACGCAGGTACTGGCCATCTTCCGCCGCCGCCGCGAGATCGGCACCCTGATCGCCTTGGGCTTCACCCGCGGCCAGGTGGTCCGCCTGTTCACTCTGGAGGGAGCCCTGCACGGCATCCTGGCCGTCATCCTGGGGGCGCTGTACGGCCTGCCGCTGCTGTGGCTGCAGGCCCGGCTCGGCTTCGCCGTGCCGGCCGGGACCGAGGACATGGGCATATCCATCGGCGAAAAAATATTCCCGGTGTACAGCGCCGGCCTGGTGCTCTATATCGTCCTGCTGGCCCTGCTGGTCACGACCGTGGTCAGCCTGCTGCCGACCCGGCGCATCGCCCGGCTGAAGCCGACCGACGCCCTGCGCGGG
>JALOLC010000044.1 GCA_025456175.1 Acidobacteriota bacterium | reverse complement strand
GTCGACCGCGTCCCTGACATAGACAGGCGGCGACGGGTAGCGCGCCTCGAGGGCATCGTATTCCGCCTCCACTTTTGCGCGCGCGGCCGGGTCCTTGATCCCCCCCCAGCCGCCGTAGGTCTCGTTCACCTTCTTGAATAGCTCCGCGAAGGCCTGGTCGCGCTCGGGGTTGGCCGGCGGCTGCTTGACGTAGTCGGCGAGAATGCAGAGCTGGATGACGCCGCCGTTGCGCTTCAGGGCCAGCAGCATGTCGTCGCTGATGAGGTTGCGCGGGCTGTCGGCCAGGGCGCGGGCGCAGGAGTGCGAGGCGATGACCGGGGCCCGGGTCAGGGCCAGCACGTCGTAGAAGGAGCGGTCGGAGATGTGCGAGACGTCGACCATGACGCCCAGCTCGTTCAGGCGCCTGACCACCTGCCGCCCCCATTCGCTCAAACCGCGGTCCTCGGGGTCCTTGCGGTCGGTCGAGGAATCGCAGATGTCGTTGTCGGCGGTATGGGCCAGGGTGACGTAGCGCATGCCGCGCCGGTAGAAATAATCGATCAGCGCCGGATCGTGCCCCAGGGGGTAGCCGTTCTCCATGCCGATGAAGATGGCCCGCTTGCCCTCCCTCTCCAGGCGCCGGGCATCCTCCGGGGTCAGGGCCAGGCCGCAGAGGCCGGGGTAGCGCTTGTACATGGCGTCCATGGCGTCAAGGATGGCGACCGCTTTTTCCTTGGCCGCCGCATGGCCTTCCGGCGTGCGCGGTCCCTGACCGACGAATACCGCGAAAAAGGAGGCATCGAGGCCGCCCTCCTTCATGCGCGGCAGGTCCTGGCGGCCGCTGCCGCGCTCGCCGGTCTTATGGTACTGGCCGATGTCCCAGTCCTTCTCCAGGAGCTTGAACGGGGTGTCGCAGTGGGTGTCGACGGTCAGCGCCCGCTCATGCCAGAGCAGGGCTTTCTGCTCCGCTGACGGTTGCGAGTGAGCGAGAACCGCCGGGGCGAAAACCGACAGGGCCAGCGCGGCAAAGACGGAAGCGAAGCAGGGCTTGATCTTCATGCGGCACCTCATTGATGTGAATAGATTATACTTGGAAAAGGGGAATTTGGTTTGCCTTTCCTGGGGCGGAACTCTTTTTGCGTAAAAACGGCCCCTGTGCTATAATTTTTTTTATGCTGGACACCCATTTCGTCAGGAACAACCTGGAGCTGGTGAAAAAGAAGGTCGAGGCCAAGGGCGTGCCCTTCGCCGAGGACCGCTTCAGCGCCATGGACCTGCTCCGGCGCCAGCTCCTCGCCCGCAGCGAGGAACTGAAGGGCCGCAAGAACAAGCTGGCCAAAGAGACGGGTTTCCTGAAGAAGAGCGGCGCCCCGACGCGCGAGATGGAGCTGCAGTCCATCGAGCTTTCCAAGCAGATCGCCGATGGCGAAAAGGACCTGACGGCCCTGGAGGCCGAGTTCCAGGACTTCCTGTTGAGCATCCCCAACCTTTTCCACGACTCGGTGCCGGTCGGACACGACGCGGGGGCGAACGAGGTGGTGCGCGAATGGGGAGAAAAGCCTCGTTTCGACTTCGTTCCCAAGCCGCACTGGGAGCTGGGCGAGACGGCCGGTTCCCTCGACTTCGCCCGCGCCGCCAAGGTCTCCGGCTCGCGCTTCGCCGTCTATTTCGACAACCTGGCCAAGCTGGAGCGCGTGCTGCTGCAGTTCATGCTCGACGTGCACACGGGCGAGCACGGCTACCGCGAGGTGCTGCCGCCCTTCCTGGTCAACGAGGCCAGCCTGGTCGGCACCGGCAACCTGCCCAAGTTCAAGGCCGACCTGTTCAAGGTCGAGGGCTACAACCTCTACCTGGTGCCCACCGCCGAGGTGCCGCTGACCAACCTGCACCGCGACGAGACCCTGGACGAGGGCCAGCTGCCGATCCGCTACGCGGCCTTCACCCCCTGCTTCCGCAGCGAAGCCGGCTCGCACGGCAAGGACATCCGCGGCCTGGTGCGCCTGCACCAGTTCGACAAGGTCGAACTGCTCAAGTTCACCACCCCCGGGCAGTCCTACGCCGAACTGGAGGGGCTGACCGCGAACGCCGAGGCCATTTTGCGCAAGCTGGGCCTCCCCTTCCGCACCGTAGCCCTGTGCAGCGGCGACATGTCCTTCTCATCGGCCAAGACCTACGACATCGAGGTCTGGATGCCGGCCCGCGCCGGCTACCTGGAGATCTCCTCCTGCTCGAACTTCGAGAGCTTCCAGGCGCGGCGGGCCCACATTCGCTACAAGGGCCGCGACGGCCGCAAGGACTTCGTGCACACCCTGAACGGCTCGGGGCTGGCCATCGGCCGCACCGTGGCCGCCATCATGGAAAACTACCAGACCGCCGACGGCCGCATCCGCGTCCCCGACGCCCTGCGCCCCTTCTTTCCCGGCCGCGAGCTGCTGTAATGCCCTATTACGCGTGCACGCTGGTCGACGAGCAGGGGCATTATCATCAGCGCGAGTGCTTTGCCGACGACCGCGACGATGCCGCCGCCGCCTGGACCGGCCAGGAGATGAAGCTGCTCCGCGTCCGGCGCCTGTGGCTGAAGGGCGTCACGCTGAAGAGCCTATTCAAGCGCAGGATCGGCGCCAGCGAGTTCCTGCTGTTCAACCAGGAGCTGATCACCCTGCTCAAGGCCGGCATCCCGGTGATCCGCGCCCTGGAGATCATCGTCGAAAACACCCCGTTCGGGGCACTGCGCGAGATCCTGACCCGCGCCGCCGGCAACATCCGCAACGGCATGCAGGTCTCCGAAGCCTTCACCTCGTCCCAAGTCCCCTTCCACAAGATCTACCGGGCCTCGCTGCTGGCCGGCGAGAAGAGCGGCCACCTGGAGCAGGTCCTGGAGAAGTTCAACGTCTACCTGGGCAAGATCAGCACCCTGCGGCGCAAGACGATCAGCAGCCTGACCTATCCGGTCATCCTGCTGGCGTTCATGTTCTCCATGGTGCTGGTGATCTCGGTCTTCGTCATCCCCAAGTTCTCCGACTTCTTCGACAACATGGATGCGCAGCTGCCGGCCATCACGCTGTTCTTCATCGAATCCACCCGCTTCCTCAAGGACAATCTGGCCTGGTTCACGGCGCTGCTGCTCGTGGCCTACGCCGGCATCCGCCTGCTGGAGAGCGCCAACCCCAAGGTGATCCTCATCGACCAGATCAAGCTGCGCGTCCCCTTCCTGGGCCGCATCACCCACGAGAACGCCGTCGCCGTCTTCGCCCGCACCCTGGCCATCCTGATCTCGGGCGGCATCCCCGTGCCCGAGTCGACCGCGATCGCGATCGAGACCTTCGCCAACCGCTTCCATCACGCCCAGGTAGCCGACATCCCCGAGAAGATCCGCCAGGGCAACCTGCTCTCGGCGGTGCTGGCGGAGAGGCCCGTCATGCCGCCCATCCTGGTGGAGATGGTCCGCGTCGGCGAGAGCTCGGGCAACCTGACGGCCGTGCTCGACGAGAGCGCCGACTACTACGAGCACGCGCTCGACAGCCGCATCAACGCGTTGATTTCGCTCATTGAACCTGTTATAATCATCGCGCTGGGGATGGTAATCGCGCTGATGCTGGTTTCCGTTTACCTGCCGATATTCAGCACCATAAGGATCATCCAGTGAAAAAAACCGTCAACATCGCCGAGGCCAAGATCAATTACGCGCTGCTGGCCCGCTTCCCGGCCGAATTCCTCATCAAGAATCTGTTCTTCCCGCTGGAGGAGAACGACGGCAGCATCTCGGTGGCCATGCCCGACCCGGAAAACCTCGACAAGATCGGCATGATCGAGAACTTCACCCGCAAGAAGGTCATTCCCTTCCTGGCCAACCGCGACGAGCTGGAAAAGTTCCTCAAGAAGAGCGACACCTACACCAAGGTGCTGCGCGACAAAACCGAGACCTTTGCCCTGAAAAAAACGCCCGGAGCCGAGGCCGCCGATGAGGAGACGGTGACCATCGAGAGCGTCACCGAGGAGGACGACTCGGTCATCCAGCTGCTCAACAACATCATCCTGACCGCGGTCAACAAGAAAGCCTCCGACATCCACATCGAGATCGGCGCCGACGCCCTGCTCATCAAGTACCGCATCGACGGCATCCTGCACCAGATCATGGAGCCGTTGGACAGCGCCTTTCACTCGTTCCTGCTGACCCGCCTCAAGGTCATTTCCGAGCTGGACATCGCCGAGAAGCGCGTCCCCCAGGACGGCCGCTTCCGCATGAAGTTCAAGCAGAAGACCATCGATTTCCGCGTCTCGATCATGCCCGGCATCTACGGCGAGAACGCCGTCATCCGCATCCTTGACCGCGAGATGATCACCGAGAACATCGGCGAGCTCAAGCTCGACCAGCTGGGCTTTTCGCCCGACATCCTGGAGAAGATCAACTACTACATCCGCCAGCCCTACGGCATGTTCCTGGTCACCGGGCCCACCGGCAGCGGCAAGACCACCACCCTCTACGCCGCGTTGAACGGGATCAAGGACCCGGCCGACAAGATCATCACCATCGAGGACCCGGTCGAATACCAGGTCGAGGGCATCATCCAGATCCCGGTCAACGAGAAAAAGGGCCTGACCTTCGCGCGCGGCCTGCGTTCCATCCTGCGCCACGACCCCGACAAGATCATGGTCGGCGAGATCCGCGACCCGGAGACGGCGCAGATCGCCATCCAGTCGGCGCTGACCGGCCACCTGGTCTTCACCACCGTGCACGCCAACAACGTCTTTGACGTCCTGGGCCGCTTCATCCACATGGGCACCGACACCTACAGCTTCATCTCGGCGCTGAACTGCATCGCCGCCCAGCGCCTGGTGCGCGTCCTCTGCCCCTTGTGCAAGAAGCCGGTCACCCTGGACAAGGCCGCGCTGGCCTACAACCGCATCGACAAGGGCTTCTTCACCCAGCCCGTTTTCCAGGCCGCCGGCTGCGAGGAGTGCTCCGGGTTGGGCTATTCCGGGCGCACGGCCATCGGCGAGATCCTGGAACTGACCGACATCATCAAGGAGATGATCCTGGTCAAGAAGCCCACCTCGGAGATCAAGAAGGTCGCCATGGAGCAGGGCATGAATCCCATCCGGCGGAACGGCCTGGAGCGCGTCAAGGCCGGCTTCACCTCCATCGAGGAGTTGAACCGGGTGACCGTGAAAGAATGGGTCTGACCGCGTTTTTCCTCCCCGAGCGCCTGCCGCGCCAGGTCGTCTATGCCGGCGACCGCCACGCCGAGGTGGTCAGTCTGAGCCGGGGGCGGATTACCGGCCGCCGGCGCCTGGAGGGCGTCGCCCTGGCCGAAGCGCTTGCCGATGGGGGCCTTGGCTGGGCCGAGGTCATGGCGGAGCTGCGGCCGGTGGAGACGGGCATCGTTTTCAGCGCCTCGCCCTTCATCTACAATCTTTTCGATTTCGACAGGCTGCCCTGGTCGAACAAGGCTTGCGGCGAGCTGGTAGCCTGGCGGCTGCAGAAGATTTTCCCCGGCGACCTCGCCGCCTACGACCACCGCTTCTTCCGCCTCGACCGCAAGCGCGTCCTGTCCATCCTGGCCCCGCGGTCGCTGCGGGAGACCGCCGAGGCCCGCTTCCGCGAAAAGGGCGTGCCATTGACCTTCATCGGCAGCTCGACCCTGACGCTGCTGAGGCGGATGCAGGCCGCGCGGCCGGCGCCCGACTTCTTCATCGAGAGCGACGGCCCCGCCTGCACCCTGCTCTTCCAAAACCGGCGCACTCCCATCTACATCCGCACGTTCCGCGGCAGCTCCCCGGCCGACGCCGTCGAGGAAACGCTCAAGACCGTGGCCTTCGTTCGCGGCCAGTACGGGATCGAGCCCCGCCGCTACTGGCTCATCGATCACCGCGACGGCGCCGCCGCCCTGGCGGCGGCCCTGGCATCGCTGGCCGGCCAGGAGTACACCCGCCTGCAGTCCGGCTTTGGCGAAGCGCCGCACATACCCGGCAGCCGATGAGCAAGATCTCCTACAACCTCGCCGCCGACCGCCGCATCGACCGCTGGGCCTTCGCCTGGCGCGCCGGCGCCCTGGCGCTGGCCTCCCTATTGCTCGCTGGCCTGGCCGCCGCCAACCTGGCCCGCCAGCGCCAGATCGACCGCGGCCAGGGCGGTCAGGCAAGCCTGCAGGCCGAGCGCAGCGACCGCCTGCGCGCCGCCGGCATCCGCCTGCAGGAGGAGATCGACTCCTGGAAAAAGGCCTGGTCGGCGCAGCTGGCCGCGGCCAACCGCCTGATCGAGCGCAAGCGCTTTTCCTTCATCTCCCGCCTGGACCTGCTGGAGAGGGCCTTCCATCCCGGGCTGCGCCTGCAACACCTCAGCATGGCCAACGAAGCGTCGGGCCGGGTGACCATGACCGTCTCCGCCCAGACGCTGAACGACCTGTTCTCCCTCTACCGCGAGCTGGTTCCCTACAACCTGACCATCAGCAACGAAACCCAGGCCCAGGGCGCATACCAGGTCAACCTGAGCTTCCTCATCAGCAATGAAAAACTATAGGACCGTGGTCATCGTCCTGCTGGCCTTGTTCGGCTTGGGCGCCGCGGCCTGCCTCTTCTCCCTGGCCTACGCCTCGGCCCGCAGCCAGTCGCGGCGGCAGCTGCTGGAGAGCCGGGCCGCCTACCAGGCCCAGGTCAAGGACCTCCAGGCGCTGCGCCTGGAGCACGGCGAGTGGCGGAGGCTGCCGGATGAGCTGCGGCGTTTCCGCCGCGAGCAGATCTTCAGCATGGAGCAGTACGCCGCCTTCCGCCGCGAGCTGAACCAGTGCCTGGAGGACAACGGCTTTCCGCCCCCCACCATCTCCTTGCAGTTCGGCGCCGGCTCGGGCCGCACGCGCCGGGTCAGCCTGCGCTTCGCGCTCAGCGGCTCCTACGGCAGCCTGAAGAAATTCATCTTCACCATGGAGCAGAAGCCCCGCATGCACTTCTTCGAACTCATCGAACTGACCGGCAGCGGCGACAAGGTCCAGGGTCAATTCGCCATGGAGGTTCACCTTGAGGAGTAAGACGATCTTCCTGCTTCCGGTCCTGCTGCTGCTGGCGATCGCCCCGGCGCCGGCCCACGCCGAGCTGCTCAAGCTGAGCCTGCTGCGCAAGTCCGCTCCGGGTTTCTCCATCCGCAGCGACATCTTCCAGGCCGGGGGCGGCTCGGCCCAGGTTGACGCCGCGCTGCCGGCCGGACAGGCCGAATCCCTGCAGCGCTCCATCGCCGAGGAGATCGCCCAGTCGGTCACCTACGAGGGCTTCATCCTCAAGAACGCCAAGCGCCTGGCCTTGTTGAACGTCAGCGGGGATTTTTTTTCCGTGGGCGAGGGAGACATGGTGCTCAACAAGATCAAGGTCGTGAAGATCGCCAAAGAAAAGGTGACCATCGACTACGATGGCCAGGAGTACGAAATTTTCATCAAAGGAGAGCAAAATGGCTGAGATGCGAAAAGCGGCTCGCCTGGCCATCCTGCTGGCCGTGATGCTGGCCGGCCTGGGCTGCGCCACCACGAGCTCCAGCCTGCGCCAGGCCCGGGAATTGTTCAGCGCCGGCGACTATGACCGCGCCCAGGAGATCCTGCTGCGCGAGGCGGCCGCCAGCCCGCGCAACAGCGAGATCAAGACGCTGCTGTTCCGCGCCCAGCTGAGCAGCTACCAGCGCCACCTGTTTTTGGCCCGCTCCCGCCGCCAGAGCGGGGACCGCGACGGCGCCATTCTGGAGTACCAGAAGGCCCTGGCCGTCTTCGCGGGCAACCAGAAGCTCCAGGCCGAATACGACGCCCTTGTCAATCCCCAGCAGGAAGCCCAAGCGGAGAAGCCGAAGACGACCATCACCCCTCCGGTGCAGCTGAACGTCCGCCGCGACGAGAAGGTCAGCCTGAGCCTGAAGAACACCCCGATCACCAACATCTTCAAGAGCCTGGGTCGGTCATTCAACGTCAACTTCATCTTCGACAAGGATTTCCGCGACTTCCTGCACAGCCTGGAGATCGAGAACACGACCTTCTACGAGATCCTCAAGGTCCTGTGCCTGGTCTCCAGCGCCCAGTACCGCGTGCTGGACCCGGCCACCATCATCGTCTACCCCGATATTTTCGCCAAGAAAAAGGTATTCGACCTGCGCGGCATCAAGACCTTCTACCTCTCCAACATCAAGGCCGAGGACGCCCGCAAGCTGGTGCAGACGGTGTTCCGCGACGAGCAGCTCCTGATCCAGGAGGACGCCAACCTCAACGCCCTGGTCATCCGCGCCGACTTCAACTCGCTGGTTGACGTGGAGCGCTTCCTGGCCAAGATCGACAAGGAGAAGAGCGAGGTCGAGATCCACGTCGAGATCCTGGAGATCAACCGCATCCTGGCCAACAAGCTGGGGGCCGATTTCGGCACCAGCACCATCGGCCTCTCCGCCGGCACCCTGGGCAGCGACGGCAAGATCTCGTCGACCCTGAACGTCAACGACCTGGGCAGCACCAATTTCTTCATGACCATCCCCTCGGTGGCCATGAACTTCCTGGAATCGGACAACAACAGCAAGATCCTGGCCAAGCCCAACCTGCGCGGCCTGGACGGCGAGGAGATCTCCTTCATGGTCGGCGACGAGGTGCCGGTGCCCGAGACCCAGTACCAGGCCATCGCCGCCGGGGGCATCAACACCTCGCCGGTAACCACCTACCGCTACCGCAACGTCGGCGTCGAGATCAAGATCACCCCCTTCATTCACCAGAACAACGAGGTCACGCTCAAGACCAAGCTGACGATCAATTTCATCTCCTCGGGCGGCGGCTCCTCCTTCCCCACCTTCGGCAAGCGCGAGATCGAGAACAAGATCCGCCTCAAGGAGGGGGAGACCAACATCATCGGCGGCCTGATCCGCGACGACGTGCGCGGCTCGCTGAACGGCGTCCCGGCCCTGAGCCGCATCCCCCTCCTGGGCAAACTGTTCGGCAACTCGCAGAAAAACATCAGCCAGACCGACCTGATCTTCTCCATCACCCCCAAGATCATCCGCCGCGTTCCCATCAGCAGCAGCGACAACGAGGCCATCTGGGGCGGCGAGCAGGCGACGCCCGCTGGGGGCGGCGCGGCGCCGACCGAAATCATGGGCGTGCCCAGCCCCAGCGGGGAGCAGGAAGCGCCCGCCACCGGCGCCGTCCAGCCGCCGAGCGACGAGCCCAGTCCGGAGCAAGCGCCGCCGCCGGGGGGAGAGAACCGCGTGACCATCTCGCCCAACCCGGCCAGCCTGCCGGCGAATTCCGAGGCCATTTTCTCGCTGGCCGTCCAATCGGGCACGTCGCTGTCGAGCCTGGCCCTCAACGGTTCGCTCAGCGGCGGCAGCTGCGAGATCCTCGAAGTCAAGACCGATTCCCTCAACGAAAACGACGTGAAGATACTCAAGAATATCGCCGGCAGCGCCTTCGACCTGGGGCTGTCCTTCCCCAAAAACGATGGGGCGCAGACCGTGATTCAGTTCCAGCTGAAAGTCAAGTTCAAGGCCAAGGGGCGCTTCAGGCTCACCATCGGCTCCATCCAGGCCTATGACGCCAAGCGCGCCCAGGTGGCGATCGCCGGCGCCACCTGCCCGATCGAGGTGATCTGAGTTTTCTCCGTTCTGCCGATCAGGTAGAGCGATCCCTTTCTGAGGATCGTCCAGGATGCGGATGCGAAAACCCGGGTAGGCGAATACCCGGCGAACGCACTCCCCCGATTGCCTTATCCGTTCCGCCGCTCTCCCCGGCGGGACCGGTTCGCGGTGCCGCTATTTAACTCGGTCCTTCAGCGCCTTGCCGGCCCTGAAGACCGGGACGTTCTTGGCCTTGATCGAGATCTTCTGGCCGGTCTTGGGATTGATGCCGATCTTGGCTTTCCGGTGGGCGACGGCGAAAGTGCCGAAGCCGACCAGGGTCACTTTGTTCTTCTTCTTCAGGCAGGCGGCCACGGAATCCAGGAAGGCGTTGACCATCTTCTCCGTCTCTGAAACTTTCAGGTTCGCATTTTCCGCAATGGCTTTGACCAGTTCCGTCTTGTTCATCGTTACCTCCTGCCAGGGATTCTAAGTAGTGCGCCCCCAAAAGTCAAGTCGTAGACAGGGTTTTTTGATTTTTTGCCGCTGAAACCATTTACAGAAAAGGATATCCAGAAGGTGCTGCCCCGAAATCCTTTAGGGCAGAGGGTCTGGGGATCCGCCACCCCGCCGGCGGCGGCTTGTGCGCCGGCGCCGCTTCCTGTATAATCAGGGCGCACAGGAGGTGTCGCATGGAACGCTTCATCCAAGCCGCAGCGGACATCGACGTGGACGAGATCATGGCCGCGATCCGCGGAAGGATCCAGGACAGGAAGGACGCCGGCCTGCTGAAGCAGAGCGACATCGACGAGATCGCCGCCATGGAGCTGCAGCCGCTCCCCGATTTCCAGGAGATCCCCCACATCTACGAGCCCGTGCTCTACCCCGGCTTCACCGAGAACCTGGCGCCGCCGGCGGCGCTGGAGGAGGCCAATCAGGAGAAGGGCCTGCTCAAGGAGCTGATGAAGAGGGTGCGCCGGCTGCTGGCGCCGTGGACGCGCTTCATGAACCGGCCCATGTACCTGGAGCTGAAGACCAACATCCTCGACCTGCAGAAGAAGGTGCCCATCGTTCTGCAGAGCAGCGAGTACATCCGCCTGCTGCACAACGCCATGCACAACCTGATCGTCGAGGCTTCGAAGCTGAAGACCGAGGAGGAGATACTCAAGACGCGCATGCGCATCCTCGAAGACAAGATTGAATTCCTGGAAAATCGCCAGCGCGCGCTGGAGAAAAACTCGCCGGCGCCATGAACGTTCACCAGTTCCTGACCTCCTTCTCCTACGGCGACGCCATCGGCAACGAGGCCATGGAGATCCGCGACTTCCTGCGCTCCCAGCGTGTCGCATCGGAGATCTTCACCCTGCATTTCCACCCGCGCTACGCCGGCCAGGTGCGCAACTACCTTGAGTACGACCGCTTTTCCGCCCCCGGCAATACGGTCATCTATCACTTCTCCATCGGCTCGCCGGTGACCAAGAGGTTCCTGCGCCTGGACGACCGCAAGGTGATCATCTACCACAACATCACCCCCCACCATTTCTTCCTGGACTATCACCGCATCCTGGCCAAGGACTGCTACCGGGGTCGGCTGGAGCTGAAGAGCCTGGCCGGCCAGGTCGACCTGGCCCTGGGCGACTCGGAATACAACCGCCGCGAATTGCAGGAAGCGGGGTTCCGCGCGACCGGCGTGCTGCCGCTGGTCATGGACTTCTCCAAGTTCGACCAGCCGGTGCTGCCGGTGTTCCGCCGCCTTTTCGGCGACGGCCGCCGCAACCTGCTCTTCATCGGCCGCATCATCCCCAACAAGAAGATCGAGGACGTCATCCGCGCCTTCGCCGCCTACCAGCGGCACTTCGACCGCGAGGCGCGCCTGTTTCTCGTCGGCGAGCACCGCGGCTTCGAGCGCTACCTCTCGGCGCTGCAGGGGCTGGTGGCGGCGCTGGGCGTGCGCGACGTCCATTTCAGCGGCCACGTCCCGCTTCCCGAGGTGGTCTCCTACGCCAAGCTGGCCCACCTCTACCTGCACCTGAGCGAGCACGAGGGCTTCTGCGCCCCGGTGCTGGAGTGCTTCCACCTGGGCATCCCGGTGGTCGCCTTCGACGCCGGCGCCGTGGCCGAGACCATGAATGGCGGCGGCATGCTGCTGAGCGAGAAGGACCCGTTGCGCATCGCGGCGCTGTGCCACGAGATACTGAACCGGCCCGCCCTGAAGGCGTCCTTGCTGGCCGGGCAGGCGCGGGCGCTGGAAAAGTACCGTCTGCGGCGCACGGGCGGCATCCTGCTCGAGCACCTGCGCCGGCTTCAGCCATGAGCGCCCCTGAAAATCCCCGCCGAGCGGATCCCCTTGGCGGCGACCTGAAGGGAAGGGCGGTCATCGTCCGCTACGGCGAGATCAGCCTCAAGGGGCGCAACCGCAGCCAGTTCGAGCAGAAGCTGCAGACAGACCTGGCCTGGTTCCTGCGCGCGCACGGCCACGCCCAGGCCGCGATCGAGGCCGAGCGCGGCCGCATCTACATCCGCGGCAGCGAGGACACGCCCGACCTGAAGATGGTCCTGGGCGTCCACTCCTACAGCCCGGCCCTGGAGATCGAGCGCGACTACGGCAGGCTGCAGGAGGCGGTGGCAGCCTTCTTTCCCGCCATCCGCGGCTGCCGCGACTTCCGCGTCAGCTGCCAGCGCATCGCCAAGGACTTCTCTCCCGACTCCATGGGGGTCGAGCGCGAGCTGGGCACGCTCATCGAACAGAAAACCGGGACACCGGTGCGCCTGAAGGAACCGGCCTTCGAACTGCACGTCGAGATCGGCCACCGCCACATCTACCTGTTCAGCGAGAAACGGCGCGGCTTCGGCGGCTTCCCCGCCGGCAGCTCGGGCCGGCTGGTCTCCCTGCTCTCGGGGGGCATCGACTCGCCGGTGGCCACCTTCCTGATGATGAAGCGCGGCGTGCTGCCGGTGCTGCTCCATTTCGAGGTTTCGGCCGGCGAGACGGCCAAGGTGCGGCGCCTGCGCGACCGGCTGCAGGAGTTCGCCGCCGGCAGCGAGCTCAAGCTGGTCGTCATCCCCCGCGAGGAGCTGTTCCAGGGCAAGCTGGCCGGACTGTACAACACGCGCCTGGAACCGTACGTCTGCGTGATGTGCAAGTACCTCATGCACAAGCAGGCCGTGGCGCTGGCCCGGGATGAGGGCGCCCTGGGCGTCATCACCGGCGACAACCTGGCCCAGGTGGCCTCGCAGACGCTCAAGAACCTCTACGCCTCGCGCGCGGCGGCTGAGCTTCCCGTCTACAGCCCGCTGATCGGCTTCGAGAAGAACGAAATCATCGGCCTGGCCCGGGAGATCGGCACCTACGAGATATCCATCGCCGCCGCCGCCGGCTGCACGCCGCCGCGCGACCCCAAGACCGGCGTCGACCGCCAGCGCCTGCTCAAGATCCTGCGCGAGACCGGGCTGAGCTAGGTCCGCGCCCCGGCCGGCCGGTTGTTTTCAACGAAGGCGGCAACCCCCCGCACGATGTCTCTGATCCCCTGGGCGAAATCCACCTCGGTTTGAAAGCCCAGCTCGGCGCGGATCAGGCTGGCGTCGCAGAGCCAGTAATTGCCGCGGGCGCTGCGCAGATCGCTGCGCGTGACCAGGGGCGACTTGCCGCTCAGCTTGGCGACGGCTTCGGAAACAAGGGCCACGCCCAGCAGCAGCGGATGGGG
>JALOLC010000043.1 GCA_025456175.1 Acidobacteriota bacterium | reverse complement strand
TAGTTTTTTTTTGCATAAGATAGACAATCGACAGGAGGAATCATAACCATGAAAACACACAAACGAGTGATCGCCGCGTTCGTCGCCTTTGCTTTCCTTACACTGCTGCAGGTGACGGCCATGCCGCTGCGGGCCGACCAGGCCCCCGACCGCTCCGGGGCTGCCGTCGCGAGCCCGGACGAGGCACCGAGCTACATCGAGGAGGAAGGAACCGCCGGCTCCGGGGGCAAGAAGAGCATCCTGCCCGTCATCCTGATCGGCCTGGGCGTCGCCGCCCTGGCGGCCGTCCTGGTCCTGGTGGTATTCAAGACCAAGTATGACATCGTCGGCGTCTGGACGATCAACGACACCATCGTGGACGAGGACCTGGTCATCACCTTCACGGGGAACAAGAGCGAGGGAGACCTGACGCTGCAGGACTACATCGACATCGGCACCTACGAGGTCAGCGGCAAGGATATCTATTTCGAGTTCGGCGCCCCCGGACAGAATTACAGATTCGAATACGAAGGACAGTTTGACGGCAAGGACAAGGCAAAAGGCACGGTGAAATATATTGTCGCCGGTATCGAAAAGGAAAGTGGCACCTGGAGAGCCACCAGGAATTCCACCAGCACCGGCAGCGGCGCACTGCCCAAGTCGGTCCCGACAGCCAGAATGATCAAGTGATCCCTGCCGCGCCAGCAAGCCCCAGCGATCTCTCGTTCAGGGATGTCGGCCGCGACTGAAACGTAAGGCCCATCCGCAGTGGCAGGGCCGCCCCAGGCGGCTCCTGCCTTTTTTTTCCTAGTATTTTTCCCCGTCCGGGGAGACGTAGATCACTTCCCTTTCCAGCACGATGCCCGCGCGCGCGGCCACGGTCGCGCGGATCTTCTCCTCCAGCCGCTGCAGGTCGGCAAAGGTGCCATGGCCGCGGTTGAGAAGGAAATTGGCGTGCTCCTCGGCCACGGCCAGGTCGCCGCAGCGTGTTCCCTTCAGGCCGCACTTCTCGATGACGATTCCCGCCGAGGTCTTTGCACCGTTCAGCAGCGGGTTCTTGAAAAAGCAGCCGGCCGAAGCCAGGCGGTAGGAGGGGTGGCGGCGGACCCGGTATTCCAGGTGCTCCCTGGTCTTCTTCGCGACCGCGGCCCCGTCTCCGGCCGCGAAGCGCAGGCGCAGGGACAGAACCGCCTCGCGGCCGAGCTTGAAGCGCGAATCCCGGTAGCGGAAGTCGAAGTGGGCGGCGTCCACCGCGCGGCGCGCGCCGGTTTCGTCGACGATGTCGGCTCCCAGCAGCACGTCGGACATGGAGCGGCCGAAGGCCCCGGCGTTGACCGCGACGGCGCCGCCCAGCGTGCCGGGAATGCCCGAGAGGAATTCCATCCCACCGGCGCCCAGGACGGCGCACCAGGCAAGGAACGGCCCGTTGCGCACGGCAGCCTGCACCTGGAGCACGCCGTCGCCCAGGAGGCGGGCTTCCACCTGGGGCGGGGCCGGCGCCAGCAGCACCGCGGCCCGGGTCAGGCCGTCGGGGAAAACGATGTTGGACCCGCCGCCGATGACCAGGGCGGGCGAGCCGGCCGCGGCCAGCTCCTGCAGGACGGCAGCGAAGACCTCCATTGTCGGCGCGGGCACCAAGAGGCTGACCAAGCCGCCGATGCGGAAGTAGAGGTGGGGAGAGATCGGGGCGTTCTCGCTGAAGGGGATGCGCCGCCGGCGCAGCCATTCAACCAGCGGCGCGAACATCCTACTCCGGGACCGTGCGCATGCGCACGATCCGGTCACCCTGGCGGATCGCGTCCAGAACCGCCTCGCCCTGGATCACCTGGCCGAAGAAGGTGTATTTGCCGTCCAGATGCGGCTGGTCGGTGAGGCAAATGAAGAACTGGCTGTCATTGGAGTGGATGTCTTCGTCGCGGGCCATGCCCACCGAACCGCGGAGATAGTGCAGGTGGGAGAACTCGGCGGGAACGGTCTTTCCCGAGCCGCCCTCGCCGCTTCCGGTCGGATCGCCGGCCTGGACCACGAAGTCGGCCACCACGCGGTGAAAGACAATGCCGTCGAAGAAGCCGCTGTCGGCGAGCTCGCTGATGCGCGCCACGGTCCGCGGCGCGACCTCGGGGAACATGCGCAAGGTCAGCGTCCCCCTCTCGGTCTCCAGGACGCACAGGCGGTTCGCCCCGGCGACCGTCAGGCCCAACAGGCCGCAGGCAATTCCCAGCAGCCATTTGTTTCTCATGGGTTTTCCCCTCCGTCAGAAATGCAGGTAGAACGCGGGGGCGACCCGCAGCGGATCGAGCACCTGGACGGGCGCCGCGCTTTCCCACTCGCGGCCCTTGCTGCGTACACGCAAATGGATGGTGTAGGCTCCGGCCTGGAGCGGCACCCAGGCCAGGGTGACCGGGCCGTACCGCCCCGCAGCGACGGAACTCCTGCGGAACGCCTCCCGGCCCGCAACGTCGCGGATCACGCATTCCCAGGACGGGGCGGGCAGGTTGTGGAAGTGCAGGGTGAAGCGCAGCGAGCGGTTCAGCCAGCGGACCGCGGCCGGCTCGAGTTCGATCTCGCAGCCGAAGCGGCTGCCGATGCGCTGCAGGCGGCAGGTCTTGCCGTCATGCGCCATGAACCACAGGTCGCCGTGGAAGACCAACGGCGCTCCCAGCGCGTGGCCGCTGCTCTTGAAAACCGTCACCTTCTGCAGCGTGGGGTCGAGAAAGCGGATCTCGCGGTTCAGCAGCACCGCGGCCAGGTGCCGGCTCATGGGCAGCAGGTCGCGGCTCATGGTGGAGCCCAGCGCCTGCCACCAAAGGACGGTCCCGCGTCGGTTCACCTGCAAGACATTCTGGTCGTTGGCGCAGGCCACGATGGTGCCGGCGAAGGCCAGCGGCTGCCGTTCCAGGACCTGCCCCAGCTTCAGTTCCCACTGGGCTCCGCCCCGTTGCAGCGGGAACTTCACCAGGCTGCGCCGCGTCGTGCCGAAGTAAATGCTCTCCCCCACGCACAAAAAGGGGGAAGCGGCCGGCTGGGGCAGCAACCGGGATTCAAAGCGCCGGGCCTGCTTCCAGAAGATGAACAGGCGCTTCCGCCCCAGCACCAGGATGCGCTCCGGAGAAAAGTGGCAATTGAAAAAGCGCTCATCGTCCTCCTGGGCGTGGAAGACTTCGGTCGGTTTGTCCCAGAGGCGCACGGAAAGCCGCTGGCCGTCCTGCAGCACCAGGCCGTCCGCGCCCGCGCCCAGGACCCGCTTCGCCCCCAGGTGGAGCGATTCGAACTTCATGCCGTTGGCAGCCAGGTCGAAGACCACCATGCGGTCGGAAGCCTGGTCCTGAAGCAGCAGCAGGTCTCCCTGGCGGAACGGCCGGGCCTTGACCTTGAACGGCACGGCGAAAACCTCGGCAATGGCCTTTTTCTCGACGTCCCAGGCGATGATCCGGCCGGCGGCGTCGACCCAGCCGATGCCTCCGGCACAAGGGAAAATGTCATCCCCGGCCAGGCGGCCTTCCCACGAGCAAACCTCCTCCTGGACGAGGGGCGGGCTGATCTCGGGGACCAGCAGCGGTTGTGCCCGCCGGCAGCCGCCGAGCAGCGCCAGCCCGGCCAGCAGGAACATGGGTGTTTTCCTCATGAGAGAAAATTATAGGGGAAAGCGCGGCAATCGTCAACCGACCGCCGCCGGCCCGATTGACTTGGCGGCCGCTCTCGCCTATCATGCACACTGCGATAACGAGGTGGCCATGAAGACAAAGCCAATCCTGACGATCCTGCTTCTGGTCCTGCTGCTGCCTGCCGGCTTCCCCAGGCACGGCCGCGGCTGCACGACCGCGGTCATCAGCCCCGGCGCCGGCAGGGACGGGCGTCCCCTGCTGTGGAAGAACCGCGACACCGATTTTCTGAACAACAAGATCCTCTATGTCAGCGAGTCGCCCTACTCCTACCTGGCGCTGGTCAACGCCGAGGACCGCTCGGGGCGCTGGGCCTACGCCGGCCTGAACTCGGCGGGATTCGCCATCTTCAATTCCGTGGCCTACAATCTCCCCGAGAGCAGCGGGGAGATGAAGGACCTGGAAGGCATGATCATGGCCGATGCCCTGCGCCGCTGCGCCCGCATCGACGATTTCGAGAATTACCTCAAGGAAAGCCTAGGGCCCAGCCTGGGCAGCCTGGCCAATTTCGGCGTGCTGGACGCCCAGGGCGGGGCCGCGCTGTTCGAGGTATCCAACCGCGCTTACAAAAAATTCCTGGCCGCCGACTTTCCCGAAAAGTACCTGGTCAACACCAACTTCGCCCGCAGCGGCGACTCCGGCGCCGGCGCCGGCTACCTGCGCTTCGCAAGAGCCAGCCAGCTGTTCCGCGCCCTCCCTGCCGGAGGGATCTCCCACCAGGAGCTGCTCGGCCGCATCAGCCGCGACACCGGGCATGCCCTGGTGCTGCAGCCCGCCTTCCCGCAGTTCCGCGAGTTCTCCGGGAAAAAAGCGTACTGGGTCGCGAGCCGCGACACCATCGACCGCGAAAGCACCTCGGCCGCCGTGGTCGTTTGCGGCCGCGCGCCCGGCAGCGATGGCTCCCTGGCCACGCTCTGGGTGCAGCTGGGCGAGCCGCTGTTCACCATCGCCATCCCCCTCTGGGTTGAGGCCGGGACGGTGCCCGCCCTCCTGAACGAGGGCCGAACGGCCCCGCTGCTGCTGGAAGCGCAGCGCCTGAAAAAACTGGCCCGCCCCTTCCCCGAGGGCGACCGCCGCGAATACCTGGACGCCACCCGCCTGGACAACCGCGAAAAGACGGGCTTTTTGCCCGCCCTGCTGGAGGCGGAAAGGGAAATTTTCGCCCAGACCGCGGAATTCCTGAAAACCCCGCATCCCGCCCCAGAGCTGGCCGCATTCCAGGAGCGGATGGCGGCCAAGGCCATGGCCGCCCTACAGCAGGCTCACTAAGCCGCCGGACCCTGCCGGCGGGGGCGGCGCCGGCGCGGAGAGCTGCCACCCCAGAGGGGGCGGCCCGGGAAGGTTTTCTGGTAAAGATCTTCGAACGATTCCCCCGCCGTGGGCACCCGACCCTGGGTGATCATATAGCATAGCCGCGAGGCGAGTGCGTAGCCCGGCCGGCTGCGCGCCGACCAGCGCATATTGCCGTCGCCCAGGGCACGGACCATGCGGCCGGCCAGCGCCAGCAGGTCGATGACCTGGGCGCGCATGCCCTTGGGCAGTGACACCACCATGCCGGCGCCCAGGAACGCTTTTTTCAGCAGCGGAAAGGGGTCGGACCCGGCCTGGCTCAGCAGCGGGGCCGCCCAGGGCCAGAGCAGCAGGGAGAGCATCTCATCCAATCCCAGGGGACGCCCCGCCTCCTTCTCCGCGTCGGCGCTGGCCAGCAGGGAGCTCGACACGGCGAACATGGGCTCATCGTTTTCGAGCGCCTCGCCGATGCGGCCGAGCAGCAGGCGCAGCACGCCGTATTCCCGGTGCAGGGCGAAGACGTCCCGCGACCGCGGCCCCAGCAGGTCCTTGGAAAGCTCCTCGTACATCCGGGATTCCGAGCAGCCGGCCAGCAGCTGCCGCTGCTCCAGGATCTCGGAGCCAATGCCGTCGCCGATGGCGAACCCCAGCCGGGCCGCGTAGCGGATCACCCGCCAGATGCGCACCGGGTCTTCGCGGAATCGTTCCGCCGCGTCGCCGATGACGCGGATTCGCCCCTGGCGGAGGTCGGCGACGCCGCCGACGTAATCGATGACCGCGGCCGTGGCCGGGTCGTAGAATAGGGCGTTGACGGTGATGTCGCGGCGCCAGGCGTCCTCCTCCGGGGTGCCGAAGGCGTAGAGCGGGGCGCGCTCCCCCGCGGCCATTACAGCGCCCCCCTCCTCGGGGGGCTTCTGGGCCGCGGGGATTTGTCCCGCGGCAAAGGCGGTTCCCGAGGAGGGAACCGCTGATCCTGCCGCGGGACCGGGATCCCTGCGGAATGTCGCCACCTCGATGACCTTGCCGCCGCGGAAGCGGATATGCGCCAAACGAAAGCGGCGGCCGATGATGAAGGCATTGGCGAAGTATTTGCGGATCTGGTTGGGCCGGGCGTCGGTGGCGATGTCGAAGTCCTTGGGCTTCCTCCCCAGCAGCATGTCGCGCACCGCTCCGCCGGTCAGGTAGGCGGTGAAGCCGAGGCGCTGGAGCCGGAACAGGATCTTGAGGGCCTCGGGATCGATGTCACGCCGAGAGACGCAGTGTTCGGCGCGCGGCAGGATGAGAGGCCCCGCGCCTTCGTGTTGAACTCCCGCCACTACTTCCACGGCCGCCACGCTCAGTACACGACCAGGCTGGCGTAGCCTACGACTTCGTCCATGTCGCCCGACACCTCGCCCGAGTTCGTGTAGCAGACCAGCTCGGCGCCCGTGGCGCCGGCCTCGCGCGCGGCGCGAAGCATGATCACCGCCGGCGCCATGCCGCACATCGAGATGCGCTTCTCACGGACGATGCGGTACAACCCCTCCTCGTCCAGCCGCAGCATGCGCTCGATGGCCAGGTTGTCCAATTCCCGGGCGCGAACCGCAGCGATGTAATGGCTCATGTCGCTGGAGGCGACCATCATCAGGCTGGCGTTGCCCCGGAACAGGGCGGCGATCTCCCTGCCGGCGGCCTGCAAATCGTCCAGGCGGGTGGCGGCGACGGCGATGGGCAGGATGCGCGCCCCCGGGCGGCCATGCTGGATAAAGGGGACCTGCACCTCAAGGGAGTGCTCGAGGCGGCCGGCCTCGTTGTCCGCGCGGAAGAGAGGGGAAGCGTCCAGCAGCCGCGCGCGCAGCTCGGAATTCACTTCCACCTTGCCCAGGGGCGTCTCCCAGTGGTCATGGCCGTCAATGGCCAGCGCCGCCCCGGCCCCGCGATGGTTGACCCCCAGCACGATGACCGTTTCGCTCAGCTCCACCCGGGCGTAGCCCTGCCCGGCGCAGCTGCCCGAGTAGACATAGCCGGCGTGGGGGGCGAGCAGGCCCAGGACCTTCCGCCGCTCGGACACCGGGGGCACCAGCCGCTGCAGCTCCCGCTCGAGGGCGCTGCGCTCGGCCGGGTAGAAGTGGCCGGCCACCACGCATTTACGCACCACGTCTCCTCCTTGCGGTCAGCGCTCAACAAGTCGCCGGTCCTGGACCACCACCTTTCCGGCCTTGATCACGGTGCGCAGCGGATCGATGCCCGGGTGATAGGCCAGGTAGGGGTAGTCGGGGACGTCGAGAAGCAGCAGGTCCATGTCCTTGCCCTTGGCCAGCGAACCGGCCTGCTTCTCGCAACCGATGGCATAGGCCGCATTGATGGTGACCGCGTTCAGGGCCTGTTCGATGGTCAGTCCCATCTGGAAAACGGCCAGCTGGAAAATAAAGAACTGCGACGAGATCATGGAGCTGCCGGGATTGAAGTCGGTGCCCAGGGCCACGATGCCGCCGGCGTCCAGGATCGCCCGCGCCGGGGCGTAGCGGCCGAGGCGCAGGAAGAAGGAGACGCCGGGCAGCAGCACGCAGGCCGTGTCCGAGGCGGCGATGGCGGCGATCTCTTCGTCGCGGATGGCGATCAGGTGTTCGGCGGAGACAGCGCCCAGGCGGGCAGCCAGCTCGGCGGCGCCATTGGAGGTGAACTCGTCGGCGTGCACCTTGGTTTGGAAGCCGAGAGCCGCCGCTTGCGTCAGATAGTGCTCCGCTTCGGCGTACGAGAAGTAGCCCTCCTCGCAGAAGATGTCGACGAAACCGGCCAGGCGCTCATCCCGCACCCGCGGGAGCACGTCGGACAGCAGGTGGTCGAGGTAGGCGCGGTTGCGGCCGCGGAACTCGTCGGGGATTTCATGGGCGCCCATGAACGTGGGGACGATGGCGGCGGGATGGCGGCCGGCGAGCGCCTGCAGCGCCCGCAGCTGCTTCAGCTCGGTCTCCAGGTCCAGGCCGTAGCCGCTCTTGGCCTCCAGGGTGGTGGTGCCGCCCAGCAGCATCCGGTCAAGGCGCTGCGCGCACAACGCGACCAGATCCTCAAGACTGATCCCCCGCGTCTGGCGCACGGTGCCCTTGATGCCGCCGCCGCGCGCGGCGATCTCCTGGTAGCTGATCCCCTGCAGCTTGAGCCGGAACTCGTCCTGGCGGGTGCCGGCGAACGGCAGGTGGGTATGGGGATCCACCAGGCCCGGCAGGACCACGCCGCCGCCCGCGTCGAGTACGCGGGCATCGTCCTGCAAGCGGCAGCTCCGGCCCAGCTCCTTTTCCGGTCCGACAAAGCAGATCTTGCCGCGGCAGGCCGCGACGCAGACATTGCGTTCCAACCGCAGCATGTCGGCTTCATGGCCGCGCGCCCTGCGGTCGGAGGCGGGATTGACCAGCTGGCCGATGTTGCGCACAATGATGTCGGCGGCGATCATCTCGGCTTTCCTGCGGACGATTTGCCTCTATCCATGGCCATATTGTAAGGGAAATCAGCCTGGATTTCAACCACAGCCAGGAATGGGGAGTTTCAGTGCCCTATATAGTAAGGAAAATACAATAAGGGAGAAAATTAAAAAAAGTGTTGACAAAACCGTATCGCTGTATTATTATTGTGATACAGTGAAAAACGAACTGTTTGCTGAACTGGCTGTCGACTTTGCTTCGCCGCTCCCGGTGTACGAGCAGATAAAAAGGAGCATCAAACAAGCCATCGCCCGCAGCATCATTTCCGAGAGCCAGGCCCTGCCTTCCATCCGCGACCTGGCCTCATTTCTCAAGATCAACCCCAACACCGTGGCCCGGGCCTACCGCGAGCTGACCCAGGAAAAAATCGTCAACGGCCGCGCCGGCGTCGGCTTCTGGGTGGAGACAACCGAGCGGATGGAACTGGACAAATCCGACCTGTTGCGGGAGGAATTCAAGAAATTCATGGAAAAAGCGATTGAAATGGGATTTTCGCAGCGGCAGATCAGGGAGCTCATCGACAGGTATTTCCCGGAAGGGGGCGCACGATAATGGAAGCTCAAGCGGTTATCGGCTATGAGCCGGCGGGAATGCTCCCGGCCGGCGGTACAATCGCCCGGCAGGCCGGCCTGACGGCCTGGGCCATGGAACAGGAGATCCTGCCATCGATCCGGAACAAGGTCTTCTGCCTGTGCCGGGGATTCATAGGCAATTCCGCCGACGCCCTCGACCTGACGCAGGACACCATGACCAAGGCGCTGGCGCATTATCGCCAGGACAATCCCGAGTTCGTGCAGGCCTGGGTCATGCGCATCGCCCGCAACCTGTGCCTCGACCACCTGCGCCGCCGGAAAACCCGCGGTCCCCAGCAATCCGTTTCCGAGCAGTTGGCCAGCGAGTGGCAGTCCCCTGAGGACCTTGCCTACATCCAGGAAGACATCCGCATCGTCAGGGAGGCGATCGACAAGCTCTCGCCGTGCCTGCGCGCCGTGCTGGAGATGCGCGAATACGGGGAATTTTCCTATCTGGAGATCGCCCGGGCCCTGGGCATCGGCAGGGCCACCGTGAACTCGCGCCTGAACCGCGCCCGCCAGGCGGTGCTGGAATACTATCAGCAGAACGTCACGGCGACCGCCCGAACCCGGAGGGACTATGATCGCAATTAACCAGTTGACCGTGCGCTTCGGCAGGGTCCGGGCGGTCGACGGCCTGAGCGCGACCATCGACAAGGGAGAAAGCATCCTGCTGGCGGGCGCCAATGGCGCCGGCAAGACAACGCTGCTCAGGGCCCTGGCCGGGGTCCTGCGCTCCGACCATGGATCCATCCGCTATGGCGGCAGGGATGCCGACCACCGCACGCGCCGGAGGATCGCCTACATCGCCGCCTCGATCAGCCTGTACGACACCATGACCGTGAAAGAGGCGACGCGCCTGCACGGCCACTTCTACGGCCGCTCCGCGGACTGGGCCCTCAGCGGCCCTGCCTTCCCCCCCGGGCAAAGGATCGCTTCCATGTCCAAGGGCGAGAAGACCATATTTTTCCTGTCGTTGGCCCTCGCCGCCCTGCCCGACTACCTCTTTGTCGACGACGTGGTCCATTTTCTCGATCCCCATCTGCGCGAGGTTTTCCTGACCTCCATCCTGCGGCTCATCGAGGAAAAGCAGCTGACCGTGATCATGGCTTCCCAGTCGTCCTTTGAGATCGAAGGCATCCCCGAGCGGGTCGTGATCATGGAAAAGGGAAGGATCATCCTGGACGAGCGCGTCGACGCGCTGAAGCAGAAATTCGTCAAATTTTACGGCACCAGCGCGCCGCGCGACATCCCCGTCGTTTTTTCCCGGCAATGGCAGAACAGCAGGGAGATGTTCGTCTACCCCTACGTGCCGGAGGTCCACCGGCTGCACGGCGTCGAGCACCTGAGCCTCAGCGAAATTCTCAGGGCTTTCATAGGAGGCGAATATGCTCGCCATTGAAGCCAAGCGCGTTCTCAAGGACGGCCTGGTCATCTTCCTGGTGCTCGCCGTCATCGTCGCCGGCATCCTCGGCACCGATCATGACAGCCAGCTGGTGCCGGCGCTGGAAATCTTCCTGCTGCTCTACGCCGCCTTCATGGGCTGGTCGCTGTTCGAGAGGGAGCGCCAGGAAAACGCCGGCGAATACATGCTGTCGCTGCCTCTTCCCCGCTGGCGCCTCCTGCTGCTGAAGATCCTGCCGCGGCTGCTGATCGTCTCGCTCATCCTGCTGGTCTACCTGGGCTTGTACCAGCGCCTGAAACTGCCGGCCATCCTGTCTGCCGCCGATTTCGCCATCCTGTATTTCGCCTTCTTTTTTCTGGCCGTCTCGTTTTCCATCAGCCTCAGGAACTTCATCAGCGCGTTCTTCTTCGTCTGCCTTTTGTCCGTCGGCCAGGTGCTGCTGCTCCAGCTACTCGACCCAAGCCGCGAGTTGGGCTCGGCCATCCGCCAGTCCAGCCTGACCTCGCTGGCGTTCCCCCTGCTGTTCTGCATCCTGTTCCAGGGCTACGACATCCGTCCTTCGGCCCGCTTCAACCGACGGCTCTATCCGGGACTGCTGTTGATCAGCGGCCTCATCGCCGGATTCCTGCTCCTTACGGCCCCGCCAAACTGGAAAAACCTCTACCTGACCCGTGGGGGGGTGTTGATCAAAAATTCCTGCCAGCTCAGCGAGATCGATCTCGGCAAGCAACGGCGACGCCTGGATTTCTGCCTGATCGCGCTGCGGGAAACCGCCGACGGCCGCACCCTGTACGCCGCGACACGAAAGCGGACGAACAAGGACGGCTGCGTCGAGATGAGCCTGGTCTCCCTGGACTTGAAAAGCGGCGACGTAAAAACGCTCTACACCATCGCCCCGGGATGGTCCATTGCCCCGGGTTATGCCGGGGAAATCGGCGCCGTGCATGCCGGGACCTATTCCCTGTTCCTGCAGCATGTCCAGGCGCAGCGGGCGATGATCGTTCGGGTGCGGGACAGCGGTGCTGAAGAGATTCCCATCGCCGGTCCCTTCGCTGACGCCAACATCAGTTATGTCTTCTACCTGGAAGGTTCGCCACCCCAGCTGGTGCTCTTCAGCCAAACGCGGCTGTACCGGCTGGACATCGACGGCAAGACCCGCGAGCTGGCACAGAGCAAGTCGATCGATGCCTGGGGAGACAGAATCCTGCTCTTCGAGCCCTCGGGCATGAGCCTGTACCGGATTGGCCCGGAGCTGACGCTCCTGCGCCGCTGGCAGGGCAGCTACGTGAAAAGCCTGCGCCGGATCAGCGGCTACGAATCCCGGAGCGTGATCGTCCGTGAAGGACGCTCCTATTTCTGGATGGATCTGGAGCGTCAACAGGAGCAGCGGCTGGACGCGAAATCCCCCCCCTACACCTATCAGCAGCGGGGGGAGAGCCTTCTGGTCGTCTTCGCCAACGACGCCATCTTCACCATCCGCGAAATCCGCGACGGCCGGGAGCGCGAAACCGATTGGGTCCCCGGCTTCCAGCCCAGCGGAATCCGCATTTCGCCTTTCGGGCTGCTCGTCTTCCGCGAAAAGGAGTTCAAGGTATACCCGTTCGGTAATTAAATAAAAAACAAGTCAGAAGGAGGCGCAAATGAGTAGGGATTGGACTGCACCAAAAAAGCCGGCGAGCCGCGTCCGCGCGCGACGGCCGGGCGGGACACCGGGAAACAACGAAAGGTAACCGGAGGGAAACCATGAAACAAATCAAGATCCTGCTTTTTTTACTGCTGCTGCTTCTGGCCTCGTGGCTGAGCGCCGCCGAGATCCATGATGCCGCGCTCAAGGGCGACCTGGCCAAGGTCAAGGAACTGATCGCCAAGGATTTGTCCCTGGCGAACGCCAAGGGCCGCAACGAAAAAGCGCCGCTCCATTGGGCCGCCCAGGGCGGGCACGTGGACGTGGTGCAGTACCTGATCGCCAAGGGCGCGAACGTCAATGACCTGAATATCCAGAAAGAGACGCCGCTGGTCTACGCCGCCGAAGGCGGACATCTGAAAGTGGCCGAACTGCTCATCGCCAAGGGGGCCAATGTCAACCTCAAGACCACCCTCGATGCGGCGCCCATCCACTACGCGCTGTGGGCGGAGAGGACCGAATTGTTCAAACTCTTGTTGAAGAAGGGTGCCGATGTCAAACTCTCCCGGGGTGAGGGATTCTCCATGCTGCACGAGGCGGCCGGCGGTCAGGCGGCCGAAATTGTCGATCTGCTGCTGAAAAAAGGGATGGCGGTGGACCTGAAGACGGGCATCGGCGCCACCGCCCTGCATTTCGCTTCCCGGCACGGTTCCCCGCAGATCGTTTCGCTGCTGATCACGAAGGGAGCCGATGTCAACGCCTTGAGCGAGAACGGCTTGTGGCCGCTGGACCTGGCCGCAAAGAGGGGAAACGCGGAAATCGCAGCCATGCTGCTCAAGGCCGGAGCCAAGCTGAACATGGAAAACAAGGAGAGCCTGCTTTCGCCGCTGCACCTGGCCGCGGCCAAGGGCTACGGAAAGATCGGCGCCATGCTGATCGAGAAAGGGGCCGATGTCAACCGGATGGACACTGCCGGCCGCACCCCGTTGTACTATGCCGAGCGCTATCAGCACAAGGCCATTGCATCCCTGCTGCGTGAAAAGGGCGCCCAGGCCGACGAAGAACCATTTGCTGGTTTTCGATTACTGGAAGGGGGATACTCTTCCTGACGAGCCGGGCCTGGCCAACGGCGCCATCAGCCCGCAGGAATTGCGGGATATGGACGTAACCGTGTTCGTTTCCCATGTCCATTCCGACCATTACATGCCGGCGATATTCGAGTGGCGGAAAACTATGCCCAAGATCACCTACATCATGGGTTTCAAGCCCGAGAATGCCGAGGGCTACACCCTGTTGCCCAACCGGGAAAAGAAGGAGATCAGCGGCCTGGAAATCATCCCCATCGAATCCAACGACAGCGGCCAGGGCTATTTCGTCAAAGTGGACGGGGTCACCATTTTCCATCCCGGCGACCATGCCAACCGCCAGCGCGATTTTTCGGGCCCCTTCAAAAAAGAGATCGATTTCCTGGCCGACCAGGGACTCAAGGCCGACATCCTGTTCGCGCCGGTCAGCGGCTGCGGCTTCGGCGACATTGTGGCTGTTAAAAAAGGCGTATATTACACCATCGATCGCCTGGCGGCCCGCTCGGTCTTCCCTATGCACGCCGCCAGCGGCGAAGTCCGCTACCGCGATTTCGCCAAGGAGGCCAAGAACGCGGGCTATGATACTCCGTTCTGCGTGGCCGAGTTCAGCGGCGACCATTTCATC
>JALOLC010000042.1 GCA_025456175.1 Acidobacteriota bacterium | reverse complement strand
GTCGCCCACCCGCTGGCCGACCACCTCCTGGATCATGATGCCCATCTCCTCGTGGAAGTCGAGCAGGCCGCGCTCGGCGCGGTACTCGATGGGGTCGGGCCCGAAGATGGAGGCGTAGACTTCGGCGATGGCGTCGGTGAGCGCCTCGAGCCGCTCCTGCTTGCTCCCCTGGTTGGCCAGGAACAGGCTCTTGTACTTCCCGGAAAAGGCCGTGCCCATGCGGTCCTCGAGTAGGCTCGAGCTGCGCACGATCAGCGGCTTGTCGCCCAGGTCGTCGAGGGCCATGGACAGGCCCTTGACGATCTCGACGGGGAAGTGGGCGTTCTTCATCAGCTGGATCACGTTCTGGTATTCCAGGCGGATCTGGTCGATCTCCTTGTATTTCTGCTCGTTCACCTCTTCCAGGTTGTTGTAGCTGAGGAAGCTCATGATGGCGTCGGTGGTGATGTACCAGGTCTTGGGGAACTTCAGGTCGCTCAGCACCGGGGAGTGCTCGCCTGGCTTGGAAAAGATCCTTTGGGCCAGGAACAACCCCGCGCTTTTGCCGCCCAGCCGGCCGTACCCGTTGGCGGGGTAGATGATGCGCTGCACCAGGTCGTAGAAGTGGCGCACCTCGATGTGGTTCTTGGCGATGTTGATGAACTCGAGGTCGTCTAGATGATGCGCTGCACCAGGTCGTAGAAGTGGCGCACCTCGATGTGGTTCTTGGCGATGTTGATGAACTCGAGGTCGTCGGAGAAGAAGCGGCGGATGAGCGAGACGCGCAGCCCCTTCTCCATCGGCGGCGAGAGCTCGTAGTTGCCGCCTGAGATGTACTGGTAGTGGGTGATGGCGTTGATGATCTCCAAGCTGGCCTTGTCCTCCTGGATCCACTTCTGGATGCGGCCCAGGATCTCCTTGTCGGTCAGGTAGCGGGCGGCGATGCGGAAGGTCTCGTCGCTGAGGGCCAGGAGCTCGAGCTGCGAGCGCCTCTGGCTGGGGCGGTTCATGTCGTCGCTCAGCTCGCTCTGGGCCTCGTCGCGGTCCTTGCTCAGCGTCTTGAGCAGCTCCTTGGCCTCCATGACTCCGTTCCAGAACAGGTGATAGACCATCTTCCGCCCCAGGTGGACGTACAGGTTCTGGTCGGTGCGACGCAGCAGGTCGATGACCACCATCCATTCCTTCTTGTTCTTGTCGCTGAGGTCGCGCTGGGCGGTCGCCCACTCGCGCGAGACCTGCTCCAGCTTGAGATGCAGGACGGTGCGGCCGATGCGCTCGGCGATGGTCGTGAGCAGCTTGTGCTCCTCCTTGAGGAAGTAGCTGCCCTCGGTCTGCGGCACATCGGCGGTGTAGGAGACCTCGATGCGGCCGACGACCTTGTCCTCCACCCTGATGTCGACGCTCTGGGCGCGGGGCGAGTCCTTGAAATGCGGGCTGGCGAAGACGGCGCCCTCGTAGATGATGCGCACCTGGCAGATCTCCGGGAACTGGAAGCCGGCGGGAACGGTCTGGATGATCTGGGTGAAGATCTCCGCCAGGGGCAGATGGGTCTTGGTCAGCAGCTCCTCGACCTGGTACAGGCAGTTCAGCTCCTTGGCCCTCTCCCGCATGTCGTTGAGCAGCTTGTCGATCGAGTGTTGCGGCGTGTCCATCGTCCCCCCCTCGGCGGAAATAAAAAAGGGGCGCCGCCGGGCGCCCCTGACAAATCAGCGGAGCACGGACCTCGCTCAGGACCTCTTCCTTGGTCCAGAAGTAGTTCATGTTGCACTGGACCTGCTCGAAGTAGCTGCAGGTGACCCCGCCGGCGTTGGCCAGGAAGTCGGGAATGACGAAGATGTTCCTTTTCTTGAACACCTCGTCGGCCTCGGGAGTGGTCGGGCCGTTGGCGCCCTCGGCGACCACCTTCACCTTGGCCGAGATCTTCTGCACGGTGTCGGCGTTGATCTGGTTCTCCAGGGCGGCCGGCACCAGGATGTCCACGTCCTGCTGGATCCAGGCCTCGGCGTCGGCCACGTCGTAGCCCAGCGCCTTGGCCTTGGCCTTGTCGATGCCGCCGAACTTGTCGGTGATGCCCAGCAGCTCGTCCAGGTCGATGCCGCTCTTCTTGATGAAGGTGTAGGACTTGTTCTCCTTCTGTTCCCAGCAGGAGACGCAGACGGCCTTGCCGCCGTATTCCTGGTAGAGCTTGACGGCATACTGCGAGACGTTGCCGAAGCCCTGGAAGGCGGCGCTGGTGTTCTTGATGTCGATGCCCAGTTCGTTCAGGGCCTCGCGCAGGGTGTAGACGACGCCGAAGCCCGTGGCTTCGGTGCGGCCGAGCGATCCGCCCATGCCGACCGGCTTGCCGGTGATGAAGCCGGGATACTTGGCGCCGGTCAGCTTCTCGTACTCGTCCATCATCCAGATCATGTGCTGGGCGTTGGTCATGACGTCGGGGGCCGGGACGTCCTGCAGCGGGCCGACATTGCGCACGACCTGGCGCACCCAGCCGCGGCAGATCTGCTCCTGTTCGCGCATGGAAAGGTTGTGCGGGTCGCAGATGACGCCGCCCTTGCCGCCGCCGAGCGGGATGTCGACGACCGAGCACTTCCAGGTCATCCAGGTGGCCAGGGCCTTCACCGTGTCGATGGTCTCCTGGGGGTGGAAGCGGATGCCGCCCTTGCAGGGGCCGCGCGAATCGTTGTGCTGCACGCGGAATCCCTGAAAGACCTTCACGGTGCCGTCGTCCATCTTGACGGGGATCGCGAAATGATACTCGCGCAGCGGGTTGCGCAGCAGGTCTCGGGTCCCCTGGTCCAGGCCCAGTTTCTCGGCGACGCCGTCGAACTGCTGCTGGGCCATCTTGAAGGCATTGAATGATTTATCAGCCATGTGGGTTACCTCCTCGGGTTAATATTGGCTTGCCTCATTGTACCACTTTTCCCGGGTTTTTGTAAATAGTTTATGTTGTAACAATAAAATCCCGGCGCCATCCCCGCTCCCGTTCCCGTTGCGCTCAAAGGAACGTGAATCGGCCGCCGGAGTAATCGACCTTGGCCGCCGATCCCGGCAAAAGGCGGCCTTCCAGGATCATGACCGAGAGCTTGTCCTGGATCTCCTGCTGGATGACGCGGCGCAGGGGCCGGGCGCCGAGCTGGGGATGGAAGCCGGTTTCGGCCAGCCGGGCCAGGGCCGGCGGCGAAACAGTCAGCGAGATCTTCTGCGCCGCCAGCAGCTCGCGCAGGTGCTCGATCTGCAGTTCGGCGATCTTCCGGATATTCTCGGGCGTCAGGGGCCTGAAGAAGATGATCTCGTCGATGCGGTTCAGGAACTCCGGCTTGAAATAGTTGAACAGCATTTCGTTGAGCAGGCTCTTCATTTTTTGATAATCGCTTTGTTCCTGGATGATCTCCGAACCCAGGTTGGAGGTCATGATGATGATGGTGTTGGTGAAGTTGACGGTCTTGCCCTTGGCGTCGGTCAGGCGGCCATCCTCCAGGATCTGCAGCAGGATGTTGAAAACGTCGCTGTGCGCCTTTTCGATTTCGTCGAGCAGGATCAGGCAATAGGGCTTGCGCTTGACCGTTTCGGTCAGCTGGCCGCCCTCCTCATAGCCGATGTAGCCGGGAGGGGCGCCGATCAGCTTGGAAACCGAGTGTTTTTCCATGTATTCGGACATGTCGATGCGCGCCATGGCCTTTTCGCTGTTGAACATGAATTCGCTCAGCGTCTTGGCCAGCTCGGTCTTGCCCACGCCGGTCGGCCCGAGGAAAATGAACGAGCCCAGCGGGCGGTGCGGGTCCCGGCCCGCGAGCGGCGCAGGATGCGCGAGACCGCTTCCACGGCCTCGTCCTGGCCGACGACCCGCTTCCGCAAGATCTCTTCCATGTGCAGCAGCTTCTCTTTTTCCCCGCCCAGCAGCTTGCTGACCGGAACGCCGGTCCACCGGGAGACCACCTCGGCGATGTCCTCCTCGGTGATCTCCTCGGTCAGGATCTTCTTCTCCTTCTGCAGCAGTGAGAGCTTGTCCTGGATGCTGTCGCCCTCTTTCTTCTTTTCGGGGAGTCTTCCGTACTGGATCTGCGAGGCGAGCTCGTAGTCATTGCGCCGTTCGGCGTCCTGCTGCTGCAGGCGCAGCCTGTCGCTCTCCGCCTTCACGTCGCGCAGCCTGTGGATCAGCTCCTTCTCCTTCTGCCAGTGGGACCTGATCTTGTCACGCGTGATCTTCAACTCCTCCAGATCGGCCAGCAGCGCCTTCAGCTTGCCCTTGGCGTCGGCGCTCCCCTCTTTTTTCAGGGCCTGGCGCTCGATCTCCAGCCGGGTGATGCGCCGCTCCAGCTCGTCCAGCTCCTCGGGCTGGGAATCCATCTCGATGCGCAGCTTGGATGCCGATTCGTCGACCAGGTCGATGGCCTTGTCGGGCAGGAAGCGGTCGCTGATGTAGCGGTTGGACAGGGTGGCGGCGGCGATCAGGGCGGCGTCGGTGATCTTGACGCCGTGGTGGATCTCGTACTTCTCCTTCAAGCCGCGCAGGATGGAGATGGTCTCCTCCACGGTCGGCTCCTTGACCAGCACCGGCTGGAAGCGCCGCTCCAGGGCCGGGTCCTTCTCGATGTACTTCTTGTACTCGTTGAGGGTGGTGGCGCCGATGGCGCGCAGCTCGCCGCGCGCCAAGGCGGGCTTGAGCATGTTGGATGCGTCCACCGCCCCCTCGGCGGCGCCGGCCCCGACGATGGTGTGCAGCTCGTCGATAAACAGAATGATCCGGCCCTCCGCTTCGGTCACTTCCTTGATCACCGCCTTCAGCCGGTCTTCGAATTCGCCCCGGTACTTGGCTCCGGCCAGCAGGCTGCCGATGTCCAGGGTGATCACCTTCTTATCCTTGAGCATTTCCGGCACGTCGCCCTGGACAATGCGCAAGGCCAGCCCCTCGGCGATGGCGGTCTTGCCCACCCCGGCCTCGCCGATCAGCACCGGGTTGTTCTTGGTGCGGCGCACCAGCACCTGCATGACGCGGCGGATCTCCTCGTCGCGGCCGATGACCGGGTCGAGCCGGCCATCACGCGCCAGCTGCACCAGGTCGCGGCCGTAACGCTTCAAGGCCTGGAACTTCTCCTCGGGGCTGGGGTCGGTGATGGTCTGGCTGCCGCGGATCTCCATCAGCGCCTTCAGGAAGACATCCTTGTTGATGCCAAAGCGCTTCAGGACCTTGGCCGCCGATTCGTTAAGGTCCATGACAGCCAGAAGCAGGTGCTCGCTGGAGATGTATTCGTCGCGGAACTGGCCGGCGACGGCCGAGGCGCTGTCGAACGCCTTTTTCAGCATCTTGCCCAGGTAGGGCTCGGCTCCCTGCACTTTGGGCAGGGCCGCCAGCTCCCGGTCAAGGGCCGCTCCCAGCTGCGCCTCGTCGACGCCGATCTTCTTGAACGTCTCGCTGACGATGTTCTCCGGCACCGCCAGGATGGCCTTGACCAGGTGCAGCGGCGCGATCTCCTGGTTGCCGTGCTCGGCGGCGAGCCGGGCGCTGTCCTGGACGGCCTGATTGGCCTTTAAGGTGAATTGATCGTTGTTCATGAGCATCTCCTGGAGGAATATTATAATATAAATTTGCGGCCAGCCGATTTCTTTGACAATTTTTTCTTGCCGTTATATCATGGTCGGCATCACTGGAGGAGGAAATATGGCGCGACATGGCTGGCTTGTTTTCGTTCTGGTTTGCATGGTTGCCGTGCCGGTCATCGCCGGCACCCTGGCGGGGATCACGCTGCCCGATACCATCGATATCGACGGTCAGCAGCTGGTGCTCAACGGCATGGCCCTGCGCAAAAAGGTCATTTTCAAGGTCTACGTGGCCGGGCTCTACCTGCCGGCCAAGGAAAAAGACGGCGTCAAGGTCCTGGCCGCTGACGAACCGCGCTGCACGGTCATGCATTTCCTGCGCAGCGTGAGCGCCAAGCAGGTCAACGAGGCCTGGTATGATGGCCTGGAGGCCAACACCCCGGGCTATTCCGCCGAGCTGAAGAAACAATTCGATGCCCTGGCGGCGTTGATGGAGGGCTTCAAAGACGGCGACAAGCTGGTCTTCACCTACAAGCCCGGCAGCGGCACCGAAATCAAGGTCAAGGGCAACGTAAAGGGGACGCTGGGCGACAAGGCCTTTGCCGACGCCCTTTTCGCCTGCTGGATCGGCAAGAAGCCGGGCCCGGGAGAAAAATTCAAGGCAGGCCTGCTGGGACAGTAGACCCGGCCGGGTCGTTTGTCCGTGAAGACCGACAACCCCGAAAAGGGGTCCGTCTACCAGGGGAATAGGGAAAAAGCGGGCCCCAAGCTGGCGCTGCATCTGCCGCTGCTGCTCGCGGCCCTGATCGCCGCGCATTTCCTGAACCTGTTCCTGCAGTGGTCGGTCATCCGCCGCGAACTGGCCGAGAAGCCGTCGTTCCGCTCCCCCGAGTATACCTTCATCGGTTTCGCCCCTTTCCACAGTGGGGAGATCAAGGCGGCTCAGCGTCTGCCGAACGCGGCCCCAGCGGGCCGTGTCTTCGCCTTTTTCGACCTTCTCCATCCCGCGGTCTTCATGGTCTGGAACAACGGTGAAGCAGAGGATTTCTTTGACCTCGGGCCCCTGCTGGTCGCCGTCCCTGCCGGCGCCAGCCGCGTCACTTTTTTCCCGGGCGCGGTCTTCCTGCTGCGCCAGGGGGAGCGCAGCGTGGCCAGAAACTTTGGCGGGTCGATCCTGGGCCGTTTCTGGACCCGGTCCCTGAATGAAAAAGGCATTGGCCCGGGCCTGAACAACAACAAGCCGCCCGGGTCCTTTGTCGTCAAGCCGGCCGAGGGGTCTGTTTCCCAGCGAATTCCCTATTTGATCTACTTTTATCTGCCGCTGGCGCTGATTGCCGTTGCCATTGCCTTGCGCGGAGCGGGCATGGCCGCCGCCTTTTTCTATTACGCCGGGATGTTCTTTCTTTTCGACTTTGAGAAGCTGCTGGTCTCCGTTCCCCTGGCTTGGCTGTTCAACGCCCTGGGAGTCGAGCTGCCCGACCCCTGGATCAAGGTGTTGGGCGTGGCCATGACGCTCCTCTTTCTGGCGGCCGCTGTTTTTGGGTTGTGGCGCTGGAGAAACAGGGAGATGTGCCGCAGGGACAAATGGATCGTTTGCTTCTTTATCCTGCTGCCGTTTTTCCTTTTCTTCTGAACCGTGGCGGGACGGGGTTAATTTTTCTTCTTTTTCAGGATGTCGATGACCCGCTTGACCTGCTGCAGCTTGTCGATCGGAGCGACCAGAATGCCGTTCTCCGTATCGATCACCGCCACCCGTTCCAGGCCGATCACCGCCAAGGGCTTCCTGCCGCAGGAAAAGAGCAGCGAATTGCGCGTATCGACGGCGATGGTCCGGCCGCGGCAGACGTTCTTTTCCGGGTCTTTTTCGTTCATCTCGTATACCGACGTCCACGAACCGACGTCGTTCCAAGCAAACTCGGCTTTGAACATGACCGCTTGCTTCAGCTTTTCCATGAGAACATAATCGATCGATTCAGGGGTAATCGCCTTGTATATCTTGGCGAATCGCCCAGGCTGGCCATGAGAACGCTCAAGTTTGTCGTATTGCCTGCCGTAATAGGGCGCATATTTCTTTAAAAAATCCTTGAAAAAAGCCATTTTATAGACGAACATGCCTGAATTCCAGTAGAAAGTGCCCTTTTCCAGGTAATCGCTGGCTGTCTTGTGGTCGGGCTTCTCTTTGAACTGCTTGACCGGAAAGAATTCACCCTTGTGCTCTCTTTCACTGAAATGGATGTAGCCGTATCCCGTGTGGGGCTCGCTGGGCTTGATGCCGGCGGTGATGACGCAGCGGTTGTCGGCGTGGCGTAGGGCCGAGGTCAGCTGGCGGGCAAAGGCTTTTTCATCGGCGATATGGTGGTCGGCCGGGACTACCAGCAGGTTGGCGGCGGGATCGATTCTGGACAGGACGATGTTGGCCTGGATCAGAGCCGGGGCGGTATTGCGCGGGGCCGGCTCGGCGATGTAATTGCGGCGCGGGAAGCCTGGCAGGCACTCCTGGACGGCGGGCAGATACCTTCGGTCGGCGATGATGAAGATGTTCTCCGCCGGGATGAACCTTCTCAAGCGCCTGTAGGTCTGGGTGATCAATGGCTGCTTGCCCACGACGGCAAGGAACTGCTTGGGTCTCTCGGCGGTGCTCCAAGGCCAGAAGCGCGTCCCCTGCCCGCCGGCCATGATCAGGGCGAAATGATTGCTTTTCATGGTGCTAAATTATCACACCTCCGATTGCAAAACAAATCCGGCAATGGGCCAGGTTCATCAACTTGGCATTCCTTTTGGGCTGTGGTATTTTGCAGTCCAAGAGCTGCTGCGTCCAGGAGGTAGAATGACAAAGAAGATTGACAGGCCGACCGTTGTTGAGGCGGCGGGGAACAAGAAGAAAATCATCGAGGAATATTTCGGCCTGGTGAATTCCGGCGACACAAAGGTCAGCGTCGCCAGGATGAAGAGCCCTGGAGGCTGGATCGAGCCGGGGCAGAAGCCCGAGTTCGACGAGTACACCGTCGTGTTCAACGGGATGTTGCGGGTGGAGACAAAGGACGGCGTTCATGATGTCCGGGCCGGGGAAGCGATCGCGGTCTCCAGGGGGGAGTGGGTGCGCTACAGCACGCCGGGGACAGCGGGGGCCGAGTACGTCGCCGTCTGCCTGCCCGCCTTCTCTCCTGCTGCGGTCCATCGCGACGAATAGGCGGTCTGAATTATTTGAAGTGTTTCCCGACCTCCTGGAGCAGGGCGGGATAGAGCGCCTTGTTGGCGGCGAGGACCGTGCTGGCGCGCAAAGCCAGGCCTTCACCGGCGAAGTCGGACGTTCGGCCGCCCGCCTCCTCGACGATGAGCTTGCCGGCCATGAAATCCCAGGGGAGCAGGTGGGCCTCCCAGAAGAAGTCGTAGCGGCCGCAGGCGGTGTAAGCCAGGTCCAAGGCCGCCGAGCCGCAGCGGCGCATATCCTTGCACTTGGACAGCAGGCTCTTGAAAGCTCCGGCATAGGCGGCCGCCTGGCCGGGGGCCTTGAACGGGAACCCCGTCGCGCCGAGGGATGCTGCCAGTATGGTTGTCTGACTGACGGCGATGGGGCGGTCATTCAGGAACGCCCCGCGACCCGCGAAGGCATGGAAGCGGTCTCCGGACAGGGGCTCGTAAATAAGGCCGAATACAACGCGCTGATTCGTTAGCAGGGCCAGCGAGACGGCGAAGTGGGGTATGCCGTGGATGAAGTTGGTCGTGCCGTCGAGCGGGTCGATGACCCAAAGATATTCGCCTCCCGTTTGCGAGTAGCCCGTCTCCTCGGCCAGGATGCGGTGCTGCGGCAGGTTTCTGGCGATGACCTTTTTGATGGCCGCTTCGGCCTCGAGGTCGACGCGGGTGACGAAATCGTTCTTCCCCTTGGCCTGGATGTCGGTTGCCGCTAGGTGTTGAAACTCCCGGAGCATCACCTTGCCCGCCTTCTGCGCCGCCTGCAACGCCGTTTTCAATAGAATGTCATTCATGGGTTCAATCTAACAGAGCGGCAGCTGGTTTTCAAATCGGATATTCACGGGTCACGCCTGGGGCATGATATAATGGCTCCATGCCCAGGAAGATCGCCGTCATCGTGCAGCGCTACGGCCTGGAGATCAGCGGCGGGGCCGAGTACCATGCCCGCCTGGTCGCCGAGAGGCTGAGCCGTCATTTTGCCGTCGAGGTCTTCACCACCACGGCCAGCGACTACGTCACTTGGGCCCACCATTATCCCGAGGGGCTGGAGGAGCTGAACGGCATTCCGGTCAACCGCTTCCGCGTTGACAAGCCACGCGATCCCGAGTCGTTCGGAAGGGTCCAGAAGCATGTCTTCAACGAAGAACACGTCCTGGCCGACGAGCTGCGCTGGCTGGATGAGGAGGGGCCGCTCGTCCCCCGCCTGCTCAAGGAACTGGAGAGGCGCGAAAGCGAGTTCGATAATTTCCTGTTCTTTTCCTATCGCTATTACCATTCATTCCATGGCGTGAGGCGCTTCGCCAATAAGGCCATCCTCGTGCCGACGGCCGAGCACGACGAGGTGATCCATCTCAGCCTGTTCCGGGATTTTTTCAACCTGCCGGCGGCGATCGTCTACAATTCGCCGGAAGAGAGGGAACTGATCCACCGCGTGTCGGGCAACGACGCCGTTCCCGGCGAGGTGGTCGGCGTCGGTTCCGAGATCCCCGAGCGCTTTGACCCGCAGGGGGCTTGCGCCCGCCTGGGGATCGACGGCCGCTTTTTCGTCTATGTCGGCCGCCTCGACGAGAACAAGGGGGTCCCCGAGCTATTTCGCTTCTACTTGCGCTTGCTGGCAGAGGAAAAAACCGATCTGAAATTGGTGCTGGTCGGCAAGGCCTATGTCCCGGTTCCGGATGATCCCGCCATCGTCCACCTGGGCTTCCAGAAGGATCGTGACAAGTTCGACCTGCTGGCCGGCGCCGAGTTCCTGGTCATGCCCTCGCAGTTCGAGTCGCTCTCCATGGTGGCCCTGGAGGCCTGGGCATTGGGCAAGCCGGTCCTGGCCAACGGCCGCACCGAGGTGCTGCGCGGCCAGTGCCGGCGCAGCAACGCCGGCCTGTGGTACAGCGATTACGACGAGTTCCGCGAGGCGTTCCTGGCCCTGAGCAGCGATGCCGGCCTGCGCGGGCGGCTGGGGGCCAACGGCCGGAAATTTTTCCAGGAGAATTATTCCTGGGAGACCATCGAAGCCAAGTATCTGAAGATCCTCTCCGCCCTGGCCGCGGGGAAGTAAGCCGCCCGCCCGCCGTTCTTCAAGGTTGGAGCTGGTATTTCTTGATCTTGGCCAGCAGGTTGACCCGCGAAATTCCCAGGATCTTCGCCGCCTGGCTCTTGTTGCCCCCGGTGTGGGCCAATACCTTCCTGATCTGCTCTTTCTCGATCTCGGTCAGGGCCAGGAGCGGCTGCCCGGGCAGGGTGGCTTCCTTGACGTGGGAATTCTCCAGGAAATAATGGGGGAGCGATTTCTTTTGCAGCTCGGTCCCGGTCTCGATGATGATGGCGCTGTTGATGATGTTCATCAGCTCGCGGATGTTCCCCGGGTAGTCGTACTGGTTGAGCAGGCGCATGGCCGCAGCGGAAATTTTCTGGATCTTTTTTTGGTTCTGTTCGCTGTATTTTTCGAGGAAGTGCTGGCATAGAAGGGGGATGTCCCCCCGGCGCTCGCGCAGCGGCGGCAGATAGACGGAGCTCATGTTCAGGCGGTAAAAAAGATCCTTGCGGAAGTTCCCTTTCTTCATCTCGCTCAAAAGGTCCTTGTTGGTGGCGGCGAGGATGCGCACGTCCACCTTCTGGTTCTTGGTCGAGCCGAGCCGGAAGAACTCCCCCTCCTGCAGGACGCGCAGCAGCTTCACCTGGATGGGCAGCGCCAGCTCGCCGATCTCGTCGAGAAAGAGCGTCCCCTTGTCCGCCTCCTCCAGGAACCCCTTCTTGGCCGTGCCGGCGCCGGTGAAGGCCCCCTTGTCGTGGCCGAAGAACTCGGAGGAGAACAGCTCGTTGGCAAAGGTGCCGGCGTTGACGGCGACGAAGTTCTGGTCGCGGCGGCGGCTGATGCGGTGGATGGCCTTGGCGATCAGCTCCTTGCCCGTCCCGCTCTCGCCCCAGATCAGGATGCTGTTGTCGGGCTGGGCCATTTTTTCGACCATCTGCAGCATGCGGATCATCTCGTCGTCCTGGGTGATGATGTCCGCGAAGGCCTCCGCGAAATTCAGCTGGTCGCGGGAAAGGACGTTCTCCGTCGCGCCGCCGCCCCGGGCGCGGCGATTCTCCAGGACCGTGGTGATGACCTTCAGCAGCTGGTCGTTGTCGACCGGCTTGGTGAGGTAGTCGAAGGCGCCGAGCTTCATCGCCGCGACGGCCAGCTCGACGTCCTCCACCCCGGTCAGCACGATGGTCTCGATGTCGATGTGCTTCTCCTTGATGAAGCGCAGGATGTCCAGCCCGCTGACTTCGGGCATGTCCATGTCCAGCAGCAGCAGGTCGTAGTCGTTGCCCTTCAGCTCGTGGAAGGCCCGGGAGCTGTTGGCCAGCGTGGCCACCTGGTAGGTGCCGGTCTGCAGCAGCATGATGTTCAGGTAGTTGAGCACCGCCTGATCGTCGTCGATGGCCAGGATTTTCTTCATGGCGTTTCCTTGGGCGCAACCGGGATGTGGATGGCGAACGTCGTGCCGCAGCCGACCTGGCTCTCCACCTCGATGCGCCCCTTGTGCTCCTTGATGATGCCGTAGGCGATGGACAGGCCCAGGCCGGTCCCGCCCTGGTTGCGCTTGGTCGTGAAGAAAGGATCGAAGATCTGCTTCAACGTCTTCTCCTCGATGCCCCGGCCGTCGTCGCTGATGCGCAGCAGGTTCTCGTTCTCCTTCTCCAGAAATGCCGTGCGCACCGTGATGGCGCCGACCTTCTTGTCGATGGCCTGCGACGCGTTGATCAGGATGTTGACCACGACCTGTTCCAGGCGCTGGAAGTTGCCCTTGACCTTCGGGATGGTCCCGTCCAGCTCCAGCTTGACCTTGGCCTTGCGGCCGATCTGGTTGGCGACGAGCCTCAGGCAGCTCTGGATGATCTCGTTGAGGTCCACCTCCTCGCTCAGCATGCCGTCGTCCCGCTTGGCGAACTTGCGCAGGCCGTCGACGATGGCCTTGATGCGGTTGGCGCCCTGGGCCATGTCCTCCAGCAGGATCAGGACGTTGCTGCGGAACACGTCGTAATTCAGGCGGGCGATCTGCGGGACCTTGCCGTCGCGGGCGCAGGCGTCCAGCAGGGGCAGGATGTCCTTCATCGCCTCCTGGATGATCGAGACATTGCCGCGGATGAAGGTGTTGGGGTTGTTGATCTCGTGGGCGATGCCGGAGACGAGCTGGCCCAGCGACGCCAGCTTGTCGGTTTGCATCAGCTGCAGCTCCATGTTCTTCTGCTGGGTGATGCGGCGCGAGAATTCGAGCACGCCGTCGACCTCGCCCTGCTCGTCAAAGATCGGATAGGCCTGCAGGAGATAGTATTCATCCCCGTATTTTTCCTCGAGGGTGATCGAGCGCTTCTGCTCGAAGACCATTGCTCCCGGGCACTGAGCGCAGGGCTGCGCCCGGCGGAACACCTTGGCGTAGCACTTGCCGCCGTCGCCCTCCTTGCGGTTGGCCATCTTCACGTTGAAATCGCGGTCGATCATGACCACCTGGTCGGTGATGGCGTCGAACAGGGTCTGCAGCTTGTTCCGGCTCTCGTCCAGCTTCTCGCTGAGCGAGATCAGCTCGGCGTTCTTGTTGACCAGCAGGTTTTTCTGGTTCTCCAGGTCGGCCGTCCGCTTCTGGATGGTTTTTTCCAGGTTTTCGTTCTGCTCGATCAGCTTCTGCTCCAGCTCCTTGCGCAGGCGGATGTCCTTGTACACCTCCTCGATGCAGCGCCGGCCGTCAAAATCGACCAGGATGAAGGAGCCGATGACCGGGCACTGCTGGCCGCGGGAATCGATGAGGCTCATCTCCATCCCCCCGAAAAACCCCTTTTCCTTGAGCTTCTTGAAAATGATGGGCCGGATGCGGGGGATATTGGCGTACAGCTTGTTCGTGACGAAATTCAGCTTGACCGACCCGTCCTCGGGGTAATGGAGCATGCGGTAGAAGGCGCGGTTGGCCTTCAGGATGTCGCCGTTCATCTCCGATATGACGATGCCGTCGGGGGCATTCTCGAAAAGGTCCTCGAAGCGCTTCGTGGATTTTTCCAGCTCCCGGGTCTTGGCCCTGACCAGGTCCTTCAGGTTGCCGACGTATTTTTTCAGCTCCAACTGCAGCTCGTGGCGCTCGATGGCCTTGGAGATCATGCGGCCGATCTCCTTGATCAGCTTTTTTTCCTCCTCGAGAAACACGCTTTGCTTCGCATAGCCGACCTTGACCTGGCCCCGGGTCTTGCCGTTGACCACGATGTCCGCCTGCAGGGTTGCCTGGGGATTGGTGCTGAAGGAGGCGCCCGGCGGGTAGGAGACCTGGTCCAGGATGATGGCGGCGCGCGCTATTTCGGGATACTGCACGCCCTTGGTCAGGCTGGCCACCGAATTCTCGAGGATCTGCCCCAGGCTTTTTCCCGATTCGATCTGCGAGCTGATGCTGTAAAGGCATTCCAGCTCCTTGATCCGCTCCTGCAGGTCGTGCTCCAGCTTGTGGGCGCACTCGCTGCATTCTTTGCGTTGAATCGCTTGTTTCACCTGGATGCCCCTCATGCCGGCATGGGAATTATAGCACCAATTTGTTTTTTATTTTGAATTGCAGGTAGTTTTCGCTGGCCAGAAGCGGTTCTGTTTCCTGGTTGCAGGTTGCCGGGTCGATGACGATGGGCAGGAATTTTGCCTTGCCGCTGCGGGTGGCAAAAGCCTCTTGGAAAAGGGTTTTTCCCCAGAAATCGCCCGCTGCCACTCCCTGGTAATAGGGATTGGCCCGGCCGATCTCGGCGAATATCTCCTCGGGTGAGCCGGGCGTCAGCGCCATGCCCAGCCTCGCCGCCAGTTCGCCGATGATCTCCAGGTTGGTCTTTCCCGCCGCCGGCGGGATCAGGGCGGCGCTGCGCTGCAGGCGGCGGTCGCAGGCCGTGAAGGTGCCGCTGCTCTCCAGGGGCGTTGACATGGGCAGGACCACGTCGGCCTCGGCGGCGGTGGCGGTCAGGAAAAAGTCGACGACCAGCTTGAATTTCACCTTGGACAGCAGGCTGCCAGCCTGGGCGACGGACAGGGGGTCTTCGCCGAAGATCAGCAAGGCCTTGATCTCGCCTTTTTTCAGCTTGGCCGCCAAATCCAGCGGTTGGAAGACGCCATCCAGGGGAATGCCCCACATCGTTTGCAGGCGCTCGATTTCCGGCTGTCCCGGGCGGACAAAGCCAGGCAGGTAGCGGCTGTCGACCCCCATGTCCAGCAGACCCTGGGAGTTCGCGTAATCGCGGACAAGGAGCAGGCCGTTGCCTGCCTGCCCGGTCTTGCCCAGCAGCAGCAGCAGGTTCCCCAGGGCCTTGACGTCGTCGCGCGATTTTTCCAGGCATTGGTCCATGCCATAGACGACCACGATGTTGGCGGCCTGAGTCAGCATCTCGACGGCCTGGGCGAATTTCTCGCCCCGGATGCCTGTCTGTACGATCGTGGGCTGGGCCTCCATCGTGGCGATGGCGGCCTGGAATGCCGCAAAGTTCTCCGTGCGTCGGTCGATGAAGGCCTGGTCGATCCGGCCTTTCTGGATCAGGGCTTGGGCCAGGCCGGCGACCAGGGCCGTGTTGGTGCCGCGCCTGGGGTCGAGCCAAAGGTCGGCGATCCGGCTCAGGGGGTTTTCCGACGAATTGACCGAAATGAGGCGCGCCCCCTTTTTCATCGCTTCCTTGATCTTCAATTCGGCCACCAGGTTGTTCTCGGTCAGCTCGGCGTTCATGACCAGGATGACGTCGGCGTTCTGGAGCTCATCCATGGTCGTCGTGGAAGCGGTGAAACCAAGCATGTCGTCCAGGGCATCGAGGTCGCGGCCATGGACCAGGTTGGTGAAGCTGCCGATGCGGTTGGTCTTGAAGCCGGCGCGCACCCATTTTTGCAGCTGGTACAGCTCTTCGTTGGCCAGCCGGGGCGACGCGAGGACGGCCACGGCCTCGGGGCCGTTCTTCTTGATGATGGCGTTCACGGCCTTGGCGGCCTGCTCGATGGCGAGATCCCAGGACGTCTCCTTCAGGCCGCTTTTGCCCTTGACTCGTGGGGAGAGCAGGCGCTGCTCGTCCAGCATGTAGCGATAGCCGAAGCGCCCCTTGTGGCACAGGTAGCCCTTGTTGTGCGCGGCGCTGCTGGTGCCCACGACGGCATAGGCATTGGCGGCGAACACCTTGTATTGCAGCACGCAGCCCACCGAACAGAAATGGCAGATCGTCTCGTGTCTTTTGGCGGCCCAGGGGCCCGGCTTGGCGAAGGGCAGGCTCTCGGCGATGGCGCCGGTGGGGCAGGCGGCGATGCAGTTGCCGCAGGAGATGCAATTGGTCTCCAGAAGCCTTTTTTCCATCGATGGCCGGACCACCGACTTGAAGCCGCGGTAGACGAAGCCCAGCGCCGAAACGCGCAGGATCTCCGAGCAGGTGCGGACGCAGCGGCCGCAGGCGATGCACTTGTTGGGGTCGAGGGTGATGAAAGGGTGGGCCTTGTCCACCTTGTATTTCCTGACCTCGCCGACGAATTTCGCTATGTCCACGCCGAAATTCACGGCGTGCTTGCGCAGGTCGCAGTCGAAATAGGCCGAGCAGCCGCACTCCAGGCAGCGGCCGGCTTCCGCTTTGGCCTGCGCGGGGGCGAATCCCAGCTCGACCTCCTCGAAGGTCCTGGCTCTTTCCGCGGCGGGCAGCTCGGGCATTTTTTCCTTCTGGATCTTGGCCAAGCCCGCGAAATCGCTCTCGGGGATGTCGCCGAAAGTCTCCTTGCGGCTGACAAACTCCTGCGTGCGGCCAACCGCCTTGCCGCTGCGGACATAGTGGTCGATGGCGTTGGCCGCGATCTTGCCGTGGGCGATGGCGTCGATGGCAACGGCCGGGCCGGTGGCCATGTCGCCGCCGGTGAACACTCCGGGCAGGGAGGTCTCAAACGTGCTTTCGCTGAAGACCAGCGTGCCGTGGCGGGTCGACTTCAGCAGCGGGTCCTGCTGCAGGCCGCAAAGGTCGACGTCCTGGCCGATGGCCGAAATGACGAAGTCGCAGGGCAGGCGGTACTCGGAACCGTCCTTGGGCACCGGGCTGCGGCGGCCGCTGGCGTCGGGTTCGCCGAGTTCCATGCGGATGCAGGTCAGGGCCTGGAGGCGGTTGTTCTCCTGGACCAGTTCGGTCGGAGCCGAGAGCTCGATCAGCTCCACTCCCTCCTCGAGGGCGGCCTCGATCTCCATGGGATGGGCCGGCATCTCCTTGCGCGTGCGGCGGTAGAGGAGCGTCACCTTGGCGGCGCCCAGCCGCCGGGCCGTGCGCGCGGCGTCGAGGGCGGTGTTGCCGCCGCCGAC
>JALOLC010000041.1 GCA_025456175.1 Acidobacteriota bacterium | reverse complement strand
TCCAGATCAAGGGCTCCGATACCATGGTCAACCTCGGACAGGCCTGGGCCGAGGAGTTCATGAAGGCCAATCCCGAGGTCTCGGTGGCCGTCACCGGCGGCGGCTCGGGCACCGGCATCGCGTCGCTGCTCTCCAAGACGTGCGACATCGCCGAACTGTCGCGCGAACTCAAGCCCGAGGAGATCGCCATGGCCAAGGAGAAGGGCTTCGCTCCCCAGCAGATCACCGTCGCCCTGGACGGGCTGGCCGTGGTGGTCCATCCGGCCAACCCGCTGGCGCAGCTGACTGTGGACCAGCTGGCCGCCGTTTTCTCGGGTGCGGTCACGAACTGGAAGGAGATCGGCGGCGCCGACCTGCCGATCGTCGTCCTGTCGCGCGAGGTCAATTCGGGCACCCATGTCTATTTCAAGGAGCACGTGCTGCGCGGCAACCGGAAAGACAGCACCGTGGAATTCGCCGCCAATGCCCTGATGCTGCCCAGCTCCCAGGCCATCGCCGACGAGGTGGCGCAGAATCCCGGCGCCATCGGCTATTTCGGCATGGGCTACATCTCGCCCCGGGAGAAAGCCCTGGCCATCGCCAAAGACGGCGCCTCGCCGTTCGTTCAGCCCACCATTGAGAACGTGGTCAGCCAGGCCTATCCCATCTCGCGCCCGCTGCTGATGGTCACCAGCGGCCGGCCCCAGGGCCTGGTGGCCCGATTCATCGACTACGTCCTCAGCCCGGAAGGACAGAAGATCGTCAAGAAGATCGATTTCGTCCCGGTCAACAAGATCTAATCCCCGGATGAAGCCCGCACGCCGGCGCAAGCTGAAGGAGTGGCTGATCGAGAAGGCCATCCTGCTCAGCGGCGTGTTCTCGGTCGTCTTCGTCCTGCTCATCTTCCTGTTCCTGCTGCGCGAGGGCTTGTCGCTCTTCCGCGGCGAGAGCGTGCTCGATTTCCTCCTGGGCAAGAGCTGGTATCCCATCTCCTCGCCGCCGCGCTTCGGCATATTGCCGTTGATCCTCGGATCCGTGTTGGTGACGCTGGGCGCGGCCGCCATCTCGGTGCCCATCGGCATCGCCGCCGCCCTGTTCATCGCCGAGATCGCCCCCGCCCGGCTGAAGGAAGCCCTGAAGGCGGGGATCGAGCTGCTGGCGGCCATTCCCTCGGTGGTCATCGGCTTCATCGGCATGATCACCCTGGGGCCCTGGATCAAGAACCTGTTCAACATCCCCACCGGACTGACCGCCCTGACCGGCTCGGTCACGCTGGCGTTCATGGCCATGCCGACCATCGTCTCCATCGCCGAGGACGCCGTCACCGCCGTGCCGCGCCAGTACCGCGAGGCGGCCATCGCCATGGGCGCGACCAAATGGCAGACCACCTGGCGCATCGTGGCCCGCGCCGCCCGGCCGGGCATGGTCGCCGCCGTCATGCTGGGCATCGGCCGCGTGATCGGCGAGACCATGGCCGTGATGATGGTCACCGGCAACGCCGCCATGATCCCCACCGGGATGCTGCAGCCGGTGCGCACCCTGACCGCCACCATCGCCGCCGAGATGGGCGAGTCGGTGCAGGGCGGCGCCCACTATGCCGCCCTATTCGCCATCGGCATCGTCCTGTTCATCATCACCTTCCTGATCAACGGCGTGGCGGACCTCTTCCTGCATCGCTCGCGGAGATAGCATGAGCCCGCGCCTGACCCAGAAGATCGCCTTCACCGTGCTGTTCCTGGCCACCCTGCTGGTGGTGTTGCCGGTGGCGGTCATTCTGGCCATCATCGTGGCCAAGGGCGCCAGCGCCATCAGCTGGGAGTTCCTCTTCTCCATGCCCCGCGACGGCATGACCGCCGGCGGCATCTTCCCGGCCATCCTGGGCACGCTCTATCTGGTTCTGGGCGCGGTCCTCTTCGCCGTGCCCCTGGGCGTCCTGGCCGCCGTCTACCTGGTCGAGTATTCCAGCGACAACCGCTTCTCGCGCCTGGTCAAGCTGGCCATCGTCAACCTGGCCGGGGTGCCCTCGGTGGTCTACGGCCTGTTCGGCCTGGGCATCTTCGTCACCTTCTTCCGCTTCGGCGCCTCGATCCTGTCGGGATCGCTCACCCTGGGCATCATGATCCTGCCGGTGATCATCACCTCGGCGCGCGAGGCTCTGGAGAGCGTGCCCCGCCACTTCCGCACCGTCAGCCTGTCGCTGGGCGCCAGCCGCTGGCAGACCGTCCGCCATTCGGTGCTGCCGCACGCCCTGCCCGGCATCCTCACCGGCATGATCCTCGGCCTGGGCCGCGCCGCGGGCGAGACCGCGCCCATCCTGTTCACCGTGGCGGCGTTCTATCTGCCGCGCCTGCCGCAGTCGGTGTTCGACCAGACCATGGCCCTGCCCTACCACCTCTACGTCATCTCCACCCAGGTGCCGGGCATCGCCGAGAACGTCCGCTACGGCACGGCGCTGGTGCTGCTGGCGCTGGTGCTGCTGCTCAACCTGGCCGCCATCGTTCTCCGCTACCGCTTCCGCAAGAGGAAAAAATGGTAGCTGCGGCAGCCAAGTTCGCCATCAGCGGGCTGCATGTCCACTATGGAAAAATCTGTGCCCTGCGCGACCTCAACCTCGACATCCGCGCGCATGAGATCTTCACCGTCATCGGTCCGGCCAACTCGGGCAAGTCCACGTTCCTCAACTGCCTCAACCGTCTCATCGACCTGGCGCCCGCCAGCCGCCTGAGCGGCGAGATCCGCCTGGACGGCGTCGACATTCGCGCCGGACTGGAAGTCGAGTCCCTGCGCCGCAAGGTCGGCATCGTCTTCGCCCTGCCCCTGCCGCTGCCGATCTCCATCTACGAAAACATCGTCTACGGCCTGCGCATGCAGGGCATTCGCGACGCGGCGGTCCTGGACGAAGCGGTGGAACGAAGCTTGCGCGAGTCGTACCTGTGGGACGAGGTGAAAGACCGCCTGCGCTCGCCGGCGATGAACCTTTCCGGCGGCCAGCAGCAGCGCCTGTGCATGGCGCGCATCCTGGCCGGACGTCCCGACGTGCTGCTCTTCGACGAACCGACTTCGGGACTGGACCCGATCTCCACGGCCAGGATCGAGGAGACCATGCTGGTCCTGAAGGAGAAGTACACCATCGTGCTGGTCACCAACAACGTGGCCCAGGCGGCCCGGGTCGGCGACCGCACCGCCTTCTTCCTGATGAGCGAGATGGTCGAGCTGAGCGAGACCAGCCGGATGTTCACCACGCCGGTTGACCAGCGCACCAGCGACTACATCACGGGCAAATTCGGATGAGCATGAGCGGTATCAGCATCGAAACCAAGTCCCTCGATCTGTTCTATGGCGATTTCCAGGCCTTGATCGCGGTCGACCTGCGGGTGCCGGAGCGCGAGGTGACCGCCCTGATCGGCCCCAGCGGTTGCGGCAAGAGCACCCTCTTGAGGGTATTCAACCGCATGAACGACCTGATCGAGGGCGTGCGCGTCGCGGGCAGGGTGCTCATCGACGGCGAGGACATCCTGGCGCCGGGCACCGACCTGCTGCGCCTGCGCGAGAAAGTGGGCATGGTCTTCCAGCGCCCGAATCCCTTCCCGCTGTCGGTCTACGAGAACATCACCTTCGGCCTGGCCGTCCACAGCCTGGCCCGGCGCGCCGAATACGACCGGATCGTCGAGGAGGCGCTGCGCGCCGTTCTGCTCTGGGACGACCTCAAGGACAAGCTGCAGCGCTCGGCGCTTGGCCTGTCGCTCGAGCAGCAGCAGCGGCTGTGCATCGCCCGCGTGCTGCCGCTGAAGCCGCGCATCCTGCTCATGGACGAGCCCTGCTCGGCCCTGGACCCCATCGCCACCCTGCACATCGAGGAGCTGATGCGGCAATTGAAGAGCGACTACACCATCGTCATCGTCACCCACAACATGCAGCAGGCGGCGCGCGCTTCGGACCGCACCGGCTTCATGTACCTGGGCAGGCTGGTCGAGTTCGGCGAAACGGCCCAGATCTTCACCCGTCCGCGGCAGGAACTGACCGAGCAGTACATCAGCGGCCGTTTCGGCTGAAGCAAGGAGGTGGCTCATGGCCCGGAAACATTTTCAGAACTTGCTGCACGGCGTGGAGCACGAGCTGGTCGCCATGGGTGGGATGGTCAGCGAGGCCATCCGCGGCTCGGTCGTCGCCCTGAAGAACCTGGACAAGGCCGAGGCCGAGCGCATCATCGCCGCCGACGCCGCGATCAACCGCAAGCGCTGGGACATCGAGAACCAGTGCATCCAGCTGTTCGCCACCCAGCAGCCGGTGGCCGGCGACCTGCGCGAGATCGTCTCCTTCATGGACCTGGTCACCAACCTGGAGCGCATGGCCGACCACGCCAAGGGCATCGCCAAGATCGCGGTGATGCACGAGCAGACGCCGCTGCTCAAGCCGCTGATCGACATCCCGCGCATGGCCGAGACGTGCTGCCGGATGATCCAGCAGAGCCTGGAGGCATTCATCACCCAGGACGAGCGGTCGGCGCGGGCCATCATGGCGATGGACAACGAGGTCGATGACCTCTACCAGCAGATCTTCCGCGAGCTGCTGACCTACATGATGGAGGACGCCACGACCATCACCCGCGCCGTCTACCTGATCTGGGTCAGCCACAACCTGGAGCGCATCGCCGACCGCGTGACCAACATCTGCGAGCGCATCGTTTTCATGGTCAGCGGAGAAATCATCGGCGACTGACCGACGGCTTCCGCCGGCGAGCCGATTTTTCGAAAATAATTTTTCATTTATTTTTTTCCATCTATTGACACATGTGAAAAATGAATTATAATCGGATTCGAACAGTGGAGGCACAGAAATTGAAAAAAGCCATTCAGGCGATTGCGCTCAAGGAAGCTGAGAATCCCGGTGAGGAGGCCGAACCTCCAAGCAGTGCGCTGCTGGAGGACAGCAGCGCTCCTGCCCCGTCGCTGCTGTTTCCCGAGTTAATCCAATTCCCCCTTTCCAAGCCCGACAAGACCTTTCTGAAGATCGGCGCCCGCTCGCTGCAGTTCCAGAGAAAATTCTTTCCGCTGGCCACAACCGCCGACTGGAACAGCTGGGAGTGGCAGCTGCGCAACAGCATCACCAGCGTCCAGGCCCTGGGCAAGGTCCTGCAGCTCTCCGACGAGGAGACCGCGGCCATGGCCAGCGAGAGCGGCAACCTGCCCCTGCGCGTCACCCCGTACTACGCCAGCCTGCTCGATCCCGCCGATCCCGCGCAGCCGTTGCGCCGCAGCGTGGTCCCGGTGACCGCCGAGCAGCTGCTCTCCTGCGGCGAGGCCGTCGACCCGCTGGGCGAGGACAGGCACAGCCGCGTCCCGGGGCTGGTGCATCGCTATCCGGACCGGGTGCTGTTCCTGGTCACGGGCTTCTGCTCCACCTACTGCCGCTATTGCACGCGCTCGCGCCTGGTGGGCGACCAGAACAAACGTCACCTCAACCGCGACCAGTGGGACCGCGCCATCTCCTATATCGAGATGAACCCCGAGGTGCGCGACGTGCTGCTTTCCGGCGGCGACCCGCTCACCCTTCCCGACCACAGCCTCGAGTACCTGCTGACCCGCCTCAGCCGCATCCCGCACGTCGAGTTCGTGCGCATCGGCTCCAAGGTGCCGGTCGTCCTGCCGCAGCGCGTCACCCCTTCGCTCATCAACCTGCTGAAGCGCTTCCGCCCCCTGTGGCTGAGCCTGCATTTCACCCACCCCGACGAGATCACCCCGGAGACGACGCAGGCCTGCGAGCGGCTCGCCGACGCCGGCATTCCCCTGGGCAGCCAGACCGTGCTGTTGAAGGGTATCAACGACTCGGTACCGGTCATGAAGAAGCTGATGCACGAGCTGCTGAAGATCCGCGTGCGCCCCTACTACCTCTACCAGTGCGACCCCATCACCGGCTCCTCGCACTTCCGCACTCCCGTGGAAAAGGGCCTGGAGATCATCGAGGGCCTGCGCGGCCATACCAGCGGCTATGCGGTCCCGCACTACGTTGTCGACGCCCCGGGCGGCGGCGGCAAGATCCCCCTGCTGCCCGACTACTACCAGGGCCGCGACGAAGGCGACGTGCTGCTGCGCAACTTCCAGAATAAGACATTCCGCTATCCCGATGCCGAATGCGCCGAGGCGGCGCCCGGCCAAGAGAACTGAACGCTTCCCGCCGCCAGGCGCAGCCCTTGCAATTGAGCGCGGGATGACATAGAATCAGCAGGCGTTCCGAACCGGAGACGAACCCATGATCATCGGCTTGACCTATGACCTCAGGCAGGAATACCTCGACGCCGGTTACGGCCTCGAGGAGACGGCCGAGTTTGACAAGCCCGACACCATCGAGGGCATCGAGACGGCGCTCCAGAACCTGGGGCACGAAACGCGGCGCATCGGCAACATCAAGAGCCTGGTGGGGCGGCTGGCCGCCGGCGAGCGCTGGGACCTGGTGTTCAACATCTGCGAGGGCATGTTCGGTCTGGGCCGCGAGGCCCAGGTGCCGGCCCTGCTTGACGCCTACGAGATCCCCTACACCTTCTCGGGGCCGCTGATCCTGGCCCTGGCCCTGGACAAGGGGCTGACCAAGAGGGTGCTGCGCTCCTTCGGGATTCCCACCCCCGATTTTGCCGTGGTCGCGACACCCGCGGACATCGCCGCCGTCGATCTGCCCTTGCCGCTGTTCGTCAAGCCCGTCGCCGAAGGGACGGGCAAGGGTATTGACGCCCGCTCCAAGATCAACAGCCGCAAACAGCTCCAGGAGGTTTGCGCCGCGCTGCTGAAAAAATTCAGGCAGCCGGTGCTGGTGGAGGCCTACCTGCCCGGGCGCGAGTTCACCGTGGGCATCACGGGCAGCGGCGACGATGCCCGGGCGATCGGCGTCATGGAAGTCATGCTCAACGCCGAGGCCGAGGCCAACGCCTACTCCTACATCAACAAGGAGCAGTACGAAGAGCGGGTGCAGTACGCCCTGGCCCCAAAAAAGGAGGCCGCCGCCTGCGTCGACGTGGCGCTGCGGGCCTGGCGCGGACTGGACTGCCTCGACGGCGGCCGCGTCGACGTCAAGATGGATCGCGACGGCGTCGTCAATTTCATCGAGGTCAACCCGCTGGCCGGCTTGAACCCGATCCACTCCGACCTGCCCATTCTCTGCCGGCTGCAGAACATTTCCTACCAGGAACTGATCGGGCGCATTTTGGACTCCGCCGCCAGGAGACTGCCGCGATGAAAGGGAAGCAAGCGGTCATCCTGCACAACCAGGTCCACGCCGATTCGCCCAAGGACGAGCTGGACGTGCTGGTCCAGGTCGAGGCCGTCAACCGCTCCCTGGTCGAGCTGGGCTACCGGCCGCGGATCGTCCCCTTTTCTCTGGACGTGGACCGGGCGCTGCGGGCGTTGCGCCGGGCCGACCCGCTCTTTGTCTTCAACCTGGTGGAGTCGGTCGCCGGCGACGGCCGGCTGGTCCACCTGGCGCCGGCGCTGCTCGACCATCTCCGGCTGCGCTACACCGGCAGCGGCCAGGAGGCCGTCTTCGTCACCTCCAACAAGATCCTGAGCAAGCGGCTGTTCCAGCAGGCAGGCATCCCCACTCCTCCCTGGATGCCGCCTGGCGCCGCGGCGAGCGCCGTGGACACCGAAGCCGGGACCTACCTGCTCAAGTCAGACTGGGAGCACGCCTCCAACTGGTTCGATGACGGGTCGGTGCTGGAGGCCGGGAGCGCCGGCGAGCTGCGCGCGGCCCTGGAAAAACGCAACCGCGCCGGCAAAGGCTGTTTTTTCGCCGAGCGCTACATCGCGGGGCGCGAATTCAACCAGGCGCTCCTGCTTGCTGAGCCGCTGCCCACGGCCGAGATGCGCTTCGTCGACTTCCCCGCGGGCAAGCTGCGCATCGTTGATTTCCGCGCCAAGTGGCAGGAGGATTCGTTCGAGTACATCCACACCCAGCGCGGCTTCGACTTCGCCCCCGGCGATGGTCCCGTGCTCGGGGAATTGCAGGCAATCGCCCGCCGCTGCTGGGATTGTTTCGGGCTCGGCGGTTATGCCCGGGTCGATTTCCGGGTGGACGAAGCCGGCCGCCCCTGGGTGCTCGAGATCAACACCAACCCCTGCCTCTCCCCCGACAGCGGCTTCTATGCCGCCGCCGAGCGCGCCGGCCTGTCCTACACCGACATGGTGAAACGGATCGTCGATGACTGCCTGTCCCGTTGAGGCGCTTTTTCGTCTGCATGGCGGAGGAATGGATGAGCCAGCGTGAATCGTTGACATTTCGCGAGCAGGTCCGGCCCGGCGACGTGGCCGTGGTGCGGGAGATCGTGGCTTCGACGGGATTCTTCCATGACCACGAGATCGCCGTGGCCGCGGAACTGGTCGCGGAGAGGCTTGAAAAGGGGACGGCCAGCGGCTACCTCTTCCTGTTCGCCGAGCAGGGGGGCCGCGTCCTGGGCTACAGCTGCTATGGGGAGGTCGCCTGCACCGTCGGCAGCTTTGACCTGTACTGGATCGCCGTCCACAACGATCACCGCGGCCGGGGCATCGGCCGGCTCCTGCTCGAAAAAACCGAGGCAGCGATCGCGGCTCGCCAGGGACGCGCCATCTGGGTGGAGACCTCCGGGCAGGAAAAATACCTGCCGACGCGGGATTTCTACCAGCGCTGCGGCTACCATGAGGAGGCGCGCCTGAAGGGATTTTACGCCACCGGCGACGACAAGGTCATTTACGTCAAGCAGCTGAGGTGAATATGGTAGAGCGAGCGAAGAAGCGGTCGATCAAGGCGGGCATGTCGCCGGGCACCCTGGTCCATATCGGGGCGAAGAGGGTCGGGGAGAGCCGCATCCGCATCCTTGATTACGACGAGCAGGGCGTGCGCGAAAAGAACAAGGCGCTGCTGGACGAATGCGTCCCCTTCCGCGACACCGATACGGTGACCTGGATCGACATCGAGGGGCTGCACGATATCGCCATGCTGGACCAGCTGGGCCAGTGCTATGGCCTGCACCCGCTGATCCTGGAGGACATCCTCAACACCGACCAGCGGCCCAAGACCGACGACATGGAGAGTTACATCTACGTGGTACTCAAGATGCTCGACTTCGAGCCGACGACGCTGGAGATCGTTTCCGAGCAGGTCAGCGTCGTCTTCGGCCGCAACTACGTGATCTCGCTGCAGGAAGGGCGCGAGGGCGACCTCTTCGAGCCGCTGCGCGAGCGCATCCGCGGCGGCAAGGGGCGCATCCGCAAGATGGGCCCGGATTATCTGGCTTATGCCCTGCTCGACACCATCATCGACCACTATTTCGTCATCCTGGAGAAGTTCGCCGAGCGCATCGAGATGCTCGAGGAGGAGCTGGTCAGCGATCCCCGGCCGGAGACCCTGCACCAGATCCACCGCCTGAAGCGCGAGATGATCTTTCTGCGCAAGTCGGCCTGGCCGCTGCGCGAGGTGGTCAACGCCCTGGAAAAGAGCGAGTCGGATCTGATCCGCCCGGCGACCAAGATCTTCCTGCGCGACATCTACGACCACGCCATCCACATCGTCGACAGCATCGAGTCCTACCGCGAGATGCTCTCCAGCATGCTCGACATCTACCTCTCCTCGGTCAGCAACCGCATGAACCAGGTGATGAAGGTGCTGACCATCATTGCCACCATCTTCATGCCCCTGACCTTCCTGGCCGGCGTCTACGGCATGAACTTCAAGTTCATGCCCGAGCTCGGCTGGCGCTGGGGCTACCCGCTGGTGCTGCTGGTCATGGCCGGCGCCGCCGGCGCCATGATCCATTTCTTCAAGAAAAAGAACTGGCTGTAGCCGAGGCGACGAGCCTGCGTTTTTCGTAATTCGTAATTCGTAATTCGCTGACGCCTGCTAACGCTACGTTGCCTTCTTTCTTGCGAATCACGAATTACGTGTCACGAATTACGGAGTTCCTCTGAACTTGACCTTTCCCCAAGTTTATGGTTGAATACCGCCAATGATATGTGAACGGGATCTTCTGTCGCCTGCCTCTGCCTGGCTCCGCGCCGGGTGGTGGGCGGCCCCGTCCGCCTGAAAATCGATAACTCCATCCATTTTTTTTATTGCCAAAACCAAAACCCCAAGGAGAAAAAAACATGGAGCGATTTTCAGACCGGAAACAAGACCATTTGCCGAGCCATTTTTACAACATCAAGGCCGACCTGGCCGAGCAGCCCAAGCCGCCGCTGCATCCCGGAACGGGGGAGCCGCTTGATCCCTCGGCGCTGCGGGCGATTTTCCCCAGCGGCTTCATCGAACAGGAGATCAGCCGCGAGCGCTGGTTCCCGATCCCGGCAGCCGTGCTCGCCGCCTATGCCCAGTACCGCCCCACGCCGCTGGTTTATGCCGCCGAATTGAAAAAGCGGCTCGGGACGCCGGCCCATATTTTCTATAAATACGAAGGGGTCAGCCCCATGGGCAGCCATAAGGTCAACACGGCCCTGATGCAGGCCTATCTGGCCTCTGAGGAAGGGGTGCGCCAGCTGGTCACCGAGACCGGGGCCGGGCAATGGGGCTCGGCTCTGGCGTACGCCGGCGAGCGCTTCGGCGTAAGTGTCCGCGTGTTCATGGTGCGGGCCAGCTATCGCCAGAAGCCGGGGCGCCGCGTCCTCATGAACCTGTCCGGGGCGCGGGTCGAGGAGAGCCCCGGGCCGAACACCGAGGCGGGGACCGCCCTGTTCGACAAGGATCCCGACCACCCGGGCAGCCTGGGCATCGCCATCGCCGAGGCGGTGGAGACCGTGCTGAAGAACCCGGCCAGCAGGTACGCCCTGGGCTCGGTCCTGGACGGCGTGCTGCTGCACCAGTCCATCATTGGTCTCGAGGCAGAGAAGCAATTGGCTGGCCTCGGGCTGGAGCCCGATACGGTGATCGGCTGCGTGGGCGGCGGCTCCAATTTCGCCGGCATCAGCTTTCCCTTCGTCGGCAAGGGCTTGCGCGGAGGCAAGAAGGCGGAGTTCATCGCCGTCGAGCCCGAAGTATGCCCGTCGCTGACGGGCGGGGAGCTGCGCTATGACCACGGCGACAGCGCCGGGCTGACGCCGCTCCTCTACATGCATACCCTGGGCAAGGATTTCATCCCGCCGGCGATCCACGCCGGCGGCCTGCGCTACCACGGCATGGCGCCATTGGTCAGCCATCTGGTCGCCCAGGGGCTGGTGACAGCCCGCGCGGTTCCCCAGGACGAGGTCTTCGCCGCGGCCCGCACCTTTTTCACCAGCGAGGGGATCCTGCCGGCCCCCGAGTCGGCCCACGCCATCGCCGCCGTGATCGCGGAGGCTCGGCAGGCGAAGGAGGAGAACCGGGAGAAGGTCATTCTGTTCAATCTCTCCGGGCATGGTCACTTCGATATCCAGGCTTATGCTCAATAGACGTCAGACGTTAGACGTTAGTCGTTAGCAAGAAAAAAGCCATTGGAAATAGTTCGTTCGCTGCCATGCTAGCGTCTAGCGTCCAACGTCTCGAGTTCGTTTTGCTCGGCAGACGTCAGACGTTAGTAAGGCAGTCAACAAGCAAGTGAAAAGAGCTCTTGAAATTGCTGTTCTCTTGCTACCGTCTACCCACTACCGTCTAACGTCTTTTTCTGTGCTACAATGACAGCCCATGGTCTCCGCGACCTATGATGTCATCATCGTCCAGCCCTATCCGTTCGCCGACCACCCTTCCTTCCCCGAGGGGATCCTGAAGCGCGCCCTGGAAGCGGCGGGCTTCTCCGTCGGCGTGATCGAGACGCCGTTCTGGCAGGACACGGACTCGTTCAAGGCATTGGGCCGGCCCGCCCTTTTTTTCGCCGTGGTGGCCGGGCCGCTTGACTCCGTGGTGCTCAACTATACGGCCGGCCGCCGGCGGCGTCGCGAGGACCTGTATCAGCTCGACGGACAGGCATTTTTCCCGGGGCGTCCCCCTGATATCAAGTTCAAAATCAGGCCCGACCGCACGCTGGCCGTCTTCTGCAGCCGGCTGCGCCAGGCGTACCGCGACGTGCCGCTGGTCATCGGCGGCGTCGAGGCCTCGCTGCGCTGCTTCGCCCATTACGATTTCCAGGAGGACAAGGTGCGCCGCTCGGTCCTGCTCGACTCGCGCGCCGACATCCTGGTCAGCGGCAATGGTGAGAAGCAGGCGGTGGCCATTGCCCGGCTGCTGCAACAGGGCGTGCCGGCGCGGGAACTCGATATCCCCGGAACGGCGCGGGTCTGGGCGCAGCTGCCGGTGGAGAAAAACTGCCTGGAGCTCCCGCCCTGCGAGGAGGTCCAGGCCGATCCAGCCAGGCTGCTGCGCAGCCAGATGCTCATCCAGGAGGCGGGCCCCGACCGCGCCCTGGCCCAGAAGCACGCCAATCGCTGGGTGGTGCAGAACCCGGCCGAGCGCTACGACGGCGCCGACCTGGATTCCATCTATGGGCTGGCCTACAGCCGCCGGCACCCGGAACGAACGGAGTTCTCGCCGGCGCTGCGCATGAACCTCTTCTCCGTCACCTCCCACCGCGGCTGCGCCGGCGGCTGCGCGTTCTGCTCGATCACCCAGAGCGAGGGGCGGCGGGTGATATCGCGGTCCGCCGATTCGATTTTCCGCGAGATCCGTGCCCTGACCGCCCATGGCGAATGGCGCGGCGTGGTCTCTGATATCGGCGGGCCGACCGCCGAAATGTATGGCAGCGATTGCCTGAACGCGTCCTGCGCGCGTGCGGACTGCCTGCGGCCGCAAGCCTGTTCCCAATTCGGGAGCGGAGAGCCCTACCGCCAGCTGCTGCGCGCGGCCCGGGCCCTGCCGGGAGTGAAGAAGGTCATGCTGGGCTCGGGCGTGCGCCACGACCTGATGCTGCGCCATCCCGAACTGCTGGAGGAGATCCTGGGCGAGCATGCCGGCCGTTTCCTGCGCGTCGCCCCCGAGCACACCGAGGACGAGGTGCTCGACCTGATGGGCAAGCCGCGCTTCGCCGTCTTCGTGGAGTTCGTGCGCTTGTTCCAGCGGCTGAACCGCTCGCTGCGCCGACCGGTCGAGCTGGAGCCCTACCTGATCGTCGGCCATCCGGGGGAGACGCAGGCCATGGTGCCGGCCATGAGGGAAAAGCTGCGCGCCCTGGGCTTGAGGACCTGCGCCGCCCAGATCTTCACCCCTTCGCCCGGCACCCTCGCCACGGCCATGTACCACTCCGGCCTGTCCCCGGCCGGCAAGGTATTGGCCGTGGAGAAGGACATCCGTGTCCTGCAGCAGCGCAAGCGCGACCTGGCCGGTTAGAGCGGACCCGCGTCTTTCCCCGCTTGCCCCGGATGACCGGCTTGGAGACAGGGCGGCGTGCGCTTCGGCGCGGCGAGGTCCTCCACGCGGGAACGGGCCGGATCCGGATTATTCCGC
>JALOLC010000040.1 GCA_025456175.1 Acidobacteriota bacterium | reverse complement strand
AGAGGAAGCTGCCGCGGAACGGGATGCCGAACCAGAGGACGACCACCGCCAGGCCGATCAGCATGTCCACCAGGCCGATCAGCCCCGCGGGCAGCGCCTTGCCCACGTAGATCTCCAGGGCGCTCAGCGGCGACATCAGCAGGGTGTCCAGCGTCTGCTGCTCCTTTTCCCTGACCAGGGAGGCGGAGGTCAGGAACAGGGTGATGATGGTCAGCAGGAAGGCGACGATGCCCGGGCCCATGTAGTTGATGCTGCGCAGCTGGGGATTGAAGCGGAAGACGGGCCGGCCGGCCAGCGGCAAGGCGAGGCCGCGCCGCGCCATGTCGTCGAGGATGTAGTTCTTGATGATGCCGTTGAAATAGCCGGCGGCGATCATCGAGGTGTTGGAATCGATGCCGTCCATCAGGACCTGCACCTCGGGATAATGGAACCGGCTGCGCTTCTTGTCCTGGGCGTCGCGGAAGACCAGCATGGCCTTGACCTCGCCCTTTTTTAAAAGCTGGAGGGAATCCGCGCTGCGGTCGCTCACGAAGCGCACGCGGAAAAGCGGCGTCTGGCGGATGCGCTCGATGATCTGCGCGGCCGAGCGCGCCTTGGCCAGGTTGACGATGCCCACCGGCACGTGGCGGATATCGGTGGAAATCACGTAGCCGAGGATGACGATCTGGATCAGCGGGCTGACGAACATCAGGAAGAGCAGCTCCTTCTGGCGCGTGACCTCGATCAGCTCTTTTTTGACCAGGTGCAACAGCTTCATTGGGCGGCCTTCCGTTGGCGGTTGAATTTCCGCGTCGCCGCCGCCAGTAGCAAAACGCTGAGCGCGATCAGCATGCCGCCCTCAAACAGGAAATGGCGCAGTTCCGCCCCCTTCAGCACCACGCCGCGGATGATGCGCAGGAAATAGGTGGCGGGAATGGCGTAGGAGATCGCCTGCAGCACCGGGCTCAGTGAATCGAGCGGGAAAATGAAGCCGGAGAGAAGGAACGACGGCAGCATGGTGGAAAGCAGCGTGGCCAGCATGGCCACCTTCTGGTTGGGGGCCGAGGTGGAGATCAGGATGCCCAGGGAAAGGCCGGCGATGATGTAGAGCAGGGCGAATACCAGCAGCACCGCCAGGTTGCCGCGCAGGGGGATGCCGAACCAGAAGCGGGCGAAGAGCAGGATGACCGCGCCGTCGAGCAGGGCGACGAGGATGAAGGGGATGGTCTTGCCCACGATGATCTCGACCGAGCGCAGCGGCGAGATGAAAAGCAGGGCGATCGACCCGGTCTCCCGTTCCCGGGAAATGCTGAGCGAGGTGAGCATGGCCGATATCATCAGCAGGATGACGGCGACCAGCCCGGGGATGAAGAAGAACTGGCTGCGCGCCTCGGGGTTGAAATAGATCTTGGTGTCCAGCGTGAGCAGCGGCCCGGCCGCGCCCCCGGCGCCCAGCAGGCCGGAGTTGAATTCCAGCAGTATCCGCTCCGTGTACTGGTAGACCAGGTTGGCGACGTTGGTGTCGCTGCCGTCAATGACCAGCCCGATCTCCCCCTGCCCGGCCGTTGCCAGGCGCTGCGACAGGTCGGCCGGGATGACGATGATCTCCCTGATCTCCTGCCGGCGCAGCATCTCCTCAGCTTCGGCCAGGGACAGGGTGCGGTTGGACGCGCCTTGCGTGCGGACAACGAAGACGCGGTTGGCGGCGAAGGCCTTGACCAGCTGCCGGGAAAGGCGGCTCTGGGCAAGATCGATGACAGCGGCGTCGACGCGGTTCAGGTCGTAGGAGACCGAGTAGCCGAGGACGAAGATCATGACCAGCGGCGTGATGAAGACCATGGTCAGGCTGCGCGGGTCGCGCAGGATGTGGAGGAATTCCTTGGCGACGATCGCCTTAATCCTGCCCATGGTCCCTGATGGCGTCCATGAAGAGCTCCTCGATGCCGGCCTTGCGCCTCTGGCGCAGCAGCTCGTCCGGAGCCCCGGCGGCGACGATCTCGCCGTTGTGGATGATGAGGATGCGGTCGCAGTATTCGGCCTCGTCCAGGTTGTGGGTGGAGACCAGCAGCGTCTTGCCGGCCGTTTTCAAGGCGTAGATCTCGCTCCAGAAGCTCCGGCGCGCCTCGGGGTCGACCCCCGAGGTCGGCTCGTCGAGGAGGATGATCGGCGGCCCGGGCAGGAGGCAGACCGCCAGGGCCACCTTCTGGCGGATGCCGGGCGGGACGTCGTGGATCTTCAGCCGCAGCAGGGGCGCGGGGACCTGCTGCCGCAGGCGCTCGACCTGGGCGCCCAGCGCGCCAGGCGCCAGTCCGGATATGCCGGCGAAAAACTCGATGTTCTCCTGGGCCGTCAGCAGGGGATAAAGCGAGAACTTCTGCGACATGTATCCCAGCTTGCCCTTGACCTCGGCGAGGTGCTCGGCGTTGTCCAGGCCGTCAACCAGGACCTGGCCCGAGGTGATCTTGAGCAGCCCGGTGATCATCTTGATGGTGGTGGTCTTGCCGGCGCCGTTGGGCCCCAGGAAGCCGACGATCTCGCCCGCGGCCACGTCGAAGGAGATCCCCTTGACGGCCTGGAAACGGCCGAAGCTCTTGCTCAGCCCGCGGACGACGATCGCCGGTCCGGCGCCGCTCATTGACGCCTCTCGTAGTAGATGTACATGTCCTCCAGACCGGGCTTCTCCTCGATCATCTCCAGGTGCGGGATGAGGCGGCCGAGGTTTTCGCTCCCGGTCTGCAGGTACTGGATGAATTTCCCGCGCATGTAGGCGGAGGATTCCAGGCCGGGGATGGCGGCGGCGGCGCGCATGGCCTCAAAGACATTTCCCCGGGGCAGGATGCGGAACAGCCGGGCCGGGAATGAATCGCGCAGCGAGGCCAGGGCGTCCTGGAGCATGACCCGGCCGTTCTTGACGAAGACGACGTAGTCCCCCTTCTCGGCTTCAGCCAGGTAGGGGGTCGACATGACAATGGTCTTGCCTTCGTTCTTCAGGGCCTCGATGATGGCGAAAAACTCGATGCGCGACAGGGGATCGACGCCGGTGGTCGGCTCGTCGAGGATGATCAGCTCCGGGGAGGAAAGCAGGATGGTGGAAAGGGCCAGCTTCTGCTTCATGCCGCCCGAAAGGTCGCCGGCGCGGCGGCGGCGGAACGGCTCCATGCCGGTTCTGGCCAGCAGGCGCTGCTTGAGCTCCCGGCGCCGCGCCGGCGGCACCTGCTGGATGGCGGCGAAGAAATCCATGTTCTCCTCGACGCTCAGGTCGGTGTAGAGGGAAAACCGTTCGGGCATGTAGCCGCAGATGGAGGTGATGCGGGAATAGTCGTCGCCGATCTCTTCGCCGTTGAGCAGGATGGCCCCGCGGTCCTTCTTGACCAGGCCGACCAGCATCCTGAAGAGGGTCGACTTGCCGGCGCCGTCGGCGCCGGTCAGGATGGTGATCGCCGCCTTTTTGATGTCCAGCGACACGTCGTCCACGGCGCGGACGGCGGCGAACGACTTGGAAACGTGCTCCAGCCGGACCATGCCCCTTATTCCTGCCTGGAGAAGACGACGGTGACCGGCATGCCGATCTTGAAGGCCTCCAGGTCGCGTTCAAGCCGGATCTTGACCTGATACAGCAGCGCCTGGCGCTCCTTTTCGGCGACGATGTACTTGGGAGAGAACTCGGCCTTCCGGCCGAAGGCGGATATGCGGCCCGACAGCGGGCGCTCCTCCATGCCGTCGACGACGATCCGGGCCGGCTGGCCGATCTTCAGCGCGGCGATCTCCCGCTCCTCGATGAACACGTCGACGAACAGGCTGGAGAGGTCGAGGATGTCGGCCAGCGCCATGCCGGGCAGGGTCGTCTCCCCCGCGGAGACGAACGTCTCCAGCACCACCCCGGACACCGGCGACGTCAGCAGCAGGTCGCGGTCGGCCAGCTCCAGCGCCTGGCGCTTGTTGGCGACGCGCTCCCTCTGGATCTGCAGCGCTTCCAGCGCCTTGTCCAGGTCGAAGAGCGCCGTCTGCGCGTCCTGCAGCTGCAGGCGGGCTTTTTCCAGCTGCTCGCCGGAAATGGACTGGCTGCGCTGCAGGCGCTCGAAGCGCTCTGCCTGCCTGCGCCAGTAGTCGAGGTTGGCGGCGAGCAACTGCCGCTTCTCCCTGGCCCGGGCCTCGCTGTTGGCGATCTCCCTCTCGCTCAGCGCCAGCTCCTCCAGCCCGTTGCGCACCTTGTCGCGGTTGATCTCGGCCACTTTCTCCCCCTTGGCCACGGCCTGGCCCTCGCGGACCAGCAGCCGCTCCAGCGTCCCCGCCGCCAGGGCCTTGACGCTGGCGATCTCGCCGTCGACCACGCCGGGCGCCCGGATCTCCGCTTCCCTTTGCCGGCAGGAAAAAAGGAGCAGCAGCACGCCGAGCAGAATTGCCGTTTTTTTCATCATTCCTCCTCGCATTTTCCGATCACGGTCAGGATCCCCACCTCGAGCAATTCCACTTGCGCCAGAAATTCCTCGCGCATGGAGGCATAGCGCTCCGCATCGGTCAGGGCGGCCAGGTAATCGCTGTGGTCCACCTGGTTCTCCTCGTAGAGTCTTTCCTTCAAGCCGGCATTCTCGGCGGCGTTGGCTGCCAGGCCCTCCAGCAGGGAAAGCTTCTTCCCCAGGCTCTCCCTGTGAAAAAAAAGCTGGCGCAGGTTCTTTTCGCTCTCGCGCACGAAATCGGTTCGCTGGAGTTCCAGCTTGCTGGCGGCGATGTCGGCCAGGCTTTGGTCGCGCCCGTTCCTGTTCCAGTTGAAGACCGGCATGGAGACGCTGACCCCGCCGGCAAAATAGGGAGTCCAGCGGCTGGCGAAGAAATTCTGCCCCGGGCGGCCGTAATGCAACTCGGCGAACGCGTTGACCTGGGGAAGGTAGGAGCCGGCGATCGTTTTCTTCTGCAGGCGCGCCAGGCGCAGCCGCTGGTCCAGCGCGCGCAGCAGGGGGTGGCTGGCCAGGAAAAATTCCCGGGCCGCGGCGTACGATTCGCCGGCGCTGGCGGCGGGCGGCTCAATGTCCTGGGGGTCATGGCCGCAGAGGGTGCTGAAATGGAGGGCTTCGCTGCGGATCAGCTGCTCCAGGTCCTCCAGGTTCAGCCGGACCTCATCGGCCTTGGCCATGGCTTCCAGCAGGTCGGACCTGCGCACGAGCCCCTCGCGGTGCAGGTTTTCCAGCCGGCCCTGGTGCAGGGTCAGCTTGGCCAGCAGGGAGTTCAGCGCCGCGCGTTTTTTGCAGAACAGCCGGTGGCTGAAAAAAGCATTCTTGACCTTGCCGGCCAGCTCGATCTTTTTCAGCCGGGTCAGGTGCTGCTCGGCCGCCGCGCGCAGTGCTTCCGCTTTCACGGCGTTGTCCAGCACGCCGCCGTTGTAAATGGGCTGCTGCAGCGCTAGTTTCATGTCGACGCTGGCGCTGGGGGCGGAGAGGACGGTCGTGCCCGGCGCCATGCCGGGAGCGAGCGGAAAGGGGAAGTCCGCGACCGTGACCTCCACCTTGTCCGAAGTGTAGCGGTAGCTGCCGCTGAAGGCCAGGAAAAAGTACTTTTGCCTCAAGGCGGTCAGCCTGGCCGTGGCCGCGGCTTGCTCTTCCAGCTGCTGGCCGCGCAGGGCGGGACTGATCTTCCAGGCGTCGGCCACGGCCTGGGACAGCGTCACCTTGGCCGGCAGCGCCGCCGCGCAAAGCAAAAAAACCAAGAACGACGTTTTTTTCATTTCAGCATCCCCTGTTTCAGGACATTGACCACGCTGGCGATCCGCTTGCGGAAGAACGCCTCGTCATCCGGGATCCCGATTCCCGAGATGGCCTCCACCATGGGCTTGCCGATGAACGAAAAAATGGAAAGGGCGATGATGTTCATCATGAAGTGCAGGGGATCCCCCTCGGAGATCCGCCCCTGCTCGTGCCAGCGCTTGATCCGCGCGAGCAGGACGGGCTTGTACTCCGCGTGCGAACGGCTGATCTCGGCCATGGCGGCCTTGACGTTCTCCGGGTTGTGGATGAGATCGAAGACCAGGATGCGCGGCAAGTCGGGATTGCGGGCAATGAAGCGGACGTAGATTTCCGGGAATTTTTCCAGGAATTCGGCCGGCGTGGTCTGCTCGGTGACGAAGCGGTTGATCTCGGAAAAAACACCGGACAGCACCCGGCCGAGGATGGTCCGATAGAGGCTCTCCTTGCTGGAAAAATAGTAGTAGAGCATGGCCTTGTTGATACCGGCTTCGCGGGCGATGGCCTCCATGCGCGCCCCGGCATAGCCGCGGGCGGCGAACTCCTTCTGCGCGGCGATAAGGATCTTTTCGCTGCTGGGCAAGTCGTTCCTAGCCATTTAACCAACCGTTTAGTTTAACCATTTGGTTAAAATATACTATCATTTTTCAATTTTGTCAACAATTTCCTTGCACTGGCAGTGAAACTCCTCCATGTTATAATCCTGGAGCGATGCGTATCAAAAAGGCTTCCCTGTTCCTGTTGCTGCTGGCGGCGGGCGCCGGCTCCCAGGAGGCGGCCGCGTGGGAGTGGCAGCTGTCCCTGGGGCCGTGGACGCTGCAGCCGCTGGTTTCGCCGGTGGAGCGCCTGGCCGCACGGGTGGTCGCCGACGAGGCGCGCGAGCTGCTGGCCCCCCTGCTCGACGATTTCACCGTCATCAGCTACAAGCCCAAGGTCGATATGGACTCGCAGGGGGCTTTCCTCAGCACCGGGCTCTGGCGGCGTCTGGGGGCGGGGCGATTCGCCATCGGGGTCTCGGCCAGCTATCTCCGCTGCACCCTCCCCTTTTCCCTGCAGGACGAGCAACGCCTCTACTTCGGGGGAATCCCCGTGGCGACCATCTCCACCAGCGGCCAGGGCCGCATCGATCTGCGCACGTACATGCTGGCGGCGCAGGGGCGCTGGCGGGCCTTGCAACGGGGCCGGATAGCCGCCTACGCCGCGCTGGGGCTGGCGCTGCTGCGCTTCAGCGGCCGCCTGCGCCTGCCCCTCATTGCCCGCGTCGACTCCATCCTGGGCAGCGCCGAGCTGAGCCGCAGTGCAGAGATGACGCTGGAGGAGCTAAGGAAGGAGAATGAAGACGTCCCGGCCTGGAGCCTGGCGCCCGTCCTCGGGGCCGCCCTGCACTACCGGATCGGCAAAAGGAGCCGGCTCTTCATCGACGCCGGCCTTTCTCAGGGGACGTTCCTGGCCGCGGGGGCGGCGATCGATCTCTGATCTTTTTTTTTGCTTCCAGAAAAGAATGCCAGCGAGATGATGGGCCGCTTCAGGAAAGATCCTCAGATCCAGACCAAAAAAAACCTCCATTCCGCACAGGCAGAATGGAGGGGTTGATGCCCGACGTCCGGGACAGGCCAGCGAAACGTCTGTTTAGAGCCTGAAGCCCAGGGAGGCGCCCACCAACATGCCGTCGAACAGGCTGTCGAAGGCGGTGATGACGTAGACGGTCAGCTTGAGGTTCTTGGAGATCAAGCCGGCATTGAGTTTCAGGGCGACTTCGGTTATGGCGAAATCCTCGCCGCTGCCGATGTAAAAGCCCTTGGTGATGCCGCCGCCGACAAAAAAGTTGCCGGGGGTGAAGTTCAGGATGGCGGCCGGGAAGAGGAGGAATTCCTTGAACTTGAAGCCGTTGCCCACCAGCGTCACCTCGGGGCTGAACATCAGGTAGTTGCCGACCTGCAAATCCAGCTCGGCCCCGGCGGTCCACATCAGGGGATCGAACTTGAATTGGTCGGTGTCCATGATGCCGAAGTTGATGCTGATGGTGGTCTTCTTTTCAAAAGCGAACAAGCCAGAAACCAGCAACAACCCGCAGAGTAGAATGAGCGTTTTTTTCATCTTGCCTCCTGAATAGGTTGCACCCATTATCTATGCAAATAGATCAAAGTCAATAGAAAGCCCGATTGGGTTCTACGAAGCCACCGCGTTCAATTGTCCAGCCGCTCCAGGAGCAGCTTGAGGATGAAGCGCGCCGCGGCCTTGTGGTCGCCTCCGGCGCGGATGGCCGGGGCGACGCAGGAGGGGCAGCCGCTCGGGCAGGGACAGCTTTCGATGATCTCCAGCGCCTTTTCCAGCAGCATGTTCCCCTTCTCGTACAGGGTCTCGGAAAAGCCGACGCCGCCCGGGTACTTGTCGAAGATGAAGATGTTGGGCTCGAAGCGGTCGGCGAAGGATGGATCGACGGGACCGCGCAGCAGGCTCTTCAGCTCCCCGGGGTGCAGCGGTTCCTTGGTCAGGTTGTCCTCGATGGCCACGCCCAGGTCGCGCGCGTCGCAGAGCAGGATGACCGGGCTGATCTGCCTGACCAGGTAGGCGATGCCGGCGATGGCCTCGATCTTCTCCTCGTTGGCGAAATCGAGGCTCTGCAGCAGCTCGTTCCTGACGGTCAGCCAGAAGCCGGTGGTGTGCATCTCCTGCTGCGGCAGCTGCAGCTCGCCGGCGCCGACGTTCTCCATGGTGAAGAACTTCAGCTTCTTGAAACCGACCACCTGGGAGAAGACGTGGACGTCGCCGTGGGAGAAGTTCACGTGCTTGCGGCGCGTCTCGGCGAAGACGTCGAGCACCTTGATCTTGGTGTAGGTGATGGAGTCGGTGTAGTAGTCGGCGTTGGAGCGGGTCAGGAAGGCCTTGCGGTTCTCGTAGTCCAGTTCCTCGACCACGAACTGCTCCCCCTCCAGGATGTAGATGGCCTTGGGATGCAGCGTTTCCAGCGCGTCGCTGAAGCCGACCTCGGCGATCACCCGCTCGCCGTCGGTGCGGTCGACGACCACGAAGTTGTCGGAGGTGACGCGATTGAGGCTGACGGCGTCGGCCGGGTAGCCCTCCGCGGTCCAGAACCACTGGTTGTCCTTGGCCAGCAGCACCTGCTGCTCGGCCAGGTACGAGAGGATCTCCTCCAGGTTTTCCGCGCCGTAGCGGTCGCCCCGGGCGAACGGCAGCTCGAAGGCGGCGCACTTGATATGGTCGATGAGCAGGGTCAGGTTGTCGGCGTTGATGCGCCCGACTTCCGGCGACTGGCCCGAGAAGTATTCGGGGTGGCTGACGATGTACTGGTCGATGGGCATGGACGAGGCGACCAGCACGCCCAGCGAGCGGCTGCCGCGGCGGCCGGCGCGGCCGAGGCGCTGCCAGGTTGAGGAGATCGAGCCCGGGTACGAGGCGAGGACGGCGGCGTCGAGCGAGCCGATGTCGATGCCCAGCTCCAGGGCGTTGGTCGAGACCACGGCGCGGATCTTGCCGTCGCGCAGCCCCTTCTCGATCTCGCGCCGCAGCCTGGGCAGGTAGCCGCCGCGGTAGCCGCGCACCGTGTCGCGGTCCTGCACCGTTTTCTCGAAGTCGTTCTTCAGGTACTTGACCAGGATCTCGGTGATCAGCCGCGAGTTGGCGAAGGTGATCACCTGCAGGCCGTGGCGGAGCAGGATGCCGGCGATCTCGCGGGTCATGGCGACGTAGGAGCGGCGGATGCCCAGCTGGCGGTTGACCACCGGCGGGTTGAAGAAGACCAGGAGCTTCTCGCCGCGCGGAGCGCCGTTGCGCTCGACCAGCGTTACCTCCTCCTCGATCAGCCTGCCGGCCAGCTCGGCCGGGTTGGCGATGGTGGCCGAGCTCATGATGAACACCGGCCGCGCGCCGTAGAAGGCGCAGACGCGCTTCAGGCGGCGCAGGACGTTGGCCACGTGCGAGCCGAAGACGCCGGTGTAGTAGTGCAGCTCGTCGATGACCACGTACTTCAGGTTCTCGAACAGGCTGGCCCACTTGGTGTGGTGCGGCAGGATGCCCGAGTGCAGCATGTAGGGGTTGGTGATGACGATCTGCGCCTGCTTGCGGATGGCCTGGCGCATGGAGGTCGGCGTGTCGCCGTCGTAGGTGTAGAGGCCCAGCGTATCGCCCAGCGCCTTGTTCATGTCGAACAGCTCGGCCAGCTGGTCCTGGGAGAGGGCCTTGGTCGGGAAGAGATAGAGCGACTTGGCCTGCGGGTCGCGCTGCAGGGCGTCGAGGGCGGCGGCGTTGTAGATCAGGGTCTTGCCCGAGGCGGTGGGCGTGGCCACCACCGTGTGCCGGTTCTGCAGCACGTTCTGCAGGGCCTCGGCCTGGTGCGAAAAAAGACGCTCGATCCCCCTTTTCTTGTAGATGGCGACGACGGCGGGGGCCAGTTGCTCCGGGAAATCGACGAACTCGCCGCTGAAGGAGTCGATCTTGATCAGGCGCAGCTCGGTCTCGACGTCGCTGCGCAGCCGGTACAGCTCCTGCAGCGCCTGCTCGACCTGGAGGTTCTTGTTGCCGTCCATGGCCGGAAAATAGCACAAACGGCGGGATTAGTAAATGAGATTCCGTAGGGGCGATCCGGCGGATCACCCTGTTTCCTCGCGAACGATTTCTTCCGAAATGTCCAGGGCGACCCAGCGGGTCGCCCCTACCCAATCAATATTTCCGTGTTACGCGTCACGAAGGCTACGCCTCGTCCTTCAGCACTACGGCGTCAGGTCTGCGGCGCCGGGAAATACTCGTCCAGCTCGATGCGCGAGCGGAAGCGCTTCTTGATGAAGAGGATGCCGCCCATGCCGTCGCTGGCGATCTCCTTCAGCAGCCATTCGCCGTTGGGACCCGGGCCGTAGGTGAAGACGGTCCACAGCCTCTTGACCTTGCTCGGCAGCGGGTCGGGGGCGAACTCGAACTTGAGCGGAGCGCCGCTGGCCTCGTCGATCCAGGCCATTCCCCGCAAGGTCACGGGTTTTCCCTTCTGCTTGCCGCCGGAATCGATTGGCAGGTCCATGGAAAAATCGAAGCGCCGGCACACGGCTCCGAAGAGCGCTGCCGTCTCGGGGCGGGCCACCACCTCGACCTGCCCCTGCCTGTCCGGGTCGAACGGCACGTCGCGGAGCGAGAAGGTCGCACGCTGGCCCTTGTTTTGCCCGGACGCGTCTTTTTTCTCCTGCTCCCGGAGTTCGGCTCTCGCCGTCGCGGTGACATCGCGGCCGTTTTCCCTGGCCCACGCCAGCTCGGCGCGGATCTTTCCCTGGCCGTCCAGGGAATAGCTCATCTCGCGTTCGAAGGTTTTTTTGGGCTGCCCCTTGCCGTCGAGCAGGGAAAACGCCAGCCGCACCTTCCCCGGCGCGAGATGGGAGCTGGCGGCGAACACGGCCACCGCCTTTTGCCAGAGCTCGGGATGGGCCGCCGCGGCCGAAACCCGGGCCTGGCCGCCGGGCACGGCGCCTGCCAGCATCAGAATCAGGACCACGAGCCATCGTCTTCGCTCCATGTTCGCTCCTGCCGGTTCAACCGGCCAGGCAACCCCTTGAGACGCGCAGCGGGAGCCTGAAGATGCAAGCGGGTGAATTGAAAGCGCCCAATGGCCAGTGCCAGCCAAGGCTCTGCCACTTTTCACACTTCACTTTTCACCGGGCTTCTGCTCGTCCCTCTTGACCCCCAGCACCTCGGCGATGGCCTTGTCGAAGCCGGCGCGGTCCAGGGCGCCGCGCGCCATCTGCGGCGGACCGGAGACGGGGATGAACATCAGGCTGGGAATGCTCATGATGCCGAAGGCCTGGGCCAGTTCCTGCTCCTTGTCGGTGTCGATCTTGAAGACGTCGAGCTTGCCGGCGTAGTCGGTTGAAATTTTTTCCAGGATGGGGGTGACCATCTTGCAGGGCCCGCACCAGTCGGCGTAGAAGTCGACGATGGCCGGCAGGGCGCCGCGGAACTTCCATTCCTTCTCATTTTCAAAATCGAAAACCTTTTCGCTGAACGCCTTCTTGTCCAATTTTTCCATTGTTATGCTCCTTGGAATTGCTTTTTATTTTTAAAGGCGATGAATTTCTTGACGATCGACATGTCGCAGGCCTGGCCGCCATGAAAGCGCCGGCAGAACAGATCGAGGTTTTCCAGGTCGGCCGCAAAGAGCGGCCCTTCGTGCCGCCGCCGGGCCAGGGCGTCCAGCACGGCATGCCCCACCGTCGGCATGGATTCATTCAGGTGATAGAAGACATGCTTGCCTTCGCGCCGCGAAACGACCAGCCCCTGGCGCTCCAGCAGCGCCAGGCTGCGCGAGACCAGCGACTGCGACAGGCCGGTGACGGCCATGAGCTGGCAGACGAAGAGCTCGCGCGCCCGCAGCAGCATCAGCAGGCGCAGGCGGTTCTCGTCGGCCAGGGCCTTGAGCAGTCGCACCTCGTTAATCATATCAATATATTAACATATGTTTTTATGTTTGTCAATTATTCATTGGAACGCCGGAAATATCAGCTCGTTGACGGGTGGACGGGTAGACGGGTGAACGGGGAAACAAATCTCTCTATATTGCTGTTTGTCGACGGGGAAAGCGTGAGGGATAAGCGAACGAAACGGAGGCGCAGGGAACCCATCCCGCAAGCCCGGCCGGGCTTTCGGGCAACATGACCACTGTTTGAGCACCGGCGGAGCCGGGGCGAGTTGGTCATGTTAGGCCGGGCGAGCGACGTGATGGGTCTGCGCCGGAGTGGTGAGCGTTGCCTCGCGCTTTCCCCAGCCGATGGCGAGCACAATGGAATGGATTCCTAGAGGCAGGGTTTTTATTCCTCCTCAACCAGCCCCATGGCCTCCCGCCAGGCGGCGGGAACGAAGCGCACGGAGATTTTTTCCCTGGTGACCGGGTGGGGAAAAACGTACTGGAAGCACAGGAGCCAGAGCTCACGGCCGGGCTCGGCCCCGCCGTAGCGCACGTCGCCGATCAGGGACGCCACCTGCTCCTGGAAGTGGCGGCGGATCTGGTGGGTGCGGCCGCTCTGGGGAAAGGCCAGGAAAAAGAAGCGGCCGTCCTTCTCGCGGCAGAAGCGGACGTAGGTCAGCCCCACGCGGCTCCTACCCTGCCACTCGAGCTCGGAGCGGATGATGTACGACGGCTTCACGCCGGCAAAGGCGACCGTGGCGGCCAGGTAGCGCTTGCGGATGCGGCGCTCCTCGAAGAGGCGGTGTAGGGCGACCTCGCAGCGCTTGTTCTTGGCGAAGGGGACCAGGCCCTGGGCCGGCAGGTCGAGGCGGTTGACCGGCGCCGCCCGGTAGCGCAGGCGCTGGGCGGTGAAATGCTTCTGCACGCCGTGCAGCAGGTTGTCGATGTCGCTGTAGGGCGTGGGCTGCGCCGGCACGCCGCCCCGCTTGTAGACGATCAGCAGATGGTCATCCTCATATTTGATGTCTTCGGGAACCAGCGCGTACTCGCGAATGGAAAACTTCGGCCGGTCGACGCGCACCAGCTCGCTGGTGATCGCCAGGCGCCCGTCGCGCAGCCGCACTTTCCTGTCGTTGTCCCACACGCTCCCCTGCCGCAGCAGCTGCTGCGCCTCATCCGGGGTTGCCCGCAAATGCTTCTGCAGCAACTCGGACAGGAGCACGCTCTCCCCGGCCTTCAGACGGATGAAAAAGCGGTCCATGTTGCGGTAGCCGGG
>JALOLC010000140.1 GCA_025456175.1 Acidobacteriota bacterium | reverse complement strand
TCAGCGGCCTGGTCTATGAAGTCATTTGGGTGAGGATATTCGGGAACCTGTTCGGCAACACCGCCTATTCGGCTGCGATCGTCACCTCCGTTTTCATGCTCGGGCTTGGATTGGGGAGCTACCTCGCCGGCGTCTGGAGCGACAAACGGCATGCGACCGGAAAGCCGCCCGCCTTCCTGCGGAACTACGGCCAAGTGGAACTGGGCGTTGCCCTCCTGGGGCTGCTCGTCGTGCTGGCCTTGCCCGTCCTCCGGGAGCTTTCGGGATCGTTCGCCCGCTATGTGAGCGATGGACAGGGATGGCGCCACCTGTCCTGCGGATCGCATCTCGGCCGGATGGGGGCCGCCGTCATCCTGATGCTGCCGGTCACCACCCTGATGGGGGCGACGCTCACGCTCCTGATCCGGCACCTGCTTTCCGGCTCCCTGAGCTCGGCGGGATGGCGCATCGGCGTCCTGTACGGCTGCAACACCGCCGGGGCGGCGCTGGGCTGCTTCGCCACCGACCTGTTCCTCGTTCCCCTGGCGGGCCTCCTGCGCACGCAGCTGGCTGCGGTCGCCATCAACGCCGCCGTCGGGGCGGCCGCCATCCTCCTGGCCGGCAGATCGCCGGCAACGGCGCCGCCTGCGGCACCGACGCAGTCGCCTGCCCCCTCGCCCGGTCTGGCCCAAGACCGCCTGCCCTCGGGGACCGTCGCCTTCATCGCCCTGGCGCTTTTTTTCTCGGGGTTCGCCGCCATGGGGATGGAGATGGTCTGGTTCCGTTTCCTGAGTTCCTGCCTGGGCGCCTATCGCGTGGTCTTTTCGCTGATGCTGACGGTCGTCCTGATCGGCATCTGGCTGGGCTCGCTGGCCGGCGGCTATTCGGTCAGGCGCTGGGGCAAGCCGGTGGAGCGTGCCATGCTGGTCCAGGCCGTCTTCATCGTCGTGACGCCGCTCCTGCTCATCGCATTCGATGGTCCGGCCGCGGAGGCGTTCCTGATGAAGCGCCTCCTGCCGCTCGCCGCCAACGAGAAACTGCCCTTGCTCACCGAGATCTGGGGTGTCGCCCGCCCGATCCTGGGCGTCATCGGGCTGCCATCTTTCCTGGTGGGCTTCTCATTCCCCCTGGCCAACGCCTTTGTCCAGCGGCTGGAGCAGCGGGTGGGACGGCGGGCCGGAGGCCTGTACCTGGCCAACACGCTGGGAGCGGTCTTGGGCGCGCTCGCCGCCGGCTTCATTATGCTGCCCGGCCTGGGCAGCCAGCGCAGCGTCCTCTTCCTCTGTTTCGTTTCCGCCCTCGCCATCGTCGCGCTACAGGCTGCCAGGCTGAGGGAGCCGGCCGGCGCCCGCCGCCTGGCGCGGCATGGCTTTTTCGCCCTATGTTTGCTCGGCGCCGGCGTCATCCTCGTTGGCTGGAGCCGGCTTCCGGCTCCCTATTTCATGATGAAGGGCTTTCCCCGGCTGGCGCCGGACATTCGGGTCCTGGCGTCGGCCGAGGGGCTCAACGAGTCGCTGATCGTTATCGAGGATCCCGCCGGCGACCGCTTCCTGCTGACCAACGGGCATTCGATGTCGGGCACGGCTCCCCGGCTGCAGCGCTACATGAGGGCGTTCGTCCACATTCCCCTGCTGCAGATGGATTCGCCCCGCTCCGTGCTCGTCATCTGCTTCGGGGTGGGGAACACGCTTCACGCCGCTTCCCTGCATCCGACGATCCAGCGCCTCGACACGGTCGATCTCTCGGAACAGATCTTCGCCCATGCCCGCTTTTTCCGGGAGAGCAACGGCGATGTCCTCGCCGACGACAGGGTCGCGGTGTACGTCAATGATGGGCGCCTCCATCTGCAGATGGCGCCCCCCGCTTCGTACGACCTGATCACCCTGGAGCCGCCGCCCATCACCTTCGCCGGCACGGCCTCGCTCTATTCCCGCGAGTTCTACCGGCTGGCGAGGAGCCGCCTGAAGGACGGCGGGTTCATGACGCAGTGGCTGCCCCTGTACCAGGTCTCCCCGGAGGTCGGCCTGTCCATGGTCCGCGCCTTCGTGGATGTGTTTCCCAACGCCGTCCTGCTCTCGGGTATGCAGAAGGAGCTGATCCTGATGGGCCGGGCCGCCGCGGCGTCGGTCATCGATCCCGCTCGCCTTGCACTCCGGCTGGCCGGGGCTCCCCGCGTCCGCTCCGACCTCGAGCGCATGAAGATGGGCACGCTGACCGAGATCCTTGGAACATTCGTGGCCCACGGGGAGGACCTGCGTCGGGCGACGCGGCGGGTGGAGCCGGTGACGGACGACAACCGCTCCATGGAGTACGGGATATTTTCCAAGTTCAGCGATACCCGCCTGCCCCGGGACCTGTTCCATGTCGAGGGAATCGCTGCCTGGTGCCCGGACTGCCTTGAGAACGGGAGCCCGCGGCCCGGGGTCGGTCCGTTGCGGGAATACCTGGCGGCCCAGGACCTGATGTACCGCAGCGACGCGTTCCTTTTCTTCCGCAGGGCCTGGGGCTCCATGGGCGGCAGCGACGTCGACTTCATCGACCGGGACGGCCGCCTGGGCACGGTCGTCAGCCGCAGCCCGTACCTGCGCGAGGTCCTGGCTTCGCCGCTGACCGGCTCCTTGAAAAAAATCATTCTCCGCGGCGCGGTGGGCGCCGGATCGGTCGGGGAGTCGAGCCGGGCAGCTCTTGGCAGCGCCCACGCGGATCTGAGCGAAGCGATGAGAACACTGCGCTCCAACCGCTTTCCCGAATCCATCGGGCATTTCAGAAGGGCCGTTGAGCGGGACGGGGAAAACGCCTCCGCCCGCTTTGGCCTGGCTTATGCCCTTTTTTACGCCAACGACCTGAACGGCTCCATGGAGCAGTACCGGCGGGGATTGGCGATCGCTCCGAACAACATCGATGCGCGGCTCAGCCTGGCGGCGGTTCTCCGCCAGGCGGGCCTGGTGGAGAATGAGAGGGAGGAGCTGGCTCATGTCCTGCGCCTCGAGCCGGGATGCCTGGAGGCCGCCAGCAGGCTGCGCGCGCTCCGTTAAGCAGGCGGCGCTTCAACGATGAGCGTCAGCGCGCTTCTCCCCCCCGGTCCGAAGGGATCGGGACGTCGGGATCCGCAGGGCCCCTCCAGCCGTCTGCGCGGGGCAAGCCGGCGGCGTCGAGCATGATCTGCTGGATGCGGGCGATGGTGGCCTCGGTGTCGCTCAGGATGCCCTCGCGCAGCTTCATGTTGTCCAGCAGCTGCAGGGCCAGGGTTTTCAGCAGCAACGCCGCCGGGTCGGCCTTGTGCAGGGCGACCATTTTCTTGATCAGGGGATGGCCGGGGTTGATCTCCAGGACGCGCTTGGAGAGCTGGTAGTCCCTGTTGACCATCTTCATGATCTTCTCCATCTGCACCGAGGGGCCGTCGGCGGGGTTGAGCAGGAGGCAGGGGCTGTCGGTCAGACGCTTGGAAATCTTCACCTCCTGGACCTGGTCGCCGTAGATCGTCTTCAGGTAGGTGAGCAGATTTTCAGCATCCTTGATGGCCGCCTCATCGGCGGCCGCTTCTTTTTCTTCCAATGGGATATCGGCGCTCTCTGCCATCTTGAAGGGTTTCTTCTCGAACTCGCGCAGGTGGTCGAGGACGAACTCGTCCAGGGGGTCGGTCAGGTACAGCACCTCGTAGTCTTTTTTGCGGAATATCTCCAGGGCGGGGTTCCTCTCGATCGTCCCGCGGTCGCTGCCGCCCAGGTAGTAGATCTCCTTCTGCCCCTCGGCCATGCGTCCGGCGTACTGCCGCAGGTCGATCCGCTCGTCGCCGGCGGTCCTGGAGCTGGAGAAGAGGAGCAGCTGCGCCAGCTTGTCCCGGTTTTCGAAGTCGTTGACCGCCCCTTCCTTCAGATTCTTGGCGAAGTTCTTCCAGATGGCGAGATATTTCTCGCGCTCCCTGTCCTTCAGCCCCTCCAGGTGCTCCAGCAGCTTCTTGACCACGTGCTTGCGGATCTTGTCGATGCGCACGTTGTTCTGGAAGGTTTCGCGCGAGATGTTCAGCGGGAT
>JALOLC010000039.1 GCA_025456175.1 Acidobacteriota bacterium | reverse complement strand
TGTCGATCTTGCCGATGCGCTTCATGCGCTTCTTGCCCTTCTTCTGCTTCTCCAGCAGCTTCATCTTGCGCGAGATGTCGCCGCCGTAGCACTTGGCCAATACGTTCTTGCGCAGGGCCTTGACCACGGTCTTGGCGATGACCCGCTTGTGGATGGCCGCCTGGATGACCACCTCGAAGAGCTGGCGCGGGATCACTTCCTTCATCTTGCTGGTCAGCAGGTTGCCGATGGTGTAGGCCTTCTCCTTGTGGACGATGACCGCCAGGGCGTCGACCGGGTCCTGGTTGATCAGGATGTCGAGCTTGACCAGCGGCGACTCGCGGTAGTCCTTCAGCTCGTAGTCGAACGAGGCGTAGCCCTGCGAGATCGATTTCAGCTTGTTGAAGAAGTCGTAGAGCACTTCGGCCAGGGGCAGGTCGTAGGTCAGGTAGACGCGCTGCGGGCCGATGTACTCCATCTTGCGGTGGACGCCGCGGCGGTTCTGCAGCAGCTTCAGCACGTTGCCCAGGAACTCGTCGGGAGTGATGATGATGGCCTCGATGTAGGGCTCCTCGATGGTCCGGTAATGCTGGGGTTCCGGCAGCTGGGCCGGCGACTCGATCTCGATGGCCTCGCCGTTGGTTTTAATGACGCGATAGCGCACCGAGGGGGCGGTGGTGACCAGCGACAGGGAGTATTCCCGCTCCAGGCGCTCCTGGACGATCTCCTTGTGCAGCAGGCCCAGGAAGCCGCAGCGGAAGCCGATGCCCAACGCCGGCGACGACTCCGGTTCGTAGGTCAGGGAGGAATCGTTCAGGGTCAGCTTCTCGATCGCCTCGCGCAGTTCCTCATGGCTCGTTCCCTCGGAGGGATAGAAGCCGGCGAACACCATGGGCAGCGGCTCCTTGAAGCCTGGCAGCGGCGTCACCGAGGTTTCCTTGGCCAGGGTGACCGTGTCGCCGATCTTGACTTCCGCGATGTTCTTGATGCTGGCGATGATGTAGCCGACTTCGCCGGCCTCCAGCGAGTCCAGCGGCGTGGGCTTGGGGGTGTTGACCCCGACTTCGTTGATCTCGTATTCGGTGTTGTTGGAGAGGAACTTGATCTTGTCGCCCTTTTTCATGACGCCGTCGATGATCTTGACCAGGATGATCACGCCGCGGTACGAATCGAACCAGGAATCGAAGATCATCGCTTTCAGGGGTTTGCCGCGGTCTCCGGACGGGGGCGGGATGCGCTCGATGATGGCCGGGATGATCTGGTCGATGCCGAGGCCGGTCTTGGCCGAGACCATCAGCGCTTCTTGGCGCGGGATGCCCAGGATGCTCTCCATCTGCTCCAGGGATTTGTCCAGCTCGTTGTTGGGCAGATCGATCTTGTTCATCACCGGGATCAGGGTCAGGTCGTTCTCCATGGCCAGGTAGGTGTTGGCCACGGTCTGCGCCTCCACCCCCTGCGTGGAATCGATGACCAGCAGGGCGCCCTCGCAGGCGGCCAGGGAGCGCGAGACCTCGTAGGTGAAATCGATGTGCCCCGGCGTGTCGATCAGGTTGAGCAGGTACTCCTCGCCCTTGGCGTCGCGCCAGATCAGGCGCACGAAGTGCGACTTGATGGTGATGCCGCGCTCGCGCTCGAGGTCCATGGAGTCGAGCACCTGCTCCTGCATGTCGCGCTTGGCGATGGCATGGGTCGCCTCCAGCAGGCGGTCGGACAGGGTGGTCTTGCCGTGGTCGATGTGGGCGATGATGGAGAAATTGCGGATGTTCTTCATGATGGTTGTTGGCGGGCCAGGGCGGCCGCGCCGGCCATCCCGGCCCCGTTGCCCAGCCGCGCCGCCTCGATGCGCGTGCCGGCGGCGGCCTTGGCCACCACCCGGCGGGCCAGCTCTTCGCGGGCGGGGGCGAGCAGGGCCTCGCCGGCGGCGGCGACGCCGCCGCCGATGCTGATGCGCCCGGGATTGAGCGCGTAGACGATCTGGGACAGCAGCACGCCCAGGAAGGTGCCGGCGCGCCGGAACGCCTCCCGGGCCGCCTCGTCGCCGGCCTGCCAGCGGGCGAACACGTCGCGGGAGCTGAGCGGGTCTGGGGCGCAGGCGAATTCCTGGTAGCTGCGTACGATGCCGGTCTCCGAGCTCTCGGTCTCGGCGCAGCCGCTGTTGCCGCAGCCGCAGGGGCGCCCCTGGCTGTTGACCAGCAGATGGCCCAGCTCGGCGGCGAAGCCGTCGCTGCCGTGAAAGATGCGGCCGGAGAGGACGATGCCCGAGCCGATGCCGCTGCCCAGGGTCAGGTGGACGAAGCAGGCCGGTCGCGGCTCGTCCAGGCTGAGGAACTCCCCCAAGGCGGCGGCATTGGCGTCGTTGTCCACTGCCAGCGGCAGGGCGAGGGCGGCAGCCAGGTCCCTTTCCAGGGCCATGCCGTCGAGGAAGCGCATGTTCGGCGAGCGCTCGATGACGCGCTCCGCCAGGGAGATGAAGCCGGGCACGCCGACACCAACGGCTGCGATGCCATGGGATTTTTCAAGTCGGCCGCAAATATCCAGGAGCTGGGCCTGAAATGCGGGATAGGTGCGCGCGGTCGGCTCCTCGCCCATGAAGGATCGTAGCCCGTCCTTGGAAAACACGGCGAATTTGACGGCTCCGGCGCCGACGTCGATGCCCAGGACGTTCACGGCTTTCCCGTCTCGTCTGAACGGCTGGAGGGGCCCTGCGGGTCCCGACGTCCCGGCCCCTTGGGACCGGGGGGCTTCAGGCCCTTGGCCGCGTATTCGCTGGGGGGGAACAGCAGGCGGTTGAGGCGGTCGATGTTCTCGTTGTAGGGCAGGGCCTGCGGCAAGGCGGGATCGGCTTCGACGAGTTTTTCCTCTGTTGGTTCGGCGCCGTAGAGGATCTCCACGGCGCTGAAGCCCGTGTTCTCCAGCAGGTAGCGCATGTATTCCGGGTGCAGCGGCCGCTGGTGGGTGGGATCGAGGAAATAGATGCGGCTCAAAGCGAACAGGCTCAGGGGATTGATGGTCTCCAGCAGCAGAACCGCTCCCGGCCTCATGACGCGGAAGCACTCGGCGACGACCCGGCGCAGGTATTCCGGCTCGAAGTGTTCGATGACCTGCGAGGAAAAGACGCCGTCGAGCGAGTCGTCAGGGCGCGCCTTGAGGAACTCCAGGGCATCGGCCTTGAAGGCCTCGAGGCCGCGCGCCCGCGCCTCCTCCAGCATCGAGTCGGACAGGTCGAGCCCCAGGGGGCGGCGGCCGCTCTCCTGCAGCAGGGCCAGGAACTCGCCTCGGCCGCAGCCGATGTCCAGGACTTCGCCGCCGGCGGGGAACAGGGGCAAGTACGCGGACAGATGGGCCGCGATCTCCTCGCTGCCGCCGCGGAAGCGCCTTTCGAAGTCGGCGTACTGCAAAGGCGAAAGCTGCTCCTTGACCTGGCGCAGCTCGCCGGCGATCTCGGGCGTGGGCCGGCGGTCGAACGATTCAAGCAGACGGTCCAGCTTGTTCTCCAGCTGGGCGAAATGGACGAGCAGGGTCTTCAGGTTGGAATACTCGGCCTCGAGCTTTTCGATCTTCCATTGCAGCGACTTGAAGACCGTGGTGGCATGGTGGTTGGAATAGGCGTTCCATTCCTTGTCCTGGGCGGTGATGAAATCGGTCAGGGCCGCCTGGAGGCGGGCGAGGCTCTCCCGGGCTTTGCCCCCGTTCTTCTTGAGCCAGCCGCTCCCGGCGCAGGCCGCGGCCAGGTCGTCCAGGATCGGATTCAGCTCTTCCTGGCGGGCTTTTCTTTTTTCGACCAGGTCTTCAATTACCCTTCTCATCCTCTGGCTTTTCTTCTTTCTTGTCCGCGTCCGCTCCCTTGACGGCGTTGCGGAAGTTCTTGATCCCCTGGCCCAGGCCTTTGCCCAGCTCGGGAAGCTTCCTGCCGCCGAAGAGCAGCGCGATAACGACCACGATCAGCAAAATTTCCCAGATTCCGAGGCTGCCAAACATGGTAGGTCTCCTTTATGGCCTTATTATATGTGGGAATCGGCGCCAGGTCAAGGAAGATCCCAGGGAAGAAAAGGGAAGAGGGAGGGAAGAGAAAGGGAAGAGAGGGTGAAAAAAGCCCTTATAGAATCTCTTTTCCACTCTGTCTTCCCTCTGCCTTTCCCTCTGACTTCCCTTTTTCTTCCCTTGAATTCTCGGGTTAATTCAAATATAGTACTTGGGAACCTAAGGAGGTGGGAATGAGTGACGCGAGCACGGGCGGGCAGCGCATCCCGTATTTCAAGAACGACCCCTTCATCGTACTGCTGCTGGGCTTCATCACCTGCGGCCTCTATTTGATCTATTGGAACATCAAGATGGCCGAGGTGATCAACGCCGTCGTGGAAAAACAAGTGATCACGCCGCCGGTGGCCATTTTCTCCGGCTGCTGCTTCCCGGTCAATCTCTATTTCTACTACCTGGTCGGCCAAAACCTCGAGGTGATCGGCCGCAAGGTCGGCAATCCGTCGCTGCAGGACCAGTCGGTGCTGCTGATCGTCCTCGGCTTCGTCGCCCCCATGGTCTCGGCCATGATCGTCCAGGGTGAGATTAACAAGCTTTATAACTAGGAGCGGGGAGAGTTTTTTCTGGCCGCGGCTGCTGGCGCTGGCCCTGCTGGCCGGCATGCTGCTGTTTCCCCTCCTGGCCTATGACTGGGTGACGGCGCCTGGAAGGCCGACCCTGTGCCCATTGCGGGCGGTGACCGGCGTGCCTTGCCCCTCCTGCGGCATCACCCGCGCCCTGGCCCATCTCGAACGCGGCCACTGGGGCGAGGCCGTCCGCTGCCATCCCTTCGTTCCCGCGGTCTTTCTTCTGGTTCTGGCCCTGCTCGGCATGCTGGCATTCGAGCTGGCCACCGGCAGGCCGTTCATCGGCAACCCCCTGCGGAGCCGGCGCGACGTCTACCTGGTCTTTGCCGGCCTTGTCCTTTTTCAGGTCGTGCGCACGGTTCTTTTTTTCCTTGACGGCGGCTGGGCGGTCTTCAGGCGCGAGAACGTTCTCGCCCGCCTCTGGGCCTTGGTCCAGGCGCTTGTGGATTGACATTTTGTTGCTTTTGCGGTATTCATCGCTGAGTTGAAATCATAGGAGGAAAAGATGAACTTGGTTGACAGAGCAAAAAACATCCTGCTGGCCCCGGTCAAGGAATGGGAAGTAATCAAGGGCGAGAACCTGACCATCGCCGACATGTTCATGAAGTATGCCGTGATCCTGGCCGCCATCCCGGCTGTCGCCGGCTTCATCGGCTATGTCGTCATCGGCATGTCGTTCGGCGGTTTCGGCACCTTCCGCTGGCCCGTGAGCACCGCCCTGGTCTGGGCGATCCTCTCGTATGTCCTTTCGCTGGGCGGCGTGTTCCTGCTGGCCTTCATCATTGACGCCCTGGCCCCGACGTTCGGCTGCAAAAAGGACCTGGTCGCCGCGGTCAAGATCGCGGTCTTTTCCTACACACCGGCCTGGATCGCGGGCGTCCTGGGCATTATCCCCGCCATCTCCGTCCTGATGCTGATCGCCAGCCTCTACGCGCTGTACCTCCTGTACCTGGGCATGCAGAAGATCAAGGAGCCGGCCCAGGACAAGCTGATGCCCTACTTCATCGTCTCCCTCGTGGCCCTGATCGTGATCTACTGGCTGGTCGGCTTCATCGTCAGCCGCATCGCCCTGGGCAGCATGTCGGGCCTGGCCGGCATGGGCGGCTTCTGATCCTGGTCTCCTGACCGTTTTTTCCGGCCGGGCCGGAGCGCTGGCGCTTCGGCCCGGCTTTCTTTCACCTCCCCGATCCAAAAGCGGAAGATTCATCCGCGCCTGCCTGCCGCCGCCAGGGCTGGCTTCGGCGTCATCCCGCCGCGGTTGACCCAACCCGCCTTTTCTGCTACAAAACAGCCATGACAGTCGAACAGTTCCTCCCCGCCCTGCACTACGGCGACGCGGTCGGCAACTCGGCCCTGGCGCTGCACCGCTTCCTGCGCACGCAGGGCGTCGAGAGCCGCCTGGTGGCCATGACCTGCGACGAATCCCTGCGCGACCAGGCCGTTTCCTTCGCCGACTATCGCCTCGACCCGCAGTCGGTCAAGGTCCTGCATTTCGCCGTTGCCTCGCAGCTGACCGACTTCTTCCTGGGGCTGAAGGGGAAAAGGGTGATGATCTATCACAATGTCACCCCGGCGCGTTTTTTCGCCGGCTTCTCCGCCGAGCTGACGCGCTTCACCCATGCCGGGCGCGAGCACCTGCAGCGCCTGCGCGACGGCTTCGACCTCGTCCTGGGGGATTCCACCTTTAACGGCGACGAGCTGCGCGCCCTGGGCTTCGCCCGGGTCGGCGTCTTTCCCCTGCTGGTCAACCTGGACGACTATGACGGGGAGTACAGCCGAGCCTACCTGGACCTGCTGCGCAACGAGAGGAAGAACATCCTTTTTGCCGGACGCATCATGCCCAACAAGAGGATCGAGGACCTGGTCAAGACGGTCTTCTACTACAAGAAGTTCATCTCCCCGAACGTGCGCCTGATCGTGGCCGGCAACACCCGGTCCCTGCCCTCGTACTTCCTCGCCGTCCAGGACCTGGCGGCGCGCTTCTACCTGACCTCCGAGGACGTCCTGTTCACCGGCCATCTGCCCGCCGACGAGTTTTTGGCCCTGTATCGCCTGGCCGACGTTTTCCTCTCGATGAGCGAGCACGAAGGCTTCTGTTTGCCGCTGCTGGAGAGCTGCCATTTCCGTGTGCCGGCGCTGGCCTACGACGCCGGCGCCGTGGCCGAGACCCTGGGCGGCGCCGGCATGCTCTTCCGCGCCAAGGATCCCGCCCTGGTGGCCGGCCTTGTCGAGCAGGTCCTGGAGGATGAGGCGTTGCGCCGCCGGCTGCAGGAGAGCGCCGCGCTCCGGGTCGCGAGCTACCGGCGCCAGGCCGATCCGCAGGGCCTGCTGGCCATGCTGCAGCAGCTATGAGGCCCGGTGTCAGCGGCGTCGGCGAACCCCGGGGGCGGGCATGATCCGCGTCGGCATCGTGGTCCAGCGCTACGGCAGCGCGGTGATCGGCGGCTCCGAAGCCCTGGCGCGCAACGTGGCCGAGCGGCTGCTGCGCCAGGGCATGCGCGTCACCGTCTTCACCACCTGCGCCCGTGACTACCTGACCTGGCGCAACGAGTATCCCGCCGGCGAGACGCTGCTCCGCGGGGTGGCCATCCGGCGCTTCCCGGTGGTCCGCGAGCGCGATATCGACGCCTTCAACCGCTTTTCCGACGAGTTTTTCGCCGCGCCGCCATCGGCACGCGACGAGAAAAAGTGGATCGCCGAGCAGGGGCCCCTGTGCCCCGACCTGGTGCAGGCGCTCGTCGCCGCGGAGAAGGAGATCGACCTGTTCATTTTCTTCACGTATCTGTATTATCCCACGCTGGCCGGGCTGGGGGCGATCGGCAAGCCGGCGATCCTCTTTCCGACGGCCCATGACGAGCCGCCGCTCTATCTGGCCGCCGTGGCCGAAACCTTCCGTCGCTTGCAGGCCTGTTTTTTCCTGACCCAGGCCGAAATGGATCTCGTGCGCCGGGTCTTTAACCCGCCGGGGGCGATGCGTTTGGTGCGCACCGGCGTCGACGTGCGCGCCGAAGGCGACGACAAGCTCTTCCGCCGCCGCCGCTTCCTGGTCGCCCCCTATCTGCTCTATGCCGGACGCATCGAGAAGGGCAAGGGGCTGGAGGCCGTGCTCGACCATTACCGGGCGGTGAAGCAGGAGGCCTATGTCGATCTGGTGCTGATCGGCAAGAAGCTGATGGAGCTGCCGTCGCTGCCGGGGTTGAAGTATCTCGGCTTTGTCTCCGAGGAGGAAAAGCTGGCCGCCTTCAAGGGCGCCCTGTTCTCCGTGCAGCCCTCCCCGCTGGAGAGCCTCTCGATCTCCACCCTGGAGTCCTTTTCCCAGCGCACGCCGGTGCTGGTCAACCGCGACTGCCCGGCCCTGCGCGAGCATGTCGCGCTGTCCGGCGGCGGGCTGGCCTACGGCGGCGCCGACGAGTTCCTGGCCGGCTTCCGCCAGCTGTACCGCCACCCGCGCCGGCGCGCCGCCATGGGCGAGAAGGGCTTGGCCTATGTGAAAAAGTACTACTCCTGGGATTCGGTGCTTGCCGAGATAAAGAAAGGGATTGACGAAATACTGGCTCAGTGAATAGTGAAAAGTAAAAAGTGAAATGGGAGACGCAATTTCGAGAAAGTTTCCGACAGGTTTCTTAACGAATCACTTTTCACTAATCACTTTTCACAAATAGGTCGGTTACGCCCTACATCCCCTTGGACATCATGTTGATGAACTCGGCGTTGGACTTGGTCTTGGAGAGCTTGTCCACCAGCAGCTCCATGGCCTCGACCTCGGACATCTGCGAGAGCACCTTGCGCAGCACCCAGATCTTGCTCAGCTCGTCCTTCTCGACCAGCAGCTCTTCCTTGCGCGTGCCGGAGCGGAACAGGTCGATGGCCGGGAAGACGCGCTTGTCGACCAGCCGGCGGTCGAGGTTGATCTCCATGTTGCCCGTGCCCTTGAACTCCTCGAAGATGACCTCGTCCATGCGGCTGCCGGAGTCGACGATGGCCGTGGCCAGGATGGTCAGGCTGCCGCCGCCCTCGATGTTGCGCGCGGCGCCGAAGAATTTCTTCGGCTTGTTCAGGGCATTGGCGTCGATGCCGCCCGAGAGCACCTTGCCCGAGGCGGGGGTGATGGCGTTGTGGGCGCGGGCCAGGCGGGTGATCGAGTCCAGCAGGATCACCACGTCCTTGCCCATCTCCACCATGCGCTTGGCCTTCTCGAGCACGATGTCGGCCACCTTGGTGTGGCGCAGGGGAATTTCATCGAAGGTGGAGGCGATGACCTCGCCCTTGACGTTGCGGCTCATGTCGGTGACTTCCTCGGGGCGTTCGTCGATGAGCAGGACGATCAGGTTGACTTCGGGATGGTTGACCTCGATGGACTTGGCGATGCACTGCAGGATCATGGTCTTGCCGGTGCGCGGGGCGGCCACGATCAGGCCGCGCTGCCCCTTGCCGATGGGGGTGAGCAGGTTCATCACGCGGCCGGAGAGGTTCTCGGTCGTGGTCTCCAGGTTGAGCTTCTCGTCGGGGTAGAGCGGCGTCAGCTTCTCGAAGCGCACGTTGCGGCGCTTCTCGGTCACCGCCTCGGGGTCCTCGTTGTTGACCGCCTCCACGCTCAGCAACGCGAAGTACTTCTCCCCGGTCTTGGGCGGCCGCACCGAGCCCGACACCGTGTCGCCGGTGCGCAGGTCGAACTTGTTCACCTGCGAGGGGGAGACGTAGATGTCCTCGGGGCTGGTCAGGTAGGCGTACTCCTGGAAGCGCAGGAAGCCGTAGCCCTCGCTGTGCACCTCGATGACCCCTTCGGCGAACAGCTTGCCGCTGGCCCGGGCCTGGGCGTCCAGCACCTTGAAGAACAGGGAATTCTTATCGTTGACGTCCTTGTCGTCGATGGCCATTTCCTTGACCAGCTTCTTCAGCTCCAGCGCCTTCATGTTCTGCAGGTCCTTCAATGAATACATGTTCACTCCTTTATATGGCCTCTTGGATCCGTTTCCATATCTCGCCTTTCCCGGCCGGCGATTTGATCGAAAAGGGAATGGCGAGCAGGCCGAATTGTTTTTGAAGATTCGCGATGAGTTTTCTTTGTTCCGAAAAAGATATCTTATCACTCTTGGTCAGGATTGTCAAGATGGGCAGATTTTTTTCCACGATCTGCGCCAGGGTCTCCAGATCGGGCGGCAGGAAGCCGTGCCGGGAGTCGACCAGCAGCAGGGCGAGGCGGACGTTCTCCGCCCGCTCCAGGAAACCGGCGAAGAGCCGGCGCACCCGCAGCGCCTCGTCCTTGGAGACCTTGGCGAAGCCGTAGCCCGGCAGGTCGACGAAGAGCAGTCGGCCCAGGGAGCCGTCCACCCGGTAGTAGTTGACGCTCAGCGTCTTGCCGGGCGTGGAGCTGGTGCGGGCCAGGCGTCGCCCCAGCAGGGAGTTGATCAGCGAGGACTTGCCGACGTTGGAGCGGCCGAAGAACAGCACCTTGGGCCGGCGGTCGGCCGGGAGCTGTTCGGGCGTGAAGTACGTGCCGGCGAGTTCCGTTGTATGTATGTTCATGGCTTGAGAAGAGAACAGCGCGCTTACTGCAGGTTCGCCTCTTGCAGCGGCCGGATGACCTTGCTGTGGATGTTCTTGATCTTGATGGGGTGCTCAAGGACGATGTCCAGGAGCTCGTCCATGGTGTCGACCGGGTGGACGTGGATGTCGTTCTTCAGCTCTTCGGGGATCTCCTCGCGGAAGTCCTTTTCGTTCTCCGAGGGGATGAGGATGTTCTTGATGCCGTAGCGGTGGGCGGCGATGATCTTTTCCTTGATGCCGCCAACGGGCAGGATCTTGCCGCGCAGGGTGATCTCCCCGGTCATGGCGTGGTCGGGGCGCACCGGGATGCCCGTGAGCAGGGAAATCAGGGAAACGGCCAGGGTGACGCCGGCCGACGGCCCCTCCTTGGGGACGGCGCCCTCGGGAATGTGCAGGTGGATGTCGTAGTTCTTCAGCTCTTCGGTGTCCAGCTCCAGCTCGAACAGCTTCAGCTTGGTGTAGCTGAAGGCGGCCGAGGAGGACTCCTTCATCACCTCGCCCAGGCGCCCGGTGAGGATCAGCTCGCCCTTGCCGCGCAGCATGCGCGCCTCCACCACCAGGATGTCGCCGCCGGCGGCGGTCCAGGCCAGGCCGATGGCCACGCCCGTCTCGCTGCGCTGGAAGATCTTCTGGCTGCTGTACTTGGGGACGCCCAGGTACTTCTGCAGCCGGTCGCGCCCGATGGTCTGCGCGTCGTTCTCGTCGCCCTTGCGCCCGGCCTCGACGAGGCTGCGGGCGGTCTTGCGCATGATCACCGCGATCTCGCGCTCCAGGTTGCGCACGCCGGCCTCGCGGGTGTACTCGTTGATGACGCTCAGCAGCACGTCGTCCGCGATGCGCACCGCGCCGGCGGCGAAGCCGTTCTTTTCCGCCTGCTTCTTGACCAGGAAATTCCTGGCGATCTCCAGCTTTTCCCTCTCGGTGTAGCCGGGCAGTTCGATGACCTCCATGCGGTCGAGCAGGGCCGGCGGGATGTTCTCGGCGAAGTTGGCCGTGGTGATGAAGAAGACCTGGGAGAGGTCCAGCTCCAGGTCGAGGTAGTGGTCGCTGAACTCCGCGTTCTGCTCGGGATCGAGCGCCTCCAGCAATGCCGAGGCCGGGTCGCCGCGGAAGTCCGAGTTCAGCTTGTCGATCTCGTCGAGCAGGAAGACGGGGTTCATGCTGCCCGCCTTCTTCAGCCCCTTGACGATCTGGCCGGGGTAGGAGCCGATGTAGGTGCGGCGGTGGCCGCGGATCTCCGCCTCGTCCTTGACGCCGCCCAGGGAAACGCGGACGAACTTGCGGTCCAGGGCGCGGGCGATCGACTTGGAGAGGGAGCTCTTGCCCACGCCGGGCGGGCCGACGAAGCAGAGGATCTCGCCCTCCGGCCGCTTGACCAGCAGGCGCACGGCCAGGTAGTCCAGGATGCGCTCCTTGACCTTGCGCAGGCCGTAGTGGTCCTCGTCGAGGATCTGCGCCGCCTTGCGGATGTCCTTGTTCTCCTTGCGCAGTTTTTTCCAGGGCACGGCCAGCAGCCAGTCCAGGTAGTAGCGCGAGACGGTGCCCTCGGCGGAGTAGGGCGGCATGGCCGCCAGCCGCTCCAGCTCCTCGTCGGCGCGGGCCTTGACGTAGTCGGGCAGGAGCGCCTCGGTGATCTTCTTCTTGTATTCCTCGTAGTCGGTCTCCGGGCCCTCCTCGCGCTTCAGCTTGGGCTCGATGTTGCGCTGGCTGCGCAGCTGCAGCACCTCCTTCTTGAGGATGTTGTAGACGCGCACGCCGCGGGCGTAGGTGTCCAGCTCCTCGAGCAGCGACTGCTTGACCTTCAGCGGCAGGTTGACGATGGAGATGATGATGTCGCTGGCGTCGCTCAGCTGGCTGGGCTTGAGCCGGGTCATGATGCCGGGCAGGCGCACGCGTTTCAGGTTGATGTATTCCTCGAAGAGGGCGATGAGGCTGCGCGACAGCTCCAGCATGTCCTTGCCGGGCTCGCTGCGCTCCTCCAGGACCTCCAGGCGCACGAGGTGAAAGTCCTGCGCCTCGGCGACGTACTCGCGGACGCGGCCGCGCTTCAGGCCCTGGACGACGATGCGGTAGCTGCCGTTGCTCTGCTCGGCCGACTTCTCGATGCGGGCGATGGTGCCGGTCTCGTACATCTCCTCGGGGGCGGGAGTCTCGGTGACCTGGTTGCGCTGCGCGGCCAGGAAGAGGAGTCCGCCGTGCTGCCCCAGCGCCGCCTTCAGGGCGTTGACCGACTTGTCCCGGCCGACCAGGATGGGCACGATGACCGTGGGGAAGGCCACCAGCTCCCGCAGCGGGATCAGGGGCAGGGAGATCTCCTTGGCGTTCAGGCGATCCATTTCCTTTCCTTGAGGAATTCCCCGTCGATCAGGACCTTGGCGGACGTTTCCTTGCGCGAGGGGATCTCGAACATGAGGTCGAGCATGATCTCCTCGAAAATGGCGCGCAGGCCGCGGGCGCCGACGCCGCGGGCGATGGCCTGCTCGGTGATCTTCTCCAGCGCTTCCTTGGAGAACTCGAGGTCGACGCCGTCCATCTTGAGCAGGGCCTTGAACTGCTTGGTGATGGCGTCCTTGGGCTCCAGCAGGATGCGGTACAGCTGCGCCGGGTCGAGTTCGTTGAGCACGCCCATGACCGAAAAGCGCCCGACCAGCTCGGGGATCAGGCCGTAGCGGATCAGGTCGTCGGGCTGCGCCTGCTCGAAGACATCGGCGCGGTAGGGGCGTCCCTTCTCCTTGGCGGTCGAGAAGCCGATGGTGTTCTTCTTCAGGCGCCTCTGGATGATCTTGTCCAGGCCGACGAAGGCGCCGCCGGCGATGAAGAGGATGTTCCTGGTGTCGATCTTGAGGAATTCCTGGTAAGGGTGCTTGCGCCCCCCCAGCGGCGGCACGTTGGCCACGGTGCCCTCGACGATCTTGAGCAGCGCCTGCTGCACGCCCTCGCCGGAGACGTCGCGGGTGATGGAGGGGTTCTCGCTCTTGCGCGAGATCTTGTCCAGCTCGTCGATGTACACGATGCCTCTTTCGGCCAGCTCGCGGTTCTCGCCGGCGGCCTGGTACAGCTTGAGCAGGATGTTCTCCACGTCCTCGCCCACGTAGCCGGCCTCGGTGAGGGTGGTGGCGTCGGCCATGGCGAAGGGCACGTCCAGGACCTTGGCCAGGGTTTCGGCCAGCAGCGTCTTGCCGGTGCCGGTGGGCCCGATGAGCAGGACGTTGCTTTTGCGGATCTCGATCTTGCTGGCCAGGTTCTGGCTGTGGTTGATGCGCTTGTAATGGTTGTAGACGGCCACGGCCAGCTTTTTTTTGGCCGTGTCCTGCGAGATGATGTACTCGTCCAGCTTGCCCTTGATCTCGGCGGGAGTGAGCAGCTTGAGCTTTTTGCCGCTGGCCTGGGGCTTGGGGGTCTCGCCGCCGCTGAAGATCAGGTTGTAGGCGGTGCGCGTGCATTCGTCGCAGATGTATACCCCGATCAGCTTGACCGCCCGCGACTGGGGGATGCCGCAGAAGCTGCAGCGGGCTTCCTTCTCTTCCTTCATTTGCCCCCTTTCTTCTCCTTCTTGCGCTCGCTGATCACCGCGTCGATGATGCCGTACTTCAGGGCCTCGTCCGGGGACATGATGCAGTCGCGCTCGATGTCCTGGGCGACCTTTTCGCTCTTCTGCCCGGTGTGGAAGGAGAGGATCTCGATGGTCTTCTCCTTGACCTTGCGCATCTCCTCGGCCTGGATCATGATGTCGGTGGCCTGGCCCTCGAAGCCCCCCAGGGGCTGGTGGATGATGATCTTGGAATTGGGCAGGGCGAAGCGCTTGCCCTTGCTGCCGCCGGCGAGCAGGATGGCGGCCATGGAGGCGGCCTGGCCGATGCAGATGGTCACCACTTCGTTCTTGATGAAGCGCATGGTGTCGTAGATGGCCATGCCGGCGCTGATGATGCCGCCCGGGGAGTTGATGTAGATCGAGACGTCCTTCTCCGGGTCCTCGGCCTCCAGGAAGAGGAGTTGGGCGATGGTGACGTTGGCCACGTTGTCGTCGATCGGCGAGCCGAGGAAGATGACCGAGTCCTTCAGCAGGCGCGAGTAGATGTCATAGGCGCGCTCGACGTTTCCCGCCTGCTCGATGACCATGGGGATCAGGGGCATGTTAGACCTCCTTGACCTTGATTCGTTCGCGGAGAAAGGCGCTGACCTTGTCGTGGAGCAGGTGCTCCTTCAGCTCCTCGGCCTTTTTCGCTTCGCTGTAATACCTGCGGATCTCCTTTTCGGGCAGCGCGTGGTGCTTGGCCAGGTGGGCGTATTCCTTCTCCAGGTCGGCCTCGCTGACAACGATCTGGTATTCCTCGCGCACCTTCTCCAGGATCAGCGACAGGCGGACCGCTTTCTCCGCCTGGGCGAAGACCAGCTCCTTGAAGCGGGCCTTCTCCGCCTCGTCCTTGAAGTTCAGCCCCTGGCGGTTCTGGGTTAGGCGCCGGGCCACTTCCTGCTCCTGCAGGGAGCGCGGGACGGGAAAGCGGGCGGCCTCCAGGAGCTTTTCGTAGATGCCTTCCATGAGCGCCTCGTCGCGCCGGTGCTCCTGGTGATGCTGGAATTCCTCCTTCAGCTTGGCCTTGAACTCCTCGGGGGTCTTCAGGCCCAGGGATTTGAGGAAATCGCCGTCCAGTTCGGGTTTTTTCAGCTCGTACAGGGCCTTGATCTCCACCTGGTGCTCGATCTTCTTTCCGGCCCAGGCCTTTTTCGCCGCATCCGCGGCATAGACGCCCTGGAGCGCCAGCTTTTCCCCGGTCTTTTTCCCCAGCAGGGCATCGAACAGGCCGGGGATTTCCGAGGGGCTTTCGCGGTTCATCATGAAATAGGTCTCCTGGCGCGGCCATTTTCTCTTGCTCCCGGCGTCGGTCGACTGCACCAGCAGCAGCACCAGATCGTTCTCGGCCACCTCGCGCCCGGCCACGGGCAGCGAGCGCTTGTGGGCCTCGAGAACGCGCTCGACCTGCTCGGCCTCCTGGAAGGCTTCGCCCTTCAGGACGGCGGCGGCGACCTCCACCTTCAGCTTCGCCAGGTCGGGAAGCTCGACCTCGGGGAGGACCTCGACGGCGATGTCGGCCTCGAAGCCCAGGTCTTCACGGTCGTTCATTTTCTCCACGAAAGGCTCGCCGGCAATGGCCAGCTTGGTCTTCTCGATATGGGCGAAGGCGAGCTTGCCGATGGCCTGCTGGATGACTTCCTCGCGCAGGGCCTGCGGGTGCACCTTCTTGACCACCTCGACCGGGACCTTGCCCTGGCGGAAGCCGGGCATTTTCATTTTTTGGCTGTATTTCCCGGCCAGACGGTCGATCTCGCCGGCGATCTCCTCCGGGGCCATGGCGATCTGGAAACGCCGGATCAGCGGGTTCTCCGGGGGCGGCGGCGCGCCGGCGGCCTGGGGAGCGGAGGCGGCATCAGCCACGGAAGCGGATTGGCTCTCGGCTTCCGGTTTTTCATGATTCATGACGGTGGCTCCTGGTCTTGGCTTGGGAAAGGCAGGCCAATTGTAATCAAAAAGAGCTATTTTGTCAAATTCCCAGGGAGGAGATGTCGCGGCGGATCTGCTCGACCAGCTCGGCGGCGCTAGCGAATTCCCGCTCATCGCGGATTTTGTCGATGAAGTGCAGGCGGACGTTGCGTCCGTAGACCTGACCGCGGAAGCCGGGCACATGGCTCTCCACCCGCAGCGGCCGCTGCGGATCGGTAAAGGTGGGGGCGCGGCCGATGTTGGTGAGCGAGGGATGGCCGCGGCCGGCAATGTCAAGCCGGGTACGGAAAACGCCGCTGGGGAGGATGGCGTTGGCGCTGGCGATGTTCATGGTCGGGAAGCCGAGCTGGCGGCCCCGTCCCACTCCCCGGACCACGACCCCGTCGATGAAATAGGGCCTGGCCAGCAGGCGGCCGGCCTGGTCCACGGCGCCGGCCGCGAGCAGCTTGCGTATGCGCGAGCTCGTCACCCGGGCTCCGTCGATCTCGACGCCGGGCACGCGCTCAAGGGCAAAGCCTTCGGCTGCGGCCAGGCGCGCCAGGGAGTCCAGGTCCCCGGCGCGGCCGCAACCGAAGCGGAAATCATCGCCGACGACCAGGGCCTTCAGGCGCAGGGCGTCGAGCAGGACGGTGCGCACGAAGGCGAAGGGCGGCAGGGAGGCCACCGCGGCGAAATCGATGAAGAACAGCCGGTCCAGCGCCAACTGTTTCAGCGCTTCCAGCCGCTGGGCGTCGGTGCTGATCAATTGGATGGGCTGGCCGAAAAACGCGCGCGGATGGGGATGAAATGCCAGGACCACGGCGCACAGCCCCTGGCGGCGGGCTTTGCGGACCAGGGTTTCGAGGATGCGGCGGTGGCCGGCATGGAAGCCGTCGAAATTGCCGATGGCCACCGCGCTCGGGACGGACACCCGCTCCAGGCGGCTGCGGAATCTCATCTCCGGTTCAGGGCGATGGCAGCGGCAGGTGGCTGCGGTACAGCGGGGCCTTGTACAGCATGTTGCGGCTGAGCAGCGGCCGCAGGGGAGCGAAGAAGGTCAGCAGCAGGATCAGCATCAGCAGGGCCAACAGGGCCTGGCTCAGGCGGCCGAGCCTGCGGGCGGTTTCGTGCTCGATGTCCTGGAAGATCTTCTTCTCCTGGATCTCCTGGAGCTCGGTCTTCTCCTTCTTCTTGATCAGCCCCTTGTTGGAGAGGTTGTACAGGTTCTTGTAGATCTTGTATTCGGTGAACAGGCCAAGCTCCACAATGTCCCTGACCCGGTTCCTGCCGTTGATGTGCTTGAGCAGGTTGACTTCGGTCTCGGTCATGTGCAGGGTGCTTTCGTCCTTGGGCTGCGTGTCGTCGTCGTACTCGGAGACCAGCACGATCTTCTTGCTGCCCAGGAACGCCGGTTCGAAGACGATGTCCTCGGCGGGGATGACCTTCTTGATCAGCGGCCACTCGTCGAGCATCTGCACCCCTTCCATGATCAGGTTGTCCACGGCGATGGGGGTGAGCAGCCGCAGCTCCCTGTCGACGTAGTCCAGGACCTTGAAGTTGTATTCGCCTTTCTTCCAGTTGAACAGCGAGAGCACGATCTGGGTGGCCTGGATCTTGAGGACCTCGGGGATGATCTTCTCGTCGATCAGGCCCATGCCGATCAGGATCTCGCCCACCTTCTGGTTGGTCCGCTTCTGGATGGCCAGCGCCCGCTGCAGCATCTCCTCGCTGATGATCTCCTGTTTGACGAAGACGTTGCCCACGCGCATCTCGAGCTTCTTGGGAAAGGCGTCGATGCCGACGATGAAGCCGTCCTCGAAGATCAGGGTGATGAAGCCCTCCTGGCTGTTGAAGGTCAGGATGCCGCTCTTTTTCTGCAGTGACACCAGCTGCAGGATGTCCGGGACTTTGAATTCCCTCAGTGTTCCCTTAAAAGCCATCGGGATACCCCTTCAAGGAATAGGCGTTGACTACCACGTAGATCAGGACGGCCGCGATGCCGCTGAGGTGGAGGAACATGGGCACGGCGCCGAAGGCGCCCTTGAAATTCAGCGCGGTTGAGCAGTACAGCGCGAACGCGATGAAGAAGAGCAGGAACAGCGGCGTGAAGGCCTTGCTCTTCTCGCGGAAGTTCAGCAGGAAGCCGGGGACGATCAGGGTCATCGTCAGGAGCAGGATGTTCTTGAGCCGGAACTGGCGGTTGATCTCCTGTTCCTTGAGGATCTTCGCCTCCAAAAAGATGGGGTCCTTGATCAGGAAGAGCTGGTAGCAGTCCTCGCACAGGGCGTGGGACGGCGTCTGCTCGAGCGGCGTCTTGCGGATGATCTTGCCGCACTTGCTGCAGAACACGCTCTGCCCCAGGGCGGGGAAGAATTTCTTCAGCAGCTTCTGGTAGGCCCAGGCCAGCAGCACGGCCAGCAGCAGCGGCAGGCGCAGGAACCCCAGCAGGACGATCTCCAGAAAATGCAGCCAATGGAAGCGGTGCCAGGAGAAATTCAGCAGCCGGCGCCACAGGATGCGCTCGGGGAGCTTTTCCTTCTGCAGCACGGAAACCTTGTCCTTGTAATCGTTGATGCGCGGGTAGTTCCGGCCGTAGAAGACGAACAGCTGCGGATCGTTGTTGCGCAGCAGGGCCACGGTGAAATTTTTCAGCGTGACCGGGTTGCGGTCATCGAGGCTGAGCGATTGCCGGAAATACTGGATGCTCTGCAGGATATTGCCCTTTTCAAAATGGAGGCTGCCCAGCAGGTTGTACTTGAGCGGGGAGGCGTAGGCGGCGCCCGTGGCCTGCAGGATATCCAGCGTCGTTTCCGACTGGCCGCTGTGGTAATAGGCATAGGCCTGCATGACCTTCATCTCGTTGTCGAAGCGGCTCCAGGTTTCCTCCGGGAACAGGTGGCCGGAAAAGACCCGGCGCACGTTCTGAAACCCCGGGCTGCGCAGGCTCTTCTCCAGATACTGGCCCAGGCTGTAGACGAAGGCCAGCACCAGCAGCAGGTTCAGGATGCGCCGGACGTTGACCCGCTCGTCGTGGTTGGCGTAGCTCCAGAGGAGGCCGCTGAGCAGGAAGGGGTAGAATCCCCAGCCGGCGGTGAAGACCAGCGGCCACAGCAGCAGCAGCAGGAACAGCAGCAGCTTGGGAATGCTGAAGAAGGAATGGGCCTCCAGGATGAAGTCGTGGGCGGCCAGCTTGCTGTAGCGGACGCCCAGGGCGAGCACGACCAGGAAGAAGAGGAGAAGTCCCGAGAACAGCAGCACGCTCGCCAGGCCGTCCAGCAGGATGTAGGCGCCGCTGAAGCTGCCGGCCACCAGGCTGAACTGCCGTCCCACGGCGGCGAGGTTCCAGAATAGCCTGCCGCGGCGGCGCGCGATGCGCTCCAGCTGGTTGTAGACGGGCCAGGCTTCCGCCGGGGAGATCTTCAGCGCCTGGCGGTAGAAGGCCTCGGCCAGCGCGTAGTTCTTTTTCGCCAGATAGCGGTCGCCCAGCTCGGACAGATTCTTCATCAGCCCGTTCTTTTCCTCGGGGGGGAGCGCCTGGGCATCCAGGCGTTCCAGGTTGCGGCGCACTTCGTCCAGGTTGCCGTTGGCTTCAAAAAAATAGATCTTTTTCAGGCTGCCCCAGGGATTGGCCGCGGCCATGGCCGTGGCGGCGAGCAGGGCCATGCCGGCAAGTGCCCAGGATAGTTTCTTAGCCATTCTTCGCTTCCGTTTTCTTGGCAAGGATCTGCCGCAGGTTATCCACGGCGTCGCCCAGGAAGGCGGCCTCGGTGGGGGAGAGGTTGTTCTCCGTCTTTTCCTGGAGCGCGCGCAGCAGGTCGATGAAGAATCGCGCCCCCTCGGTGTCCAATACGGCCCGGCCGCTCAGGGGATCGGGGATCTCCCCCAGGCGGATCATTCCCTGGGTGGCCAGGAGGATGGCGATGGCGCGGATGTCTCTTTGCTCCGGGTATGCTTTCCCTGTTCCCATCAAAATTACTATACCACAAGCGCCATGCTTCTTCAAAGTCAATGGCCGGCCGCCCTTGCCTTGGCGGCCGATTCCGGGTATGATGGCGCCGAACCACTCCGCCACCGCGAGCCAACGCACATGAAAGAATTCAGCCGCCTGCTCCGCATCATGAAGAAGCTGCGCCACCCGCGCCGCGGCTGCCCCTGGGATCTGCAGCAAACCCCCGGTTCCCTGAAGGAGTATGTCCTGGAGGAGGCGCACGAGCTGATCGAGGCCATCGACGGCGGCGACAGCGCGGCCATGCGCGAGGAACTCGGCGACCTGCTGCTGCAAATCGTCTTTCTCGCCCGCATCGCCGAGGAGGCGGGGGAGTTCACCATGGCCGAGGTGTGCGCCGGCATCTCGGAAAAGCTGATCCGCCGCCATTCCCACATATTCGGAACCGTCCAGGTCGCCGGCGCCGACGAGGTCAAGGCCAATTGGGAGAAGATCAAGGTCGCCGAAAAGAACAAGTCGAGCGTGATCTCCGATTATCCGGCCTCCATGCCGTCGCTGCTGCTGGCCAACCGCATCGCCTCCCAGGCCTCGGGGGTCGGCTTCGACTGGGACGACGCCGGCAAGGCCCTGGATAAAGTCGTTGAAGAGATCGCCGAGCTGCGCGCCGAGATCGCGAGCGGCCGGCAGCACGAGGCGGCGAACGAGATCGGCGACCTGCTCTTCGCCGTGGCCAACGTGGCCCGGCTGCTGAAGATCAATCCCGAGTTCGCCCTGGCGCGCAGCAACCGCGAATTCACGCGGCGCTTCCGTTTCATCGAGGCGCAGCTGAAGAAGCAGGGGAAGGAGATTGCCGGCGCGTCACTGGCGGAGATGGAAAAGCTCTGGCAGAAAGCGAAGGAAGACACGAACATTAGTGAAAAGTTAAAAGTGAAAAGTGAAAAGTGAAGGCGATCAGGTGATCGCCGAGTCAGGATGAAGCCTGGTCTGAGAAAGGGATATGCGTTTAACTGCGAAACGTATAACTGTCATCTGGAATGCATTTCACCTTTCACTGATCACGTTTCACTGAAGATCGTTGAGGCCTACTGCTCGATCTCGCCGAAGTCGTCGGCCGAAAGGGAGTCGAACCACTGGTTGATCCGCTCCTCGCCGCTGAGAACATTGCTGAACACGTCGGCCAGCACCGACGTCTCCAGCACCTGGGAGGTGACGAAGATCTTGGCGTGGTTCTTCAGGGCCAGGGCCACGGCGTCGGAGGGGCGGCAATCGATGATCTTCTCCTGGCCGTCCTTCTCGATGTGCAGCTCGGCGTAGTAGGTGTTCTCGACGATGTCGGTGATGATCACCCGCGCCAGGACGGCCTCGAGGTCCTGCATGATGTTCTTCATCAGGTCGTGGGTCATCGGCCGCGGCGAGCAGACGTTCTCCAGTTCCATGGCGATGGCGTTGGCCTCGTTCAGGCCGATCCAAATGGGGATGACTTTCCTGCCGTCCAGGGCCTTGAGCACCATGACCGGCGACTTGGAGACCTGGTCCATGATCAGGCCGACGAGGTTCACTTCGACGAATGGCTCCATTGTCTGAACTTATATAGTATCAAAACCGCGATTTGTCAATTGATGGTATGGGAAAGAATAATTGTGAAAAGTTAAAAGTGAAAAGTGAAATGGAAAGCCAATTGCGATAAATTCGCACATCCTTATTGCTTTTCACTCTTCACTTTTCACCTTTTGCTGGCTCGGGCCGGCGGACGATGACCGTCTGGCCGTCGTCGCCCTGGACCCGGGGCTCGGCGAAGCGGACGCTGAAGTAGCCCTCGACCTTGAAGGGCAGGGCGTAGCC
>JALOLC010000038.1 GCA_025456175.1 Acidobacteriota bacterium | reverse complement strand
GCCTGGCTCTCCCGCTACCGGCGCCTCAGCCGCGAGGCCCTGGAGCTCGCCCTGAACGAGGTACCCGGCTACGCCGAATGGCGGCAGTTCGATCCGGGGCCCAAGACCGGCGTGGACGAGCGCTACGCGGCGCTGCCGGCGCTCAGCAAGCGCGAGCTGCGCGAGCACTTTCCCGCCGGCTTCGTCCCGCGCCGGCGCGAGCTGGGGCCGGGACTGGCCGCCGGCGAGGTCGAGTTCGCCCAGACCAGCGGCAGCACCGGCGACCGGGTGACGCTGGTCTTCAATCCGGCCTGGTGGGAGGCGTCGGAAAAGGAGGCCTGGGATCTGAACCGGCACGCCCGGCGCGTGGCCGACGGCCGCCACCGCGAGGCGGTCCTCGCCTCGCCGCGCTGCGTGGGGCCGGGATACAGCCCCACGCCGCTGAGCGTCGCCGAGCGCACCATCGGCCGCCATCTCTACGTCAATCAGCAGATCAACCCGGCGGCATGGACCGTTGCCGACGTCCGGCGCATGGGGCAGGAGATCAACCGCTACGAGCCGGCGGCCCTCGAGGGCGACCCGGCCTATTTGGCCGCCTTCGCCCGCCGGGTCAGCGAACTGGGCATCCGCATCTGGCAGCCGCGCCTGATCTTCCTCACCTACAGCTATCCCTCCCGTCTCTATTTGCGCCAGGTCCGCGAGGTCTTTTCCGCGCCGCTGCTGAGCTCCTACGGCTCGACCGAGACCGGGCACGTGTTCATGGAGTGCGAGGCCGGCCGCCTGCACCAGAACAGCGAGCACTGCCGCGTCGATTTCCTCCCCTGGCTCTTCCGCCACGGCGGCCCACGGCGCGGCCGCCTGCTGGTCACGGTATTCCACAACCCCTGGTTCTCCGTTCTGCGCTTCGACATCGGCGACGTGGCCCGCCTGGACAGCGGCGGCCCCTGCCCCTGCGGCCGCCGCCAGGGCATGGTCCTGGCGGCCATCGAGGGCAGGCTGGCCGACGTCACCTTCGACAACGAGGGCAACGCCGTCACCGTCGACGACCTCGACGCCGCGCTGGCCGTAGTCCCCGGGCTGGCCGGCTGGCAGCTGGACGTGCCCCGGCCCGGGAGCCTGCGCCTGCGCGCCCTGGCCGCTCCCGGCGCGGCGCGCTCCGCCTGCCGCCAGGCCGGCGAATTGCTCAGGGAGATCTACGGAGAGCGGGCCAGGATCGAGGCGACCGTTGAACGGGCCCTGAAGCACGAGCCGTCGGGCAAGTTCCGCTTCACGCGCACGGCATTTCCCGTGGACCACTCCCTGCTGTGGCGGAGCAAAAGATGAAGCGGGCCGATGGCGGCCTCTTTCTCGTTGCCGGCGATCCCGGCAGGCGCGGCCGCGGCAAGGACCCTCTCCTGGAGATGATCTTCGCCCGCATCGGCCGGACCCGGCCGCGCGTGGCCTATGTCGGCGCCGCGAGCTCGGACAACCGCCTCTTCTTTCTCTGGATCGCCGCCCTGCTGAAGAAGGCCGGGGCCGGGGAGGTGGGGCTGGTTCCGCTGGCCTCGCGGCGCGCCGACACGGCCAGGGCCCGCTCCCTCCTGGAATCGGCCGACGTCGTCTTCGTCAGTGGCGGCGACGTGGAGCTGGGCATGCGCATCCTGGAACGGACGGGCGCCGATGTTCTGCTCAAGGGAATCCGCGCCCAAGAAAGGCCGTTTATCGGCATGTCGGCCGGCAGCATCATGCTGGCCGCACAGTGGGTGCGCTGGGTCGATCCGGCCGAAGACGCCACGGCCGCGGCCTTTCCCTGCCTGGGGCTGGCCCCGCTCCTCTGCGACACCCACGCCGAGAAGGAGGGGTGGCCTGAGCTGCGGACACTGCTGCGGCTGAGGGCGGCTGCGGTCGGCTACGGCATCCCCGCCGGCGGCGCGCTGCAGGTCGCCGCCGACGGCTCCCTGGCCGCGCTGGGCAGGCCCGTGCAGCGGATCGCCTTGGGCTCCGACCTGCCGGAGTTGAAGCCATAACGGACTGTCTAGCCCAGTGAAAAGTGAAAAAAGAAAAGTGAAAAGAGAAAAGTGAAAGGTGAAAGGTGAAAAGCCGGAGCAGGACGCGAAGCCGGAAAATCCGAGCGACATGATCGACATAGTAATGATATTTCTTTTTACGCTCTCCATTTAATTCCCTTTTTCTTTTCACTTTTCACTTTTTACTTTTCACCGCTTGCAACCAATTGCCGTCTCTGCGCATCTTAGCCTTTGAAAAGCGAACCACGAGGAGGTAACCATGGATAGATTCGAGAAACTCAACGGCGGCGCGAAGGCCGCTCTCACGGTGGCATTCGTTCTGTTGCTGACGGGGACCCTGGTCCTGCTGGCCGCGGAAAAGACCGCTGCCGAAAAAGACGATCGCGGATTTCTCGGCGTCTCGGTGCGCAGCCTGGACGAAGAGGAGCTCGATGAGCTGGGAGTGAAGCACGGCCTGCGGGTGGCTGCCGTCGAGAAGGAGAGCGCCGCGGCCAAGGCGGGAATCGTCAAGGGCGACGTCATCCAGTCGCTCAACATGGAGAAAATCCGCAATCCTGAGGCCCTGAGTGAAATCGTGCGCGAACTGCCGCCGGGGAGCGCGGTCAAGATCGGGCTGTGGCGCAACGGCAAGGCGCTGGAAGTGAAGGCGATCCTGGGCAAGTACGAGCGTCCGAAGCGCTTCCATTGGAGCGTGAAGCCGCTGGAAAAGCTCCTGCACTCCCGACCCTACCTGGGGGTGAATATCATGGACCTCGACGAGGGCGACCTGGCCTCCTATTTCGCCGTGAAAGCCGGCGAGGGGGTCCTGATCACGGGCGTCGAGAAGGAAACGCCGGCCGCCAAGGCGGGTCTGAAGCCGGGCGATGTCATCGTCCAGGTGGGCGGCAAGGCCGTGAAGGAGAGCGGCGACATCCATGAGGCGCTGGCGGAGCTTAAAAAAGGCGACAGTGTCGATGTGGGCGTCGTGCGCCACGGCAAGCGCGAGACCGTCAAGGCCGTTCCCGATTTCGCGCGCCGGCAGCGGATGGTGCGCATCTTCAGCGGCGGCAAGGACATGGACCTCGAGCACCTTGAGCTCCCGGAAATGGACATCGCGATCCCCGACCTTGACATCGACATCCCCGAGCCGCCCGATTCCCGGATCATCATTCGCGAGGTCCGGGAAAAGCTGGACCGGGCCCGGGAACAGCTGGACCACGCCCATGAGAAGATGGACGCGGCCAAGATCAAGATCGAAAAGAAGCTGAGGCACATCGGCGAGAATTACTGGATTTGATTCATCTCCTTTCTCCTTATCCCCTGGGACGGGCTTCGGCCCGTCCCTTTTTTTTACCGCAAACGGTCCTACTTGCGCTTGGAGAAGAGGCGGAAGGGGAAGGCGGGGTCGCGCCGCGGCCGCAGCGGCGCCGGGTAGACATGCTCGCTGGCGCCGGCCACCTCCTCGACCGAGTAGAAGGCGTCGGGCAGCGTCGCGCGCACCATTTCCCGAACCTGCTGCAGGTGCTGGCGGCGGATCACGGTGAAGACGAGCTCCACTGGCCCCTCGGCCCCCTGGGCCGGGACATGGGTGAAGCCGAACTTCTGCTCGTGCAGCCGCTGGCGGAATTCCCTGCTGCTCGCGGTGGTGATGACGCGCACCAGCACCATGCCCAGGGAGAGGCGCTGCTCGATGGCCTGGCCGATGGCGGTGCCGGCGGCAAAGCCCGCGGCGTAGGCGATGTAGGCCACCGGGTGCGAGACCCGCTTCATGATCTGGCCGATGGCCAGCAGCCAGATGAGCACCTCGAAGAAGCCCACCAGCGGGGCCAGCCAGCGCACGCCGCGCGAAATCGAGACGATGCGGATGGTCTGCAGGCTGACATCGACGATGCGCGCCAGGAAGATGAGCAGTGGCACGATCACCCAGATGAAAAGCGCGGATTGCGTGAACGGTTGTTCCATCATTCATTGTAGCACAAGTCCTCCATGGGGAAAAACGGCGGGGGGTCTTTTTGCATTTGCTTCCGGAGTATGGTAGTTTATGCACATGGAATTCAGCGAACTGGTCAAGCCGCTGGGGATCGCCACCTATGCCTGCGTCCTCCTCACCTTCCTGGTCGGGCTCTTCCGCGCCAAACTGAAACTGAAGCTCAAGCACCACAAGGCGCTGGCCTGGCTGGCCCTCGCCCTGGCCAGCCTGCACGGGCTGCTGGTGCTCCTGTATTACTGACCCGCTCGCCGAATGGAGGTCCCATGAAGAACGCGATGTTTTTCCTGCTGGTTTTTTTCGCCGTGGCGCTTGTCGCCCACCCGCCGAAGTCCATCGAGCTGGGCTATGACGCCCAGACGGGCGCGCTGAGCGTCAATGTCCTGCACAAGGTCAGCGATCCGGAAAAGCACTTCATCCGCCGGATCGAGGTCCGTTCGGGGAAGGAGCTGCTGGCCGAGAAGAACTACGAGCGGCAGGAATCGGCCTCCGGTCAGAAAGAGATGTTCCTGTTCGTCGACAAGCCCCTGGCCAGTGGGACAGCGGTGACCGTCACCGCCTTCTGCAACCTCTCGGGGAAAAAGAGCGCCGACCTGGAATGGTAGCCCGGCGAGGGCGGCGCGGGCCGCCGTCAGCCGATGATCGTCGCCTCCTGTTCGCGGATGAGCAGGTTCAGGGTCATGGTCCGGTGGCGCATGTCGACATAGGTCACCTGGATTTCAACGTTCTCGTTCTTTTCCAGCGAGATGAGCCGGGTCGCGATCTCCAGCAGCTGCCCGGAGCTCAGCTGCTCGTAGTCCAGCTCGGCGCGGATCTTGGCGAAATTGCCGCTGTCGAACTGGTCGATGCGCAGGACCTTGAACCCGTAGTGGTCGAACACGTCATAGATCAGCTGCGGCTCGTAGGTGTTGATCATATTCGTTTCGGTCCTCGTTAAGGGGACCCATCCCCGCGGCTACCATTCTCCTCCAGGAGCCGGGTCAATGTCAATTGGCTCCGTTCCGGCCTTTGCCGGGCAGGCCCCTGGTTGGGCGGCAGCGGAACAGGGCCACTGCCAGGGCGCAGCCTCCGATCACCATGACCTCGCGCAGCGCCGCCCCCAGGTTGTGGCGGTTGAAGATGCTGGAGAAAAAATCAGCGGAGACGGAAGAGCGTGTGATGTTGATGAAGAACGGCTGCGAGGCGATCACATAGCGGCCGGAAAACGGCCACCACAGGGGCAGGCCGTACGGCGCGACAAGGTCGTAGGTGAAGAAATCCAGCAGCAGGTGGGAATAGAAGAGCATGAAGATCATGGCCGCCTGGGCCCAGAAGCGGCCGTGCCGCCGCGCACTGACGCGCCGCCTTTGCAGCTGGAACAATCCGGCGCCGACGGCGGCGACGGCCAGGGCCGCACCCAGGCTGTGGAACACGCCGTGATGGTACAGGTTGGGGCGGCCGAGGATGAGGCCGGGAAGGAAGTCGGCGTCGGGCAGGTTGGCGACAAAAATGAAAAAGAGGGCATCCAGCCAGGAGTGATCGAAAAAAAGACCGGGGCGGATCCGCTGCCAGGCGATTCCGGCCAGGGCGTGGCCGACGGGCAGCGGCATGGACTAGGGCCTGGAGCGCAGCAGGGCGTGCACCCTCGCGCACTCCTGCTGCCAGCGCGGCTCGCTCCAGGAAAACAGCGGCCGCAGGCGCGGCAGCAGTTCCAGGGTGCGGCGGGTGTTCTCGCCCAGCCCGGTGCGGCGGAAGAGCAGGTCGTCCAGGTGCACCACCGCCTCTTCCTCAACCAGGGGCCTGAGGCTGTTCACGTCCCAGGCGGGCGGCGCCTGCCAGTCGTAGGTGAAGAACCAGCGCCCCGAGTTGGCGGCCGCCGGCGGCGCGCACGGTTGCGGTCGGGAAGCGGGGAATATCCTTTTCATGGTTTTTGCCGCCACCCGGCGCGAGGTCGTGTATTTGACCCCCGACACGCTGAACAGCCCGGCCGGCCCCAGGTGTTCCCCGTGGGCCAGGATCACTTCCCGCGCGGCGAGTTTGCCGGCCGCGGTCGCGGGCAGGATGCCGGAGTAGATGCGCTCGATGTCACCCTCCCTCAGGGTCAGCTCGGGGACGGCGTCGTTCATGTCGGCGATGAAGGCGGCGATATCCTCGCCTCCGGGAGCCGGGTTGTCGTCGTCCCCCGCCAGCAGGACCTCGCCGCTGCCGGCCAGCATGCGCCCGTACCAGTTGTGCACGAAATAGGTGCGGCCCGGACGGCCGGGCGGGACCAGGGCCAGGGCGCTCTGGCTCAGCGCCCGGCGCCGGAACAGGATGTTGAACAGCAGCAGGCGCCGGCGCAGCAGCCGGGGGTGGTCCTGGTCGAATCGCTGCGCCAGCCCGCGGCACCAGGGCCCGGCGGCGTTGATCACCACCGGGGCGCGGAATTCGTGGCGGTTCCCGTCCAAGCGGTCGACGGCCAGCACTCCGCCCACCCGGTCGTGGTTGAGGAGCAGGCTTTCGCCCTCGATGTAGTTCAGGGCCATGGCGCCCAGGTCGCAAGCCCAGCGCAGGAGCTCCATCAGCAGGCGCTGGTGCTCGGGCATGGCGGCGTCGTGCCACAGAGCGCCGCCCCGCAGTCCGCGGCGTTCGACCTGGGGGAAGGCCAGGCGCGTGTAGCGCCGGTCGACCACCTTTCCACCCGGCAACCGCTGGCCCGCGCCGACGCCGCGGTTGCGGTTGCGGCTGAGAAGGTCGTTGAGCAGCAGGGCGGCGCGCATGACGCTCGGCCGCTTCAGCCCGCGGCCGTACAGCGGCATCAGGCACGACAGGGGATGGACGAGGGCGGGGAGGTTGGACATGAACCAGCGGCGCTCGGCGACCGACTCGAAAAAGCGCGGCAGGTCGAGCGCCTGCAGGTAGCGCAGCCCGCCGTGGACGGTGCGCAGGTGGTTCTGGCTGGTGGCGCCGCCGAAGTCCTCTTTTTCCAGCAGCAGGGAGCGCTTGCCTCTTCGGCCCGCTTCCAGGGCCAGCATGACCCCGTAGACACCGCCGCCGAGGATGATCAGGTCGAATGCCGTCCGCGCCGTTGCACCTGCGTTCCTGCCGATACTGGCCACGTTGGCTTACTTGTCCTTGCGCAGTTCCAGCCGTTGCCAGCCGGTTTCGCGCGAATCGGGCTCCTTGGTGTCGAGGGGGTCCATGCCCGTTGGGGCGAAGGCGCTGCGGCGATTGCCGCGGTCGACCGTCTGGAGGCGGAAATTAAACTGGGGGAGAAAGGGGAAAAGGGGGAAGGTGTGAAACGCGGCCGTGGTGTCCAGGGAATAACTGAAGCGTTGGGGCTGAAAGCCGAATTCCACCCGGAAATGGCTGAAATCCGACTCGTAGCAGGGGTTCCAGTAGACTTGCCGCTGCTGGATGTCCAGGGGGTCGACCACCGAGATGTTCTGCGGGACCTGGGGCGGAAACTGCACCAGGACCGGTGAGAAGAGGGAGGCGATCAGGGCATGCCCCGCCGCGTTGGGGTGGTTGCCGCTGCCAACTTCGGATATGTTCTCCAGCAGGTTTTTCCAGCCGTTGGGCGGGTTGGTGTTCATGAAGGCGGAGTAGGAATCGATGCTGGCGACGCCCTTTTCCCCGGCCAGGGCCAGGATACCAGAGTTGAGCTTTCCCAGGTTGAGCCAGAAGTATTCATAGGTGGAAAAGATCGACTTGCTGGGAGTCACGGTCGAAACGATGGTGCGCATGCCGCGGGCTTTGGCGGCGTCGATGATATAGCTCAGGTTCTCCAGGGAGCTGGCGACGGAGAGGTTGATGTTGATGGCGTCGTTTAATCCGAGCATCAAGAGGAAATAAAAGCCGGGATGGATGTCCAGGTCATTGTCGACCCGCTTCGCCCCGGCGGTCGTCGAGTCGCCGGGGACCCCCAGGTTGACAAAAGAAGCCGACCCGTAATAATGGGCATAGGCGGGATTGGCCAGCAGGTCCCGCATCTGGGTGAGGTAACATGATTCGATCTGCTGCTCGCCGTCGATCTCACCCCAGGTGATGCTGTCGCCGAAGCCGATATAGGTATTGTAGTATTCGGGGGAAGGCGCGGCCGCACCGACGCTCTGCCCGGCGGCGAAGCGCTCGCTCTCCAGCAGGGTGCTCCGGAGCAGCAGGGGATCGAAACGGTAGCGGTAGTGCGCCCACAGCGAACGCGTCTCGATCTCCAGCAGGCCGTCCTTTTCCAGCAGGGTGAAGCCCTTTTCCGAGAACGGGGTGGCGGTCAGCGGCGCCAGCCGGCCTGTTTCCATTTCGTAATAGAATAGGTCGTCGTTGGCCGAGCGGTTGCCGAGGAATACCAGGCCGCGCAGCTCGCCGTTTTCTTCGTGAATCTCGGGCAGGCCGATGAATGAGAAGCCCGCCAGGGCCAGGACCCGGCTGCGGTCGCGCTGGAAGTCGAAGCAAGCCAGGCGGAGGGTCGAGTCGCGGTGGTTGAGCCAGAAAACATAAAAATTGCCCGCGCTGACGCGGGTTCCCAGATGGATGTTCTCGCCCGGCATGCCGGCGCTCAGGACCCTTTCCCCGTCGCCCTGCAGGTGCACGTCGGCCCGGCCCGGGGTGAATACGGTGCGGATGCGAAATTCCCGGTTTTGGAAGGTGAAGGGCGCCACCTGGGCCTTTGGCTCCTGGCCTGGAAGACCGGCCAGGATGGAAAAGACAATCAGCAGGATCACGATCGCTTTCATGGCTGGCATGGGGTTTTATTGTAGAAGAATTCCCCGGCCTTGTCAATTTGCCGGCCCAACCCGCGAGGGGAGCGCGGCTTCAGCCGAGCGTGAGCTTGCGGTAGTGGATGCGGTGCGGCCGGTCGGCCTCGTGGCCCAGGCGGCGCTTGCGGTCGGCCTCGTAGTCGGAGTAGTTGCCCTCGAACCAGCAGACGCGGCTCTCGCCCTCAAAGGCCAGGATGTGGGTGGCGATGCGGTCGAGGAACCAGCGGTCGTGGGAGATGACCACGGCGCAGCCGGCGAAGTCGTCGAGCGCGTCCTCGAGGGCGCGCAGGGTGTTGACGTCGAGGTCGTTGGTCGGCTCGTCGAGGAGCAGCACGTTGGCCTCGGCCTTGACGATGCGCGCCAGGTGCAGGCGGTTGCGTTCGCCGCCCGACAGCACCCCCGCCTTCTTCTGCTGGTCGCCGCCGGTGAAGTTGAACCAGGAGGCGTAGGCGCGGGCGTTGACCTGCTTGCCGCCCAGCATGAAAGACTCCTGGCCGCCGCCGATCACCTCCCACACCGGCTTCTCCGGGTCGACGGCGGCGCGCTCCTGGTCGGCGTAGGCCAGCTTGACCGTCTCGCCCAGGCGCAGGGAGCCGCTGTCGGGGCTCTCCTGGCCGGTCAGCAGCCGGAAGAGGGTGGTCTTGCCGGCGCCGTTGGGGCCAATGACGCCGACTATCCCAGAGCGCGGCAGGTTGAATGACAGGTTCTCGAAAAGAAGGTTGTCGCCGTAGGCCTTGCCGATGCCGCTGGCCTCGATGACCAGCTCGCCCAGGCGCGGTCCCGGGGGGATGTAGATGCGCGCCTCATCGATGCGCGCCGTCTTGTCGGCGGCCAGCAGCTTCTCGTAGGAGCTTAGGCGGGCCTTGCCCTTGGCCTGGCGGGCGCGGGGCGACATGCGCACCCACTCCAGCTCGCGCTGCAGCTGGCGCTGCTGGCGCTCGGAAGCCTTCGCTTCGTTGGCCAGCCGCTGCTGCTTCTGCTCCAGCCACGATGAGTAGTTGCCCTTCCAGGGAATGCCCTCGCCGCGGTCCAGCTCCAGGATCCACTGGGCGGCGTTGTCGAGGAAGTAGCGGTCGTGGGTGACGGCGATGACCGTCCCCTTGTACTGCTGCAGGTGGTGCTCCAGCCACTGCACCGACTCGGCGTCGAGGTGGTTGGTCGGCTCGTCGAGCAGCAGGATGTCGGGCTCCTGCAGCAGCAGCCGGCACAGGGCCACGCGGCGCTTCTCGCCGCCGGAGAGATTGGCGATCGGCGCGTCGGCCGGCGGGCAGCGCAGGGCGTCCATGGCGGTCTCCAGGCGGGTGTCGAGATTCCAGGCGTCCATCTCGTCCAGCTTCTCCTGGATGGCCGCCTGGCGGGCGACCAGCTTCTCCATCTCGGCTTCGCCGAGGCCGGGATCGGCGAAGCCCTCGTTGACCCTGTCGAACTCGGCCAGCTTGTCCAGCACCGGCTGCACCGCCTCGGAGATGGCCTGCTTGACCGTTTTTTCCGCGTCGAGCTGCGGCTCCTGTTCGAGGAAGCCGAGCGAATAGTCGCGGGCCGGGATCACTTCGCCCTGGAAATCCTTGTCATAGCCGGCGATGATCTTCAGCAGGCTGCTCTTGCCCGAGCCGTTCAGGCCGATGACGCCGATCTTGGCTCCGTAGTAGAAGGAGAGGGAGATGTCCTTGAGCACCTGGCGGTGGGGCGGATGGACGCGGCTGACGTTGGCCATGGAAAAGATGATCTGCTTGCCTTCGGCTGGCGACATGGTCATTCCTCCTGGAATGGGGTCATTGGTACTACGGGGTCAATGGTGGCGCCGGGAATCGCGGCGCGGACGCGATCCGCTCCCGCCCGTCCGACCGCCTTGGGGGCGGCCTCCGTGCGTACGATCCGGGCGCGGCCTGCCGTCGCCCGGTCGGCCGCGGTCCCGCGGCCTGGCGCCGCGGGAGTCGCGGAACATCAGGCCGCGGCTCTTGTCGGGCAGGAACAGCTCGTCCTCGGGATAGATGACGGGGATCTTGGCGTTGATCAGCTCCTGGATCGGCTCAAGGTTCAGCACCCACTTCTCGCAGGCCAGGGTGACGGCCTTGCCGCTCTTGCCGGCGCGGGCGGTGCGGCCGATGCGGTGGACGTAGTTCTCGCACTCGCCGGGCAGGTCGTAGTTGACCACCAAGTCCAGATCCTCGATGTGCAGGCCGCGGGCGGCGACGTCGGTGGCCACCACGATCTTCTCCTTGCCCGCCTTGAAGTCGTTGATGATGCGTTCGCGCTTGCTCTGGGCCAGGTCGCCGGTGAGGAACTCGTTGACAAAACCGTTCAGTTCCAGCCGGCGGCTGAGGCGCTCGGCGTCGCACTTCATGTTGGTGAAGATCAGGACGCTGCGCGGCCGGTCGCGCCTGAGGATGCCCAGCAACAGGCTGACCTTGTCGTGGCTGCCCACGTGATAGAGCTCCTGGTTGACGGTGTCGACGGTGATCTTCTCCGGGGTGATGGCGATCTTCTCGGGCTGGTTCATGTGCTCGCGGGCGATCTGCAGCGCCGGCCCCGAGAGGGTGGCGCTGAAGAGCATGGTCTGGCGGTACTCGACGGCCGGCACCCGGCGCAGGATGCGGCGGATGTCGGGCAGGAAGCCCATGTCGAAAAGGCGGTCGGCCTCGTCGATGACCAGAAAGCCGATGCCCTTCATGCTCAGCGTCCCCTTCTGCTCCAGGTCGAGCAGGCGGCCCGGTGTGCCGACCATGATGTCCACTCCCTTCTTCAGGGCGGCCTCCTGGCGGTTGTAGCCCACGCCGCCGTAGAAGCAGGCGCTGCGCAGGTTGAGGTGGCGGCCGATCTGCCGGGCCTCCTCCTCGATCTGCACGGCCAGCTCGCGGGTGGGGGCGACGATCAGCGCCTGGCGCCAGGCGGCGGCCACCGCCTGCTGGCGCTGGAAGATGGTGATCAGGAAGGCGGCGGTCTTGCCGGTGCCGGTCTGCGACTGCACGGCCACGTCCCTGCCGGCCAGGGAAAAGACCAGGGTCTTCTCCTGGACGGGGGTGAGGGCGGTGAAGCCCATGTCCTGGATGCCGCGCAGCAGCGCGGGCTTGAGTTGCAGTTCTTCAAATCTCATCGTGTTTCAGTACCTCGTGTACAATTTCATTACGCGGTCGGGAATCATGCTCGGGAGACGGAATGAATCGTGAATCCGGTCTTTTTTCGCAACGTCCTTATCTCGTAATGAAAAATAATAGCGCAATCGGCAGCCGATGTCAACTGAACCGCGCGCCGCCTTCCCCTCCCTCATTCTTCCCTTGTATTGGCGCGTCATCTGTGATAAAAATAACCAATGAAGAAAACGCTGGTATCCATCGTCATCCCGGTGTACAACGAGGCCGAGAACGTCGCCCTGCTGCACGGGGAGATCGCCGCGGCCGTCAAGAACCGGCCCGAGGACTACGAGATCATCTTCGTCGACGACGGCAGCTCCGACGGCTCGCTGGCGGCGCTGAAGGCGCTCCACGACCGCGATCCGCGGGTCAAGGTCGTCCTGTTCCGCAAGAACTTCGGGCAGAGCGCCGCCATCTCGGCCGGCTTCGAGCGCTGCCGCGGCGAGGTGGTCGTGGCCATGGACGCCGACCTGCAGAACGACCCGGCCGACATCCCGCTGCTGGTGGACAGGGTGGCCGCGGGCTTCGACATCGTCAACGGCTGGCGCAAGAACCGGCACGACAAGTGGCTGACCCGGCGCGTGCCCTCCTTTTTCGGCAACAAGCTGATCTCCTGGATCACCGGCGTCAAGATCCACGACTACGGCTGCACCCTGCGCGGCTTCCGCAGCGACGTGGTCAAGAACCTGAGGCTTTACGGCGAGATGCACCGCTACATCCCGGCCATCGCCTCGCGCATGGGCATCCGCTCCGCCGAGGTCGTGGTCAACCATCGCGAACGCAGGTTCGGCAGGTCCAAGTACGGTCTGGGCCGGACCTTCCGGGTCATCCTCGACCTGATCTCGCTCAAGTTCCTGCTGGCCTACTCGCACCGGCCGCTGCAGGTCTTCGGCGGCGCCGGGCTGCTGCTGTTCCTGGCCGGCCTCGTCAGCGGCTCCTACCTGACCTACGCCAAGTTCGTCCTCAACCAGCCCATCGCCGGCCGGCCGCTGCTCTTCTTCACGCTGCTGATGTTCTTCCTGGGCTTCCAGGCCATCTCGCTGGGGCTGCTGGCCGAGATGCTGTCACGCATCTACCACGAGGGGCTGGACAAGAACGAATACGCCATCCGCCAGACCATCGGCTTCGACGATTGAAGATCCTGATGATCGCCCCCGAGCCTTTTTTCGAGCCCAGGGGCACGCCCTTTTCCGAGTACTTCCGCATCCAGGCGCTCAGCGGCCTGGGCCACCAGGTCGACCTGGTCACCTATCCGTTCGGGGAAGACAAGCAGATCCCGGGGCTGCGCATCTTCCGCTGCTGGCGGCCGCCGGGGATCGGCGAGGTCAGGACCGGCCCGTCCGCGGCCAAAGTGGTCCTGGACTTTTTTCTTTTTTTCAAGGCGCTCGGCCGCCTGCTGCGCAGCCGCTACGACCTGCTCCACACCCATGAGGAGGGCAGCCTCATGGGCGTGGTGTTCCAGAAGCTGACGCGGACGCCCCATCTGTACGACATGCACTCCTCGCTGGTGCAGCAGATGGACAATTTCCAGTTCTCCCGCTCGCGCCTCGTGGTCGGCATTTTCCGCCTGGTCGAAAAGACGGCCCTGCGCAATGCCGCCTCGGTCATCGTCATCTGCCGCGCCCTCTTCGACCACGCCGCCGCGATCACCGCCGCGGCCAAGCTGACGTTGATCGAGAACTTCATGGACGACCGGCCCCCCGGCGGCGACGCCGACGCCGGACAGCGGCTGAAACTGGAGATCGCCGCCGCAGGCGCCAAGATCGTTTTGTACACCGGCACCCTGGAACCCTACCAGGGCATGCCGCTGAGCTGCGCCGCGGGCTGGAAGCGCGGGGACTGGCCGAGCGGGTGGCGCTGCTCGGGCAAAAACCCGCCGCCGAGATCCCGAACTACCTGCAGGCCGCAGACGTCCTGGTCTCGCCGCGCACCCTGGGGACCAACATCCCGCTGAAGATTTATTCCTACCTGGCCAGCGGCGTGCCGCTGGTGGCCACCGATCTGCCCACCCACACGCAGACCATCACTCCGGACATCGCTTTCCTGGCCAAGCCGGAGCCGGCGGCGCTCGCCGCCGCCATCGTGCGCGCCGCCGGGCCGGAGGGGCGGCGCATCGCCGGGCAGGCCCTGGATTTCTGCCGCAAGAACTACACGCCGGAACGCTACCGGCAGCTGGTGGCCAACGCCCTGGCCAAGGCCGGCCCGCCCCGCCCCGACGTCCCGGTCCCGACGGACCGGGGGGCCGCCCCGCCCCGTTCCTGAAGCCGGCCGGCCAGATTGACATTGAAAGGCCGATATGCTAATTAAAAATCGGAGGCAGCCCATCATGTGTTTGCCGCGGAAGCGAGCGGGGTTGGCTAGAAGCCGCAACGGCCCGGCCGGCAGCGCCGGCCGTTGCTGAGCGGGTGCGGATGGATATCCATTTTTTCGCCCAGAGCGACATCGGCAGGGTGCGCACCGCCAACGAGGATTTTTTTCTCAACGAGAAGATCGCCGAAGAGGAATTCCTGTTCATTATCGCCGACGGCATGGGCGGACACCAGGCCGGCGACGTCGCCTCCAAGCTGGCCTCGGAGACCTTCTTCGACTCCTACCGCAGCCTGAGGAAGAAGGGCACTCCCATTCAGGCCAGCATGGAGCTGTCGATGCGCAAGGCCAACTCCATGGTCTTCAAAAAGGCCGCCAGCGACATCGCCAAGCGCGGTATGGGAACGACCTTCTCGGCCGTGGTCGTCGCCGGCATGAAGGCCGCCATCGCCCATGTCGGCGATTCGCGCGTATACCTGGTGCGCAAGGGCCGCATCCGCCGCCTCACCACCGACCACTCCTTCGTGGAGAAGCTGGTCGAGGAGGGACGGATCTCGGCCGACGAAGCCCGCGATCATCCGCAGAAAAACGTCCTCTATATGTCGCTGGGCGCCCGCGAGAGCTTCACCCCGGAAATGCAGAGCGACATCGCCCTTGAGGAGGGCGATGCGCTGGTCATGTGCTCCGACGGGCTCAGCAACATGGTCGATGACGGGACGCTGATGAATGTAACCATGGACAGCTACCCCGAGGAGGCGGCCCATGCCCTGGTCAAGCTGGCCAACGCGCGTGGCGGCACCGACAACATCACCGTCCAGGTCGTCCGCCTCGGGACGCTGGAGACGCTGGAAAAGACGAAGCCCATCCGCCTGAGCAAGCCGCGGCGCAAGCTGGTCAAGGCCCTGTCGCTGCTGGTGCTGCTGGCCATTCTCGCCGGCCTCTGGCTCCTGTTTCTTGCCCCTGAGCGCGGCGCCGGGGAAGTCGAGAGCGGCAAGGCCGCCAGAAAGCCGCAGGCCGCCATGAGCAGGGCCCCGCGCATCACCGAAATCGATTCGTCGCCGCTCGCCGGCCTGGGCGTGGCCGCCGCCCACTGCCGCTTCCTGAGCGGCGGCAAGCTGGTTGTCGTCCGCGAACGGCGGCTTTTCGTGCTCAGACTGGACGGCCCCGACATGACGTCCATCGAGCTGGGCGGCGAGGACCAGGTCGTGCCCAGTCGTGACGGCGAGATCTACCTGTTGCGGCGGGAGCCGACGCAAACCCTCGGCTACCAGCTCCTCCGCCAGAGCGAGGGCAGGATCCTGCTGCGCATCCAGTTCGAGAAGCAGGTGAGCTCCAAGGAAAGCAAGCCCGGCAGCGTCTCCCTGTACAGGATCGCCGGCCTCCAGGGCCCGATCGTCCCCGACTACATCGACGGCCGCATCTTCATCTTCCATGACCAGCGGCGCTACTTCGAGATCAAGGACTGGCAGACCCCGGAAAGCCTGCCGGCCGTGATCGACGACCTCGACGTGTCGGCCGCAGCGCGACTCTCCTTCAAGGACCTGGGCGGCCGCATGACCATGCTCTACAGCGACCCGGCCAGCGGCCGCACCTCGGTATTCAGTGTCCGCGACATCGTCGTGAAGTCCCGGGACATTCCCGGCCTGCGGCTTCCTCAGCCCCTGCTCCTCGAGTATCTCGACGGCCAGGCCCTGCGCGGGTATTACCCCGACGAGTGCGTGGAGCTGGATGGCGGGCGCACGCTGGCGAGCCATCGCTACCATTTCAACAATTTCCGGCTGCGGATCGTCAAGGTGCTGGTGGACATGGTCGACGGCCGCAAGCTGATCGTCAACGACGGCAACAAGCTCTTTGCGCTGGCCTGCGAAACATGATCACGATCGGCGGGAAGCTGGGGGATTTCCTCATCAAGGCCGAGATCGGCCAGGGCGGGATGGGCACCATCTTTTTCGCCGAGGACACCATGCTCGGCCGCGAGGTCGCCCTGAAGGTCATCCACCCGGCGCTGGCCGGGAACCAGCAGTTGATGGAGCGCTTCAAGATCGAGGCCATGACCCAGGCCCGCCTGAACCACCCCAACATCGTCACCATCTTCAGCTTCAGCCGCATCGAGGGCCAGTACGTCATCGCCATGGAATACGTGGCGGGCCGGAGTCTCAAGGAGATGCTGCAGGAGAAAAGGCAGCTTCACCCCGGCGAGGCCGTCGGCATCATCGGCCAGATCGCGGAGGGGCTGCGCTACGCCCACGCGCACAACGTGATCCATCGCGACATCAAGCCGGCCAACATCCTGGTCACCCCCGACGGCAAGGTGAAGATATCCGATTTCGGCATCGCCAAGATCCTGGGCGCCCAGGGGCTGACCAAGACCGGCATGATGGTCGGCACTCCCTGGTATACCTCGCCCGAACAGATCGTCGGCAAGGACATCGATTGCCGCACCGACCTCTACTCCCTGGGCATCACGTTCTATGAGGTGCTCACCGGGCGTGTGCCCTTCGATTCCGAGACCAACTCCGAGTTCCAGATCCAGAAGGCCCACCTGGAGACGCCCCCGCCGCGGCCCTCCCTGTTCAATCCGGAGATCGGCATCCAGCTGGAAAAGTTCATCCTGACCGCCCTGCAGAAGAAGCCGGAAAAACGCTTCCAGAACGCCCACGACATGATCGCGGCACTCCACGCCATCGGCAATGAGATGACCAAGGCCGGACTGATCGCTCCGCTTCCGTTTCCCCGCCCGGCGCCGGCGGGCGCGCCGCCGGCCGGGATGCGGAGCCGCTCCCGCCTGTCGCCGCTTTTGGTCATTTCTTTCCTGCTGGCGCTGATAGCGGGCCTGGCCTTGTTTGTTTTCCTGACGGGAAAAAGAGCCTTGCCCGAGCATCGGGGCGGCGGCAGCGATGCCGTGCCGCCGCCGGTCCAGGCCTCCGGATTGGGAGGGAATGCCATGGACGCGCCGACCCTTCCCGGGGAAAAGGCAGCGGCTGCGGAAACAAACGGGGCGGGTCGGGAAGACGCTTCGGGGACGCCCGCGAGCGGCGCCGCCGGGCTCGCAGCGGATAGCGGCAAAAACCAGGCAGCGCCGGCCGGCGACGAAGGCGCCGGCGGCGAGAAGCAGGTTGCGGAGACCGCCCAGGTCCCGGGCCCGCCGGCCAAGGATCCTAACCCCGTTGGATCTAAAAGTGAAAAGTCCAAGGCGCCCGCCGACTCGGCCGCCCGCCCCGTGGAGAAGGCGCCCGACGATCCGGACGTCCAGCCGGCGAGGACACTCCCCCCCGCCGAAAAACTGGGCAGCCTGGATGATGATTTGGTCCGCCTGCGCGGGCTGCTGGAAGCCCGGAACTTGGCCGCCGCCGACCGCCTGGCAGACGCCCTGGTCGGCTCCGGCGCCGAGAGTCGCGCCTTCCCCTTACTGGGCAAGGTCAAGTTCCTCATGAACCAGTTCGCCGCCGCCGAGAGGCTCTGGGCGCGGGCGCTGGAGGACAACCTGCTCGTCTCGCTGGAGTTGGTGCACCTTCATGGCGCAAGCGTCGATTTCTGCTCGGGGCAGCTCAAGTTCAAGAAAAAGCTCATCCTATTCAATTCCAATACCCGCGGCGACCACAGCCTCGCGCTCAGCGGCGACAACATCTTCCAGATCCGGCTGGAAAGAGGCACGCGCATCCGCATCGAAGGGGTCGGCGGCGGACAGGAGATCAGCGAGGAGTTCATGGTGGCCAACAAGCTGCGCCGGCTGCAAAAAGCGAAGTTCCTCGTCGATTTCCTCAAACGCTACGTGTTATAGGAGGCCACGATGAACCATCGTCAATCGCTTCTGAGGCTGGGCCGCGCTGGCGCCGCCCTTTTTCTCCTCGGCGCCGGAAAGGGGAGCGGGGCCATGCTGTTGGGGATCGCCGCGGCAGCGCTTGTTGTCGTCGCCCTGTTCGTCTGGTTCTCCCGCCGCCGCCAGGACACCGGTTCGCCTTCCCTGCTGGAGGCGCCCAAGCCGGCCGCCGCTGCCCCGGCCGACCTGGGCGCGACCCAGATCGAGGGTCTGGCGGAAGTTGCCCCGCCGCCGGCCGCCGCCGCTTCACCCAGCCTTCACGGCAAGATCGACGTCCGGGTCAACGGCCAGCTGCTCAACTCGTACTTAGTCACGGACAATCCGCTGCCGATCGGCCGCGATCCCGCCCAATCGCTGGTCATCATCCAGGAGCCGATCGTCTCCAAGCTGCACTGCCAGATCTTCGTCCGCAGCGGCCAGGTCTTCGTCAAGGACTGCAACTCCACCAACGGCATCTACGTGCACGACGAGAAGGTCGGCGAATGCCAGCTCAAGGACAATGACGAGGTATTCCTGGGCAGGAAAGGCACCGTGAGGATCATCTACCACCCATAGGAGCCATGATGAAAAAGACCATCCTGACCGTGGCACTGCTGTTCGCCGTTCACTGCGCCTGGGGCCAGAGGGCGGTGGCCAAGGCCGATATCCTGAAGGATGTGGAGTGGAAAAAGGTCTATGACCTGGTTGTCCCGGACGCCGCCCTGATCGAGAACCTGAGAACCCGGGCCGCAGGGCTGAAGGCCGACGTCTATTTCGCCTACTGGTGCAGCGATTCCCTGAACCACGTCCCGGTGTTCCTGAAGATCCTGGACGCGCTGAACGTCCCCGAGTTCACGGTGTGTTTCTACGAGGTGGAGCGCAAGTCAACGCCAGGCCAGAAGCACTACGTGGCCGACCTGGAGATCGAAAGAATCCCCACCTTCATCTTCTACGCCAACGGCGTCGAATTGGGGCGCATCATCGAGAATCCC
>JALOLC010000139.1 GCA_025456175.1 Acidobacteriota bacterium | reverse complement strand
AACAACGATGCCCGCGACGAGCGCCCCTTCCTTTCACCTGACGGCTCCAGGATCGTGTTCATGTCCAGCCGCGACGGCAACTACGAGATCTATACCATGGCCGCCGACGGCAGCGGGCAGTCGCGGCTCACGAACACCCCCGAGTGGGAGATCTTCCCGGCCTGGTCGCCCGACGGCAGGGAGATCGCCTATTCCCGCAAGTTCAGGGCCGACGGCCGCATGCAGGGGATGATCCGCGTCATGAGCGCCGACGGCTCGAACGACCGGGCGGTTACGGCGGTCGAGACCCGCGACGAGAACACCATGTGGTCGCCCGACGGCCGCTTCATCGTCTTCCAGAGCGTGCGCGACGGCAATTTCGAGGTCTACCAGGTCAACCGGGACGGCAGCAACCCGCTCCGCCTGACCGACCACCCGGCCTGGGACGGCTGGGCTTCGTTCGTGCCGTCGAAAAAGGATAGCGCTGCCGCGCCCCAGCCCCAGCGCGTGGTGCGGGCCGAGCGCCTGGCGGGCCGGGTGAAGATCGACGGCCGCCTGGATGAGGCGGACTGGCAGCGGGAAGCGATCAGCGGCTTCACCCAGAACGATCCCGACGACGGCCAGCCCTGCTCCGAAAAGACCGATGTCTGGCTGGCTTATGACGACAGCGCCATCTACGTGGCGGCGCGCCTGCACGATTCCGAGCCCAAAAAGATCATCAGCCTGCTTTCGCGCCGGGACGAATCGGTGGACGCGGACTACTTCTTTTTCTGCGTGGATCCCCTGTACGACAAGAGAAGCGGCTTCATGTTCGCGGTCAATCCCTCCGGGTCGATCACGGACCGGGTCATATACAACGACTCCTGGACCGACAGCTTTTGGGACGGCAACTGGGAGGCTGCGACGCATATCGATGAACAGGGCTGGACGGTGGAGATGCGCATTCCCTTCGACCAGCTGCGCTTCAATAAAAAGAGTAACGGCGAAGAATATCTCTGGGGAGTGAACTTCCGCAGGGACATCAAGCGCAAGAACGAGCGGGCGTACTTTTCCTGGGTGCCCAAGACGGAGAGCGGCTTTGTTTCGCGCTTCGCCCGCATGGAGGGAATGAAGGCCATCGATCCCAAGACGCTTTTCGAGGTGACGCCCTACCTGATCGGCAAGGCGAACTTCCTGCAGGAGGAGCCCGGCAACCCGTTCCGCAGCGGCAGCGAATTCCTGGCCAACGCCGGCGCCGACATCAAGCTGGGGCTATCCAGCAGCCTGACCATGGACCTGACGCTCAATCCCGATTTCGGCCAGGTGGAAGTGGATCCGGCCGTGATCAACCTTTCGGCAGCCGAAAGCTACTATTCCGAGAAGCGCCCCTTCTTCCTCGAGGGAGCCCCGATATTCAATTTCGGTTACGGCGGGGCGACCAGCAACATCGGCGCCAATTGGAGCAACCCGCGGTTGTTCTACAGCCGCCGCATCGGCCGGGCGCCGCAAGGATATGCCGACACGGAGGGCTATGTGGACTATCCGGAATGGACCACCATCCTGGGGGCCGGCAAGCTGAGCGGCACACTCGGCAGTGGCTGGAAGCTGGGATTGCTGACGGCCCTGACCCAGAGGGAGTTCGCCGAGATCGACCTGAATGGCGCCCGGTCCGACTGGGAGGTTGAGCCGTTTGCCGGCTATTCGACCGCCCGGCTCCAGAAAGAGTTCAACCAGGGCCGGCAGGGACTGGGATTCATCGCCACCGCCGTGTTGCGCGATCTGCGCAGCGCTGATCTTGCCGCCATCATGAGCCGGGAGGCGTTCAGCTTCGGCGTGGACGGCTGGAGTTTCCTGGACAGGAAAAAAATGTGGGCGGCGACGGGCTGGCTGGCCGGGAGCAGCGTATCCGGGACCCGGGAACAGATCGTCGGGCTGCAGCGGGCATATCCCCATTATTTCCAGCAGCCCGACGCCGACTACCTGGAGCTGGACGAGGAGGCCACTTCGCTGTCGGGGCTGGCCGGCCGCTTCTCGCTGAACAAGGAGAAGGGCAACATTCTCTTCAACGCCGCGATCGGCTTCATCTCCCCGGGATTCGATTCCCGCGACATGGGATTCCAATCGCAGGGAGACATCATCAACGGCCACCTGATGCTGGGATACCGCTCGTTCAAGAAATGGAAGTTCATCAAGGAATGGGACCTGCTCCTGTTCACCCAGAGGAACTACAACTTCGGTTGGGACCTGATCGGGGAGCAGCGGATCATCCTGATCAACGACCTGACCTTCACCAACTTCTGGTCCGCCTACTGGCAATGGAGCCACAACCCGGCGCGCTGGAGCAACACCCTGACCCGCGGCGGCCCCCTGGTGTGGATGCAGCGCTTCGACTGGATCGACTGGGGCGTCTCGAGCAACGGCAGCAAGCCGCTGGTGCTCAGCTTCGGCGGCTACCATTTCCTGAGCGATTGGGGAAGGTCGAACCACAGCGGCTCGATCAGCCTGAACTGGAAGCCCGGCACGAATTTCAACCTGACGCTTTCGCCCGCGTACGAAGAGGACAGAAATCCCGCCCAGTGGCTGGCCAATGTCGCCGACCCGGTCCAGGCCGCCACCTACGGCACGCGCCACATTTTCGGCAGCCTGAGCCAGAAAACGCTCTCCTGCTCCATCCGCCTGAACTGGATTTTTTCGCCCCGGCTCAGCCTGCAGGCCTACATCCAGCCCTTCATCGCGGTGGGAGCTTATGACGGGATCAAGGAGCTCAGCCGGCCGCGGAGCTGGGATTTCCTGGATTACGGAAGCGGAGCTTCGACCCTCGTCCGCGAGGAGGGACGATACGTGATCGACCCGGGCGACGGCGGCGCCCCGATCACCCTCGCCGATCCCGATTTCAACTACAAGTCGCTGCGGGGAACGGTCGTGCTGCGCTGGGAATACCGGCTGGGCTCCACCCTCTTCCTGGTCTGGACGCAGAACCGCGCCGACTACCGGGACCCCGGGGACCTCTCTCTCGGCCGCGACCTCGGCCACATGCTTCGCGCTCCCGGCGACAACATCTTCATGCTCAAGTTCACCTACCGGCTGAAGATCTGAAATTAAATGGACAGCATTCGCCACCCAGGAAGCCGGCCATGAAGTTCTTGCCGCTCTTTGCCACGACGATGTTAGGGGTTGGATCTCCCCATAGCCGCCGCGACCCGGTCCGCTTGACCGACCATCCGGCCTGGGACGGCTGGGCATCGTTCGTGTTTCGCCATAGCCGAAAGTGATCGTCAAACGTCTATATGAGTAGAGAACCGATAAACAAAGGAGGCACACGATGATAAAAAAATCCATGCTTGTTGCCATGCTGTGGATCGCCGTGACCGGGTTGTCCCCGGCGGCAGAGACGGTCGAGGGGCTGCCCCTGCACGTGAAAACCATTGCCCCGGGCGTGGTGCGCGTATGGGTCGGCGACCATGTCTCATCGACCGCCGTCTGCGCCGTCGCCACCAAGAAAGGCATCGTGGTGATCGATACCACCAACATCCCCAAGCTCGACCAGGCTTTCCGCAAGATCATCGCCAAGGAGCTCGGGCGCAATGATTTCAAGTACCTGATCAACACCCATGGCCATGTCGACCATGTCAGCGGCAACGGCGTTTATGCCGATTGCCAGATCATCGCCCACGAGAACGTCAAGGCCATGATGGAGGAGATGTTCAGGGATATCCCCCGGCGCAGCGAATGGATCACGGGGTACATTAAGGAACAGCGGGAGCAACTGGCGTCCGGCAAGGTCGAGGCTGATAAAAAAGCGGCCGCCGAAGAACAGCTGGTCGTCAGCACCCTGACAGCCGAATACCTGAACGCCTCACCCAAGCCCACATTCCCCACCAGGACCTTCAAGGAGCAAATGCGGCTCGACTGCGTCGACGTCACCTTCGAGCTGTACCAATACCGGCGACATGATGGCCGACAAGTGGCTGACCGACACACCCGGCTGCCTGGCCACCTTCGCCATCCGCACCGGCCTGGCCGAGGACTACCCCATACTGGTGAGGAACTGGCAGGAGCTGATCGCGCGCAGGGACGGGATCCGGCATTTCATCACCGGGCACTGGAACGGCGAATTGACCTGCGAGGGATTCAAGAACCGTTTCGACTATCTGAAAACCCTGCTGACAGATATAGAGGCCATGGCCAAGGCGGGCGGCGACTTCAGCCAATTCAGCGCCGCCTATACGCTGAAAGACAAGTTTCCCCAGCTGGTAGGAAGCCCCGGCATCACCAACCAGGGGCATCAGATGTCCGTCCAGCATCTCTACCAGGTCTATTCCGGGAAGATCGCGCTAAGCGCTGCCATCCAGGGGCTGCTTGGCCGGGACAATTTCGGCGCCGGCTTCGCCGAGCTCAGCGGCGACGTCCTCAAGGACAGGAAAAAGTATTTTTACAGTGACGCCGAACTGAACAGCCTGGGCTACTGGCTGCTGCAGCAGCTGAAGGACAAAGAAGGCGCTTTGCAGATCTTCAAACTCAATGCCGAGCTGCATCCCAATTCGTGGAACGCCTTTGACAGCCTTGCCGAAGCCTGCTATGAAAAGGGCGACAAGCAAAAAGCCCTGGAACTCTACAAAAAATCGCTGGAACTGAATCCGGCCAACGAGAACGGCAAGAAGTTCATCGAGCGCATCGAGAGCGAGCTGAAAAAATAGCCGGGCATCGCCGCCTCCCGAGCGCATCGCGAAAGGCGGGAATTGTACAGCCAAAAAGCAGGGAAGGAGACCATTCATGGAAAAAATCGATCGGCTGATCCGGCAGCGCAAATGGGCCAGCGGCCAACTGCTCAAGTACAACTCGAAGGTTTTCAAGGTCATTCAGGAGCTGGAGCAGGCGACCTTCCGCGCCGGCGCCCTGGCGAAAAAGACCAAAGAGCTGATTGCCATCGGCATCAGCGTGGTCAACAACTGCGAGTCGTGCATGCAGTGGCACATCGGCGAGGCGGTCAAGGACGGCGCCACGGAGCGGGAGGTCCTCGAGGCCGTCGAGGTCGCCTTCGAAATGGGCATCGGCCCGGCGGTGGTCAACGGACGCTTCGCCCTGGAGGTGATGGATGAGCTCTTCAAAAACGGAGGCAAAGACAAGGAATGACGAACACAAAAAAGCACAATTTAGAAACAAAAACCATGCGCGCCTTATTGACGGTCTTGGTTTTGGTTTCATCGT
>JALOLC010000138.1 GCA_025456175.1 Acidobacteriota bacterium | reverse complement strand
GGCCATGCTCGAGGAAATTCCGCACCAGGTCGGGGAAAATGGTGATGACCGAGAATTTCACTTGTTCAGGTCCCGCAATCCCGCGGGGGGGTCGATGACGATGGAACGCGCGCGGCGGTCGACCTGGGTCACCAGCTGGTCGTGCCAGGGCACGTAGATCGTCGCACCCGACGCGTCCTCGATCTCCAGCACCTGGTTGAGGGAGAACTGCGGCTGGGCGCGGACCGTCCCCCAGAATTCCCCCTGGCCATCAAAGACCTTGAAGCCGAGGACGCTCGAGCCGTGATTTGCCTTGGGCAGCGGGCCCGCGGCCCAGACCGTGCAGCCGACGAAGCGCAGTCCCTCGCTGATGCTGTGGGCGCCGCTGAGGGTGAAGAGGGCATTGTCGCCGGCAATGGCGACACGCTCAAGGGTCTGGGGAAACGCGCGTTTGCTCGACCTCAGCTCGACCGCGCTTCCCTCTGCCGGCGCAGCCGCGCCCGGGGAAAGACTGACGACCAGTTCCCCCCTGTTCCCCCTCGTTCTGATTATCGTCCCGATCAAAACCAATTACGATCAATGAGGCTGCTGGTCAAAACTCTCGATTATTTCCAAGTTGTATCGTCTGCGCTGCTTCATGCCGGCAGCGGCCAGGATCGTGCGGATGGCCCGGGCCGTCCGGCCCTGCTTGCCGATGACCTTGCCCAGGTCGGACTGGTGGACGCGGAGTTCCAGGATGGTGGTCTGCTCGCCGTCGATTTGAGTCACCGTGACTTGGTCGGGGTTGTCAACCAGGGATTTGCACACCGTTTCAACTAGTTGTTTCACGTGGACCTCCTTATTTTCCTGTATTTAGCTTCTTGACCAGCGATTTGACCGTCACGGACGGCTGCGCTCCCTTGCGGATCCACTGATTGTATTTTTCCATGTCGATCTTGACCTGAGCCGGATGGGTCAGGGGGGTATACTGGCCAAGCAGGTCGATGTAGGCCGATTCCCTCGGTTTTTCCCGGTCCACGGCGACGATGCGGTAGTAGGGCTTCTTTTTTCCTCCGAACCTTGTCAAGCGGATGACGACCATGAAGTATGCTCCTATCTGGACTTGCGAAACCTCAATTTACCTCATTTTGGAAAAATTGTCAAATTTTTTAAGCAGCTTGCGCAACAGCGGCTTCTTGAAGTTTTTCTTCATCTCCATGTAGCTTTTCAGCACCTGGTTGACCTCGGAAACCGGCCGGCCCGACCCCCGGGAGATGCGCAGGCGGCGGCGGCCGTCGATGATCTTGGGATTCTCCCGCTCCTTGCGGGTCATGGATTCGATGACGGCCATCAGGTGGCGCACCCGCTTCCCGTCCATGCGCACGCCCGAAAGGTCGCCCTTGAAGCCCAGGTTGGGCAGCATGCCCAAGACCTCCTCCATGGGCCCCAGCTTCTCCAGCTGCCTCAGCTGGGCCAGGAAGTCGTCGAGGCTGAACTCGTTCTCCAGCAGGCGCCGCGAGAGGACCTCGGCCTGCTTCTCGTCGAACTCCTTCTGCGCCTTTTCGATGAGGGTCAGCACGTCCCCCATGCCCAGGATCTTGGCGGCCAGGCGCCCGGGATGGAACTTCTGCAGGTCGCCCGGCTTCTCGCCGGTGCCGATGAACTTGATCGGCCGCTGGGTGGCGCTGACGATGGAGAGGGCCGCGCCGCCGCGGGCATCGGCGTCGAGCTTGGTCAGGATGATCGAGTCGATGCCGATCTTGTCGGCGAAGCTCCGGGCCGAGTTGACGGCGTCCTGGCCGGTCAGGGCGTCGGCGACGAACACCGTCTCGGCCGGCTGCAGGGCCTCCTTGACGCGGAGCAGCTCGTCCATCAGCTCATCGTCGACGTGCAGGCGGCCGGCGGTATCGGCGATGACGTAGTCATAGCCGGTCTCGGCGGCCGTCCTCCTCAGCTCGCGCGCCAGGGCGGGCAGGTCGCAGAGATCGCTGCGGAAAAAGGCACTGCCGCTCTCACGGGCGATGGTCTCCAGCTGCTCAGCGGCGGCCAGGCGCTTCAGGTCAAGGGAGCAGAGCAGGGAGCTTTGTTCCAGCCCCTTCAGGTGCAGCGCCAGCTTGCCGGCTGTGGTGGTCTTGCCCGAGCCCTGCAGCCCGGTCAGCATGATGACGGTCGGCTTGAGCGGGCTGCGGTTCAGTTCGCGGTTTTCCGCGCCCAGCAGGGACGTCAGCTCGCTCTGGACGATCTGGATCACCTGCTGGGTGGGGTTGAGGCTTTCGTGCACCTCGCGGCCCATGGACTTCTGGCGCACGTTCTCGACGAACTGCTTGACCACCTTGAAGTTGACATCGGCCTCCAGCAGCGACATGCGGATTTCCTTCAGGGCCTGGGCCATGTTCTCCTCGGTGATCTGCACCTCGCCGCGCAGAAAGCGCAGCACCTTGCCCAGTCGCTCGCTCAGGGTTTCCAGCACGCGCCCCTCACTCGCTCAGCATGGGCACGGCGGGACGCCGCGCCAGGCGCCAGACCGGGTAGGGGCCGGGGCGATTGCTCCACTGCTGGACGATGACGCGGTTGAAGAATCCCCAGGCGGCCAGGCTGTCGACCGACTCAGGCTCGAGCAGCACCGGCACCAGGCGCGCCAGGGGCTGGTCCAGGCCAACGTAAAAGGATCCGGCCGGGATCTCCGTCTCGTTCTTTTCGTACTGCCCCTTGAGGGTGTTCAGCGCATGTCCCTGAAAAAGGGTCTTGCCGACCTCCAGCGTGGCGATCTTGAAGCTCTCCGCCTCGGTCTGGAAGCCCGCCAGTATCCGCTCGACGCGGATGCCGTGACGCTTCAGGTTGGCCAGCACCTCGGGCTGGTGGGGAGCCAGGACATAGCCGGCCGGCAGCGGCAGGGTGCGGGTGGGCACGGCCAGGGAGAGATAGGGCACCCTGTAGTCCTTGTGGACATCGGTCTTCTTCATGATGAAATCGCCGACCCAGGAAGGATACTTGGCGCGGTCCTCGGGACGGATGACCTCCTTGACGAACTCATAGCTTTTGAGCGTGATGTCAAAAAGCTTTTCCGGCTTGAATTCCAGGACAAAATCCTGGCCGGCATAACCGCGGGTGGTTTCCAGGTCGGCCTGGCGGGCCAGCTCGACCATGAACCTGCCGTTTTTTGCCGTGAAGTCCAGGATCGAAATCATGAATGCCCGCGCCGAAAACACGCGCGTCCTGAAATCAGCATAGGAATAATTTTCGCTGAGGATGGAGAAGCGGTTGCGCAGGCCCATGTAATTGGAACCGTAGCGGGCGTCCAGGGAATCGTTCTCCCAGCCTTTTTCAGGGAATTCCCGGTCAACGAAATTTCCATAGGGCACGCTGTCAAAGCCATGGGTCTTTTTCAGCTCAAGGGTTACGGCCGGGAAGAATTTCTGCCACATGTAATCACGGAGTTTGGCCGGACTGTTGGGATTGAGCAGGGTCGAGTACGTCACCGGTTCCTGGTGGTAGGAGCCGTTGGTGGTATGCATGTCGACAGTCAGCACCGGATCCCAGGAGTTGAACAAGGCGACCAGCGCCTGGACCTCCGGCGACTCCAGCTTCAGGTAGTCGCGGTTCAGGTCGAGGTTCTGGCCGTTGTAGCGCACTCCGGCCAGCTCGGGCCCGAGATCGCGGCGGTTGCGCCCCAGCTTGTCGTTGCCGTCGGCGTTGAAGATCGGGATGAAGAGCAGCACCTGCGCATCGAGCAGGCCGGGGATCCTGCCCAGGGCGATGTCGCGGATGAGCATCAGCGACGCCTCCTTGCCCTCGACCTCGCCGGCGTGGATGTTGGCCATGACCAGCACGGCCGGCTTGGCGAAGAGAATCCGGTCGCCCGGACGGCTGACCCCTTCCTTGCTCAGCACCACGAGCGGCACCATCCGCCCCTCGCTCGAGGTCGTCAGCGGCAACACCTTCAGCAGGCCAGATTTTCCCTGCACCTGGCGCAGGAATTCCATGACATCTTCATACAGTGAGGTTTTCGTGTAGTTGGAGCTCTCGGCCACGGTTAAAACATCTTCCGCCTTCAGCAGCGCCGCAAGCAGGCAGAGTGCAAGGACAAGGATGGTTCGCTTCAT
>JALOLC010000037.1 GCA_025456175.1 Acidobacteriota bacterium | reverse complement strand
CCTCCCAGATGCGGGGCCCTTTCAAAGAGGGTGACCGCGTAGCCTTTCAGGATCAGGTAATAGGCGCAGGTCAGACCGGCCGGTCCGCCCCCCACCACGGCCACCTTGTTGCCGTTGGCCGGAGGCACCTCGGGCGTCCAGGGATCCTCGATGTCGATGTCGGTGGCGTAGCGCTTCAGGTAGTCGATGCCCACGCGGTCGTCGACGCGGTTGCGGCGGCAGGCCACCTCGCACTCGCGCACGCAGACGCGGCCGCAGACCAGGGGCAGGGGATTGGTCTGCTTGATCAGGCGGACGGCCTCGCGCGGCTTGCCCATGGCGATCAGGGCGATGTAGCCCTGGACGTCGACCCCGGCTGGGCAGGTCTGCTGGCAGGGGGCCAGGCAGTCGGCGTAATGGTTCGAGAGCAGCAGTTCCAGGGCGGTCTTGCGGGCTTCACGGATGCGCGGGTTGTCGGTGTGGACGACCATCTTGTCGGCCACCGGGCTGGAGCACGACGGGATCAGCTTGGCCACGCCCTCGACCTCCACCACGCACAGGTAGCAGGAGCCGTAGGGCGGCAGCTTGGGCTCGTGGCACAAGGTCGGGATCTCGGCGATGCCGTTTTCGTGGATCGCCTCCAGTATGGTCTGGTCGGCGCGGGCGGTCACGTCCCTTCCGTCGATGGTCAGTTTCACTTTGTCCATGGCTGCTTTCCCCTTCACTCTTTGACGATGGCTTTGAAGTTGCAGGTCTCGAAACACTTGCCGCACTTGACGCACAGGGCCTGGTCGATGAGGTGCGCTTTCTTCTTCTCGCCCGTGATGGCCTTGGAGGGGCAGACCCGGGCGCAGAGGGTGCAGCCGGTGCAGGCGTCCGCCAGGATGGTGAAGGTCAGCAGCGGCGCGCAGCTGTGGGCCGGGCACTTCTTGTCGCGGATGTGGGCTTCATACTCGTCGCGGAAATACTTCAATGTGGTCAGCACCGGATTGGGAGCCGTCTGGCCAAGGCCGCAGATGGTGTTGTTGCGGATCTTGTCGGCCAGGTCCTCCAGAAGCTCGATGTCGCCTTCCCGGCCCCGGCCGTCGGTGATGCGCTCCAAAATCTCCAGCATGCGTTTGGTGCCGATGCGGCAGAAGGTGCACTTGCCGCAGCTCTCATCCTGGGTGAAGCGCAGGAAGAATTTGGCCATCTCGACCATGCAGGTCGTCTCGTCCATGACCACCATGCCGCCCGAGCCCATGATGGCCCCGGTCTTGTTGATCTGCTGGTAATCGATCTGCAGGTCGCCCATGGAGGCCGGGATGCAGCCGCCCGACGGGCCGCCCATCTGTACGGCCTTGAACTTCTTGTCGTCGCGGATGCCGCCGCCGATGTCGTAGATGATCTCGTTGATGGTCAGGCCCATGGGAACTTCGACCAGGCCGCCGCGGGCGATCTTGCCGGCCAGGGCGAAGACCTTGGTCCCCTTGCTGTTCTCGGTGCCCATGGCGGCGAAGGCCTCGGCGCCGTTGACGATGATCCAGGGGACGTTGGCGTAGGTCTCCACGTTGTTGATGTTGGTCGGCTTGCCCCACAATCCCTTCTGGGCCGGGAAAGGCGGCCGGAAGCGGGGCATGCCCCGTTTGCCCTCGATGGAGGCGATCAGGGCCGTCTCCTCGCCGCAGACGAAGGCCCCGGCACCCTCCTTGATCTTGATCTTCAAGTTCATGCCGGACCCGAAGATGTTCTTGCCCAGGAAGCCTTTCTCGGTCGCTTTCTTGATGGAGTGCTGCAGCCGCCTTACCGCCATGGGATACTCGGCGCGGCAGTAGATGTAGGCCTCATCGGCACCGCAGGCATAGGCGCCGATCATCATGCCTTCCAGCACCGTGTGCGGGTCGCTTTCCAGCGTGCTGCGGTCCATGAAGGCGCCGGGATCGCCCTCGTCGGCGTTGCAGATGATGTATTTCTTGTCTCCCGCCGCCTGGCGGCAAAAGCGCCATTTCAGACCGGTCAGGAATCCGGCCCCGCCGCGGCCGCGCAGCCCGGACTTCAGGACGGTTTCGATGACCTGCTCGGGCGTGCACTCCTTCAGCACTTTCTGGATCGCCTGGTAGCCGCCCTGCGCGATGTACTCCTCGATGGAGTTGGGGTCGATGATGCCGCAGTTGCGCAGCACGATGCGCTTCTGCTTGGAGAAGAACGTGTCCTCGGCGGCCGCGTCCGTCCCCTTCACGATCCATTCGCCGATGGGCTTGTCCTGCCGGACCTGCTCGTCGAGGATCCGCTTGACCTTGTCCGGTGTCACGTTGCCGTACATGCGGCTGTCGCCTTTCTCGTCGATGATCTCGAGAAGAACCTCCTGGTAGCAGTTCCCCATGCATCCCGTCTCCAGCAGCTGGACGGGGATCCTCTCCCGGGCGATCTCCTCTTTTAGGGCGGTGTAGACCTTTTCGCCACCGGCCGAAACTCCGCATGTGCCGAGACCGACTTTGATGGTCTTCATGGTGCTTCTCCTTCTCGCGATTCAGGCGGTTTGTGGATCTGGGGCTTTCGCTTTGTATTCCTTCAATAATTGCTGGACCTTCTTGGGCGTAAGCCGTCCGTAGGTCTCGTCGTTGATCATGATCACCGGCGACAGGGAACAGCAGCCGAGGCAGGCCACTTTCTGCAGGGTGAACAAGCCGTCCTCGGTGGTGTCGTTGCCGCTGATCTGCAGCTCGTCCTCGACGATGGAAGCGATCCGCTCCGAGCCGTTGACGTGGCAGGCGGTGCCGTCGCAGATCTTGATCAGGTATTTTCCCAGCGGCTTGAGGCGGAACTGGGAGTAGAACGTGATCACCCCGTAGATCTCGGCCGCTGGGATGCCGACGATCTCGCTGATCTGGTCGATTGCCGAAGCGGGGATGTAGCCGTACGTGTCCTGGGCTGCCTGCAGCAGGGGGATCAGGGCGCCCTGTTCCCCCTCATAGTTCCACAGATCGACTTTGAAGCCGGCGAGCCCGTTCTTTTTCTGCTGAGCCTTCAGTTGGTCGTTGGGGTTCATGCCCCCATTATCTTACATTTCGCCTTACATTTCAAACAGTTTGATGATGGGCGTTTCCTTGATGCGCAGCACGCCTTCCAGGGGCTTGATCTTGGTCGCGATGTTGCGGTCGATCTCGGCGAAGCTGGCGCCCTGCATCAGCAGCACGATGTCGAAGTTGCCGGAGATGCAATCGCAGGAGACGACCTGCTCGTTGATATAGAGCGTGGGAAAAATGGTTTCCAGCTTTTCCTTTTCGATCTCCAGGAAAACGTAGGATGAAGCGCTCCGGGCGAAGTTGGCGTTGTTGGCCAAATCGGGGTTTCCCTTTTCGCGCCCGAGCGCCTTGTCCACCGTGCTGATGATGTCAACGGCGCTTGCCGAGAGCTGCGGCGTATCCACCGGCAGGAAGACGGCCTCGGTTATGCCGGGCAGCTTCTTGATCCTGGTCTCGACCATGGCCTGGATTTCGGACATCGTTGCCGCCTGCAGCAGCAGGGCCAGGTCGAAGTCGCCCTTGATGGCGTCGCAGTAGAGCATGTTGTCCATGAAGTACAGCTCCTGGTAGGCGGCGCTCAAGTCGGCCGTATCGGCGAAATTCAGGAGCACGTAGGCGCTGACCGACTTCTCGCCGCCGGGCTCGGGGCTTTCGTTTTCAGCAACAGCCGGCAGGGCGTCTTTGCTGGGGAGGCCGGCGAAAATCTCTGCCAGTTCCTCGGCGGTGAACGGTTTCTCCAGGTAGGCGTCAGCTTTTTCCGACCTGGCGTCGGCCTCGGTCGCGTTATTGCCGTAGCCGGTGATCACGACGACGGGCAGTTCGGGATAGTTGAACTTGATCACCTTGAGCAACTTGATGCCGTCGATATCGGGCAGGCGGACGTCGACCACCACATAATGCAGGGGAGTGCGGTTCTTTCTGAACGTCTCCAGGGCCTTCAGGCCGCTGATCCCGTTTTCACAGGCTTCGGTTTCATATCCCTTTTGCATCAGGCCGATGGCCAGGCTGCGCTGCAGCGACGTCTCGTCGTCGATCAACAAAATCTTTTTTTCATTCATTTTATTCTCCTTTTTTTAATTTCCGGGTGCTCATTGGCTTGCCCATTATTCCATAAGCAATTGACGTGCCAAGTTGAAAAAGCGGGGGAATCAAGGTATTTCATCAAGGACCTGCACTATTTCCATTGTCCGCTGATCGTTTTCTTTACACTTTTTCCCGGAGATCTTTGTCCATTCAGCGTTTTGGAATAGTGACAACAATTTTAGCGCTTACATGAATGGTGAAGACCGTTATGGGCAGAAGGTATTACGGCATAAACTAATTTGCTATACAATTTCTTTATGTTTTGCAATAATGTGTTTTCACAAAAACTTTATTTGGAGATGAGATTTGTTTTTACATCGTCATTTTGATATGGTTAACAATTCTGGAGGCTGTCCTAATGAACATGATTGTTGACAGAGAGTCCTTGTCGGACAATGTGGTGAAGCTGGTCGTTGAAGCTCCCTTGATCGCGAAAAAGCAGAACCCGGGCCAGTTCGTCATCGTGCGCACGGATGAAAAGGGGGAACGCATCCCGCTGACCATTGCCGATGCCGACAAGGAGCGCGGGACCATTACCCTGATCATCCAGAAAGTCGGCACCTCCTCGCACAAGATCGCGAACCTGGCTCCCGGTGCAGCGTTCCTCGATGTTTCCGGCCCCCTGGGCCGGCCAACCCATGTGGACAAGTTGGGGACGGTCCTGGCCTGCGGCGGCGGGGTAGGCATCGCCCCCCTTTATCCGATCGCCCGCGCGTTCAAGAATGCCGGCAACAGACTGATCGCGGTCCTGGGCGCCCGGAACCGGGATCTCCTGATCCTGGAGAAAGAGATGGCGGCGTTCGCCGACGAGACGATCATCATGACCGACGACGGCTCCTATGGTAAAAAGGGCGTGATCACGGTGGGCATCGAGGAGGTTCTGGTGCGTGAGCCCGTCCAGCTGGCCGTGGCCATCGGGCCGGCGGTGATGATGAAGTTCGTTGCCCTGCTGACCAAAAAGTACAATGTCCCGACCATCGCCAGCCTGAACACGATCATGGTCGATGGCACCGGCATGTGCGGCGCCTGCCGGGTATCCGTCGGCGGCAAGACCCGCTTTGTCTGCGTCGACGGGCCCGAATTCGATGCCCATGAAATCGATTATGACGAAATGATCAAGCGCTTGAACACGTACAAGGCCGAGGAAAAAGAGTCCTATGACAGTTACCTTGGCACGTTGCCCTGAAGGAGAAACGTCATGGCCGTCGACTCCCAAGAAATGAATGCGGACCGGAGCCAGGATTGGCGGGAAGAGCTGCGAGGGAAAATGAACGCCAAGGAGAGAAGCGGCTTGCCCCGCGTCACGATGCCCGAATTGCCACCCACAGAAAGGATCACGGGCTTCCGGGAGGTCAATAGCGGCTTGCCGGAGGAGATGGCCGTCAGGGAGGCGAAGCGCTGCCTGGATTGCGCCACCCCCTCCTGCGTCAGCGGCTGCCCGGTCAATATCAATATCCCGGGGTTCATCAAGCGCATCGAAAAAGGGGATTTCTTGGGAGCGGCGCAAAAACTCAAGGAGACCAATGCCCTGCCCGCCGTGTGCGGCCGGGTGTGTCCGCAGGAAGTGCAGTGCGAGGCGCTATGCGTCTATCAGAAGATGAAAAAGCCGCCCGTGGCCATCGGCTACCTGGAACGGTTCGCCTCGGACTGCGAGCGCCAGGCCGGAGCGGCTTCTGCCACGCCCCTCGTGAACAACAGCGGCATGCAGGTGGCGGCCATCGGCTCGGGACCGGCCAGCCTGACCTTTGCCGGCCAGATGACCAAGTTCGGCTGCCGGGTCACTGTTTTTGAAGCCCTGCACGAGCTGGCTGGAGTGTTAAGCTACGGCATCCCGGAATTCCGCCTGCCCAAGAGCATCGTACGCTCGGAGATCGCCTACCTGGAGGCGATCGGCGTCCGCTTCGAGAGGAACGTGGTCGTCGGCAAGACCCTCACCATCGACGACATGAAGGCGCAGGGCTACCAGGGCTTTTTCATCGGCAGCGGCGCCGGGCTGCCGAAATTCATGCGCATTCCCGGCGAGAACTCCATCGGCATTTATTCCTCCAATGAATACCTCACCCGGGTCAACCTCATGAAAGCCTACCAGTTCCCCGCCTACGATACGCCGATCGTGCGCGGCAAGCGCGTGGCGGTGGTCGGCGGCGGCAACACGGCCATGGACTCGGTGCGCACCGCCGTGCGCCTGGGCGCCGAAAAGGCGATGATCGTCTACCGCCGCTCGGAGCAGGAGATGCCGGCTCGCATCGAGGAAGTCCACCATGCCAAGGAAGAAGGGGTCGAATTCCTGACCTTGACCAATCCCGTCGAGTACCTCGCCGACAACGAGGGGCGGGTGCGGCAGATGAAGGTGCAGAAAATGGGCTTGGGCGCCGCCGATGACTCGGGGCGGCGGCGGCCGGTGGCCATCGTTGGTTCGGAGTACCTGATCGATGTGGATACGGTGGTTGTCGGCGTCGGCACCGACCCCAACCCGCTGATCCCCCAATCGATCCAGGGGCTGGAAGTCACGAAATGGGGAACGATCGTCGTCAACGAGGAGACCATGCAAACCGCCGTGCCCGAGATCTTTGCCGGTGGCGACATTGTCCGCGGCGGGGCGACCGTCATCCTGGCCATGGGCGACGGCAAGAAGGCGGCCGAGTCCATGCACGCGTTTTTGCTGGAGAAGGCCGCCCGCGGCTGACGCCCGCTCTCAATCGCTCCCATCCGGACCGGGCCCCGGAACATAGTCGACCCGGGCCAGCGTCAATCCCTTGGCCGGCGCGGTTTGCCCGGCCTGGCGGCGGTCCCGGGCCGCGAAGATGGCGGGAATATCCTCTGGACGGATCTTGCCGCGGCCGATGTCGATCAGCGTGCCGACCATGTTGCGCACCATGTAACGCAGGAAGCTCTTGCCGCGCACGGTGAACACGATCTCCTCGTTGCGCACCCGCATCGTGAACTCGTCGATCTCGCGGACCTTCTTCTTTCCGGGCTCGTCGGAAGAAAAGGAAGTGAAGTCCTTGGTGCCGATAAAGTGCTTCGTTGCCCGGCGCATGGCCTTCAGGTCGAGGGGATAAGGCAGGTGCAGAGCGAAGCGCAGGCTGAAAGGCGACTGGACCTGGCCCGTGAAAATGCGGTACAGGTAGGTCTTGCTGACGGCGCCGAAACGGGCATTGAACGATTTGTCCATCAGCTCGCACTCCATGATGCGGATATCCCTGGGCAGCAGCGAGTTCATGGCCCGCTTCAGGGAGTCGGGCTGGATGGCGACCGGAAGATGGAAATTGGCTGTCAGGCCGCTGGAATGGACGCCGGCGTCGGTGCGTGAGCTGCCGGTGACCAGCACCTGTTTCTTGGCGATGACTTTCAGCACGCGGATCAGCTCGGCCTGGATGGTCCGGTATTGGGGGGTCTGGAACTGCCAGCCGTAATATTCGGTGCCGTCGAAGTGAACGACCACGCGGTAGTTGTTGGTCATTGGCGTCTTGCCTGTCCTACTTCTGCCTGCGAAAAAAAGCCTGAATGGCCTCCATGGCGGCCTGCGGGCTCTCTACGGCGCTCACTCCAGGGATGTCCCAGGTCTCGATGCCGAACACTCTTTTCCCGTAGATCTGGGTGTAGGCGATCTCGGAGAGGGTGCCGTAGGAGCCATTGATGGCCACCAGGCAATCGGAGTTCAGCACCACCAGGGCGTTGCGCAGGTATCCCAGCCCGGTGGGGATGGCGATGTCCGTATATGGATTTGCCTCTTGGGCCGACTTTCCCGGCAGAATGCCAACGACCCAGCCGCTGCCGGCTTTGGCCCCCTTGGCCGAGGCCTCCATGACCCCCTTCAATCCGCCGTTGACCAGCACAAAGCCGTTCTCGGCGACCAGCCGGCCCATGGCCTCCGCGAGCTGAAGATGCCGAGGGGCAGGTGAACTGCCGCCGATGATACCGATCCGTTTGCTTGAAGCGAAAGCGCTTGGGAGTTGGGTTTTCAATCCGGAGGCAGCGGTCAGCCGACCTTTTTGATCTTGCCGCAGCGGATGCAGGCGGTGCATACCCGCAGGGACTTGGTTTCCCCGTCGACCACCACCTTGACCTTTTGCAGGTTGGGTTCCCAGCGGCGATTGGTCAATTTATGGGAATGGCTGACGTTATGGCCGTAGACCGGCTTTTTCCCGCATATATCACATTCTTTGGCCATGGTAGTGTCCTCCTTTTGCAATCAGGACATAGTTTACACTTTTTCACCCGGAAAAGCAATTGGGACTCGCTTTTGCCCGGCTCGAGCAGTTTCATTTGAAAAGGAGATAGCGCGCCAGCGACAGGACCGCCAGGGCATAAAGCCCGGCCAGCACGTCGTCGACCATTATGCCCAGGCCGCGGGGCAGCGATTCGCTCCGCCGCACGGGAAAAGGCTTCAGAATGTCGAAAACACGGAAAAGGCAGAAGGCGGCGATATAAAGCCCGGCCTGGCGCGGCAGGAACCAGAGGCTGACCAACTGCCCGGCCACTTCGTCAATCACGCAAGGCCGGGGATCCTTTCTGGAAAAAACCGTTTCGCTGACAGAGGCGGCCGGGATGCCCACGGCGAAGATGGCTGCGGTCACCGCGGCCAGCATGATGAACGGCAGGCGGGACAGGGGGGTAAAATAAACGATCAGCGTTGTTGCCGCCGACGCCCAGGTGCCCGGGGCAACCGGCAGGTAACCGGTGCCGAAAAAAGTGGCAATCACGATTCCGATTTTCTTCATTGCTTTTCTCCAAGCAGCATTTCATTGCGGAAGCCGCTGATCCGAATAGGGAACATGGCAGAGCGCTCGTCAAAGGCGGTTTTCACTTCGCAGAGCCCGTCCACTTCGGGAGCCTGCGCCCAGACTCGGCCAATGGTTTTGCCGTTGCTCCAGGGTGCCAACGGCAGGAAAGCGAGGACTTTTCCGACCAGGGTCTTGTTGAACCTCCGCATATTGCGGTCCGAGACATCGAGCAGCTGTCTCCTTCTTTGCTCGACGGTTGCCGGCGTTCTGCGGCCCGGCAGGGCAAAGCTGGGCGTGTTCTCTTCAGGCGAAAAAGCGAAGGCTCCGATGCGCTCCAGGGCAGCCTCGCTGCAAAAATCGAGGAGCTGCCTGAAGTCGGCCTCGCTTTCGCCAGGGAAGCCGACGATGAAGGTGCTGCGCAGGACGGCATTGGGGAAGCGCTTGCGGATCTCCCGCACCAGTCGCAGATTCTTCTCGTAGTTCCCGCCGCGGTTCATCCTTTTCAGCACTCCGGGAGCAACATGCTGGAAGGGCAGGTCGAAATAGGGCAGGACCGTCGGCTGTTCAAAGCCGTCAAGGATCTCCGGGGTCACCTCCTCGGGCATCAGGTAGAGCACCCGCAGCCAGCGAAAGCCCAGCCCCGCCATCTCCTTCAGCAGGAGCGGCAGCCGGGATCTCGCCTCGCGGTCCTTGCCGAAACAGGTCGAGTTCTGGGAGATGAGGTTCAGCTCCTCCACCCCCCTTTTTTTCAGGGCTTCGGCTTCCCTCAGGAGCGAGGGCACGGTGCGCGAGCGGAACGGTCCGCGGATCTGCGGGATGGCGCAGAAGCTGCAGGCCATGCTGCAGCCTTCCGAGATTTTGACAAAGGAGGAGTTGCGCGTCGTGAAGGCGGGGCGCTGGTTGCGATCGGAGTAAAGAAATGGCTCCCTGTCTTCGTACACTGCGGCCTGTCCGCTGGCGATGGCTTCGGCCAGCGCTTCCATGTCATTGACCCCCCAGAGAATGTCGGCCTTGGCAAAGGTTGCCTTTAATTCTTCATGGTAACGCTGGATCAGGCAGCCGAAAACGGCCACGTTCCCGATTTCCCGCTTCTCCTTCCTTTCCAGGGCCGCCAGGATCTCCCCGATGCTTTCCTCCTTGGCGTCACGAATGAAACCGCAGGTGTTGACCACCAGCCAGTCCGGGTTCTCGTATTCAGAGACGATCTCCATCCCCCTTTGCGTCAGCATGCCGGCCAGCACCTCGCTGTCCACGGTGTTCTTGAAGCAGCCCAGGCTGACAAACGAAGCGGTCCGGCGCTCGGATTGTTTTTTTTTGTTCATGGGATCGGGTTTCCCCGGATGAAGCGTCATTCTAGCAAAACACGGGTCACATTGCAATTCGGTCCGAAAATTCATACAATCTCATCATGGAAAAAACAGCTTATCCTGTGGCCCGAAGCGGCTCGGCGCAGTCGGTTGCGGGGAAACTCGCAGTGAAGTTGGCGGCGGCCGGGGCGGTTGTCGCCTTGCTCGTCCTGGCCGTCCTTGCCTTCAATGACTGGAAAGGCCGGGAGAGCGTTCCCGGGGTGAGCCCTGCCCGGCAGGGCGCGGCGGTTCCCGCCGGCCGGCCCGAAAAGGGGCGCATACTCTTCCAGTCGCGGGCCGATGATGGGCTCTGGCAGATCTTTTCCCTTGACCTCGCCACCGGCGCCAGGACGCGCCTGACCACGTCGCCGGCCGACGACATCACTCCCAGCGTATCACCCGACGGCTCGCGTATCGCTTTCCACTCCACGCGGGGCGGCGCCGCCGCCGTCTGGTTGATGGACGCCGACGGCGCTAAGGCCGAGCGGCTCACCGATCCGCGGTTTCCCTGCTTCGATCCGTGCTGGGGCGCCGGCGGAGCCGTCATTGTGTATGGCTCGAACCGCTCGGGCCGGGAGAACATTTTTGCCCTCGAGCTGGCTACCCGCCGCGAAAAGCAGCTGACCGACAGCTTCTGGCGCAGTATTCTTCCCCACGTTTCCCCCGACGGGACGCGAATCGTCTTCGCCCGGGGCAAGCTGGGGTGGGATATCTACCTCATGAACGCCGATGGTTCCGAAGTAAAGGCCATCACGTCCAAAGGGGGCAACTGCCGCCCCGACTGGTCTCCGGACGGCAGGCGGATCGCCTATGTCTCGGATGTGGCCGATGGCATGGGAGACGTCTGGATCATGGACGCCAATGGCGGCAACAGGACCCGCGTCACTTATGGCGACGACAGTTACGACTACAACCCGGCCTGGTCACCCGACGGGAAATGGATCGTCTACGAAACGACCAAAGGATCCAAAAACGGCCCCTGGTCGCTGGCGATCATTCCGGCCGCTGGCGGCACCCCGCTGTTGCTGAGCCCCGCCGGCGCCGATGACCGCATGCCGGATTGGGCTCCGGAGAAGGACGGCCGGTGAAGCCTGTTTTCCGCCCCCTCCTGCTCTGCCTCCTCCAATTCCTCGCCGCCGGCTGCCGCCGCGATCCGGCGGTGCCGCCGCTGAGCGGCCTGCCGGTGATCCTCTGCGCCGGGGACAGCATCACCGCGGCCGTCTATCCCCGGCATCTCAAGGAGCTCCTGGCGCGGGACGGCTTGCCCGTCCAGGTGATCAATGCCGGCGTCAAGGGAGACAGCACCGCCGAGTACCTCCGCTTTCTCGAGAGATCGCGGGTCATCGAGCGGTCCAATCCCGACTGGGTCCTGCTCCAGCTGGGCACGAACGACCTGCGTATCGACAGTCACGCGACAACGACCGAACAGTTCAAAAAAAACCTGGGAGCGATCCTGGACCGGATCGGAAGCCATCGCAATCCGGACGGTCGTTCGCCGCGAATCCTCCTGGCCACGATCCCTCCGATCCCGGTGCAGGTCCGCTGGCACTTCGATGCCGGCTCCCAGGCCCGCGTTCAGGGGGAAATCAATCCGGCGATACGCGAGCTCGCCCGGCGGCGGGAGCTGCTCCTGGCCGACCACCACGCCCTCTTCATGGCCAGGCCCGACCTGCTTCCCGATGTCCATCCCAGCGAAGAGGGGTATCGCGAGTTGGCCGCGGCCTGGCATCGTCTCCTCGCCCCGCTGGTGGCGCAAGCTGGGAGCAGCAACAGGAATCCATGAGCGCCGCGTTCGCGAAGAAAACCGCCGGGCAAAAAAGGGGCCGGACACTTACCGCGATCATCATTCCGACGGCGGTCTCGGTCGTTCTTGTCTGGCTGCTGATGCGCGGACTGTCGTGGCGGGGGCTCGTTCAAAGCATTCTTTCCGCGTCTTCCTGGAGGCTGGCACTTTATGCGCTGATCGCCTTGGCGGTCCTTTGGCTCAGGGCCGCGCGCTTCCGCATGGCCCTGCCGGCGCCGAAGCCGGCCGCAGGCCAGATCTTCGGCGCGACACTGGTGCAGAATGCCCTCGGTGACCTGGTCCCGGCCCGGCTGGCTTCGCTGGGGTCCTATGTCTGGCTGATGAACCGGCGCTTCTCCGTGGCGACCGAATCGGCCGCGGCGACATTCATTGTGTCGTTCGTTTTCGACCTGCTCACCCTGGGCCCGCTGCTGCTTCTGGCAACGGCGGTGCGCTTCGGCATCGCTGCGCCGCCCGGCGGGTCATCCCTCTCCCTGGGTTGGGTCGCGGCCTTCGCGCTGGTCTTCTTTGCCGCCTCGGCGGCCGCGGCCTGGTGGCTCGGTCCTTTGACCCGCTGGTTCGCGGGAATGCCGCGGGCCCTGGCGCGCGGCAGGGAAAACAGCGTCTGGGCGCGGGGTGCGGCCTTCCTGGAGCGGATCGCGATGTCGATGGAGATCGTCCGCGGCCAGGGCATGCTGCCTCGCCTCCTGGCCCTGTCGCTGGCCATCCGTGTCGGCAAGTACGCCGCCCTGTTCGCGCTGACCGAAGCGCTCCTGGTCGGAGCGGGAGTCACCGCCCCGCACCCGAATTTCTGGGACCTGATCATCGGCGTCTCGGCCACCGAATTGATCGCCACCCTGCCGATACCGGCCATCGGCCAGTTCGGGGTCTGGGAAGGGGGGATGGTCGGGGTGCTGGTCATGATGGGTTTTCCCCGCGAAACGGCCACGCTGGTGGCCTTCGGCGTCCATGGCATCACCACGGCGTATGAGTATCTTCTCGCACTCCTGGCCCTGGCGGGCCTGATCGCTTTTTCGCGGCGGGGAAACGGGCGCTAGCTGCATGGCGCGGGATCAATTGACTAGTATTTTTAGGTATGATATACACGACGTGCATTATTGCGCAGCAAGGAGGAACTGATGAGCAAGAGCTACAAGATCGCCTGGCTTCCCGGCGACGGCATCGGCAAGGAAGTGATGGAGGCGGCCAGGATCGTCCTCGACAAACTGAAATTCAACGCCGAGTACATTCACGGCGACATCGGCTGGGAATTCTGGTGCAGGGAGGGCGAGTCCTTCCCGCAGCGCACCATCGACCTTCTGAAGAGCGTGGATGCCGCCATGTTCGGCGCCATCACCTCGAAGCCGGTCAAGGCGGCCGAGGCCGAGCTGGTCCCCGAGCTGAAGGGCAAGGGTCTGGTCTACCGCTCGCCCATCGTGCGCATGCGCCAGCTGTTCGACCTCTGGACCTGCCTGCGCCCCTGCAAGGCCTATCCGGGCAATCCCATCAACTTCAAGGAAGGGATCGATCTCGTGGTTTTCCGCGAGAACACCGAGGACCTGTATTCCGGGGTGGAATTCAGCCCGGTTCCCCAGGAAGTCAAGGACGTGCTGCTGAAGAACGCCAAGGGCTTCGCCGCCTTCAAGGACGTGCCCCTGGACCAGTATGCCATCACCTGCAAGATCAACACCCGCAAGGGCTCGGAGCGCATCATCCGCGCCGCATTCGAGTACGCGAAGAAGCACGGTTATCCCAAGGTCACCATCATCCACAAGGCGAATGTCGTGCGTGCCACCGAGGGCTTGTTCCTGGACATCGGCAAGGAAGTGGCCAAGGACTTCCCGGGCATCCAGATGGACGACGCCAATATCGACGCCATCTGCATGTGGCTGCTGAAGAATC
>JALOLC010000137.1 GCA_025456175.1 Acidobacteriota bacterium | reverse complement strand
GCCGCGTAGTCCTTTTCTCCCGGTACGTTCAGGGTCAGCGGTTCGCGCGCCGGGATGACCTGGAAGGGCTGGCCGTTGAACGACCAGTGCATCTGCAGCTGGAATTGGCTGCCCTCGCCGATCTCCAGCAGAGTAAAAGGGACCTTCAACTCGATGACGCGGCCGACGGCGCCGTCGCTTCCGGCGGCGAAACCGCGGATTTCCGGGTTTTTGCCGTCGAAGCCGAACTCGCCCTGCCAGGCCCTTCTGCCGTTCAGCAGGTGCAGGCGCAGCGCGAAGCCGTTCTCGAAGTAGGCGCGGGCGTTCTTCTTGGTATCGATGCGCAGGTAGACGTGGCTGCGGTCGAAGCCGAAGTAGAGCGTCTTGACCAGCGGGCTGGCGATGTTCATCGCGCCGCCGTAGGAAAGGATGTCCACGCGGCCGGCGTCGAGCCATTCAAAGTAGTCGCTGGGCTCGCCGTCGATCCGCGCCTTCAGGACGTCGCGCGGCGGTACGACCTGCAGGCGGTCGGCGGGCGTCGCGGCCGGGATGGGGACATGGACGGAGGCCGGGGCCGGCGTTCCCAGGAGCTCATAGATTTTCTGCAGGTTCATGCGGAAGAGGCTGTCGAAGATCTCGATGTCGGGGGTGTAGTTCTCCTTGCCGTACCACCAGAACCAGTCGCTGCCTTCGGCGGCATGAAGCAGGGGGACGATCGCGCGCGCTTGCTCCGGTTGAAGGCCGGCCTTGACGGCGTGAAAGGCGTCGCGGGCGCCCTGCAGCAGTTCCCAGGCCTTCTGGTCGTCGCCATCGCCGATCCAGATGTCGAAGTTGCCGTTGATCCAGGAGCCGCACTTGAGGCGCGGCAGTTCGCGAGCGGGCGCGGCGGCGGCCTCGGAGAACAATACCGTCTCGATCTCCGGATCGGAGCTGATGCGGCGGTAGAATTCGCGCAGGAACTCGCGCCCCGAGCGCGGGTAGAATTCCCAGGCGTTCTCGCCGTCCAGGATGACGGGGATGGTCATGCCGGCGGGGCCGGCGGCGGCAATGGCCCGGATGCGGCCATGCAGGTCAGCGGCCGCTTCGCGGGCCGGGAACTTCTGGTAATAGAATCCGATCAGATCGGAGAGCAGGTGATCGCGGAAGAGTATCCTCAGCGGCAGGCCGGAGAATGAATAGGGGGCGTAGAGCGCCCCGGGATCGAGGGCCAGGAAGCGGTCATCGCGCTGCAGGGGGCGGGGCAGCGAGCGGCTCAGGACCTCCTCGTCGGAGGCGGTCCAGGAAACGCCGGCCTTGGCCAGCAGGCGCAGCACCGGCTCGGAGAGGCTCCCCTCGGGAGGCCAAATGCCACGCGGCCGGGCCCCGAAAATGCGCTTCATCAGCTCCAGGCCGTCCTGCAGCTGGTCCCAGGCATCCTCTTCCCAGTTGAAGTCGAGGTCGTAGGGTGCGAGGCGCGGGTTGGCCTCCCGGCCGGCCTGCGGGTCGAGCAACAGCGGCAGGATGGGGTGGTAGAAGGGGCTGGTGCAAAGCTCGGCCTGGCCGTTGTCCTGGAATTTCCGGTATTCCGGGATCACCCGCCTCAGGATTTCGCTTTCCACGGTCCGCAGCGTCTCCTTGTCGTTCTCAGAGAAATCCCGCCCCTGTTTGAGCAAGGCCATGACGCGGGGGTCGCTCTCCTTGTACGCCTCGTCGCAGTAAGCCAGCTGGAACCAGGCCTGCAGGTCGCGCAGCTCGGGCACGGTGAAGACCCGGCTCCAGTCGGGATCCGCTTCACGCTCCAGGCGCCGCATCTTCTTGCGATGGAGTGAGTCGTAGCGCGGGAACGGCTTGATGTGGTTCTCGTGGTGAATGGAGAAGAAATGGCGCACCAGGTACTGGATCTCCTCGGGAGACAGGTCGGCGGCGGGCTTGCGGAAGAGGTCGGCGAAGGAGTCGCTGGCCCCGTCCAGGTACTGCTCCAGACCCGCCAGCAGCGAGGGGACCAGGTTGAACGTCAGGCGCAGGGCGGGGAACTCCTCCAGGAGGTGAACCATGCCGAAATAGTCTTTCAGCGCATGCAAACGCAGCCAGGGAAGGTCGAAGCGGCCGCTGAAGGGGTTGCGGTAGCACGGCTGGTGCATGTGCCACAGGATGGCCAGCCGGGTTTTAGGAGGCATCTCCCTTCTGCTTCAATTCGAACAGCACTCCCGAGAAGCTCTTTGGGTGAGCGAAGGCGATGCGGGCGTTGTGGGCGCCTTGGCGCGGCTCGCGGTCGAGCATCTGCACGCTCTTCTCCTGCAGCCGCATGATGTCGGCCTTGATGTCGTCCACTTCCAGCGAGATGTGGTGCAGGCCGCCCCCTTTTTTCTCGATGAAGGCGCTGATGGGCGAATCGGCCGACATGGGTTCGAGGAGCTCGATGAAAACGTCGCCGACCCTGAAGAAGGCCGCCGTCACCTTCTGCTCGGGGACTGTCTCGGTACCCAGGAACTCGAGGCCCAGAACGTCGCGGTAGCGGGCGACTTCCTCATTCAGGTTCTTTACGGCGATGGCGATATGGTCAATTTTTTTGATCATGGGTGCCTCCTGTCTTCACAATGTGAACTATCCTGTCAGCCGCCTGGTAGGGATTCGTCGCGCCGACCCCCTGGAGCAAAGAAGAAATGGCTGGGTCGGAACGCATTTCCTCCTGGAGGCGCTCGATCACGATCTTGCCGATATAGTTTTCCCTCAGCCTGGAGCGTTTTTCGCTGATGCGGCCGTTTTCATCCCTTTGAAAGCGGCGGATCCCGGCGAGCAGTTCGCGGATCCCCTTGTCCTCCTTGACCGAAGTAGGAAAAATCAGGGGATCGCGCCCGGAGATCGCGAAATAGTTGCGGATCTCGCTCAGCTTGTTTTCGCCGCCCCCGAGGTCGACCTTGTTCACGACGAAAATGTCGGCGATCTCGATGATGCCGGCCTTGAAAACCTGGATCTCGTCGCCGCTGTCGGGATTCAGGACCATCAGCACCACGTCGGCGACGTTGACGATGTCCACTTCCGACTGGCCGACCCCGACCGTCTCGATGATGATGATCTCCTTCCCGGCCGCCTGGAGCAGGTCGATGATCTCGTGGGTGGAGAGGCTCAGGCCGCCCAGGTGGCCGCGGTTGGCGATGCTGCGGATGAAGACGTTGGGGTCGTTGCTGTGCTGGATCATGCGCAGGCGGTCGCCCAGCAGGGCGCCCCCCGAAAGGGGAGAGGATGGGTCAATGGCCAGGACGGCGATGGAAAGGCCCTGCGCCTTGAGTTCGGCGATCATTTTCTCGATGAGCGAGCTTTTCCCACTCCCAGGGGCGCCGGTAATGCCGATCTTCAGGGCGTCTCCCTTTAAAGGGTAAATGGATTCGAGCAATTTTTTATAGTCTTTTTTGCGATTCTCGACCATGGTGATCGCTTTGGCCAAGGCCACGGGATCGTTTTTGCGCAATCGGGTCTGCAATTCGGATATTTTCACTGATATTTAGTATAAAACACAATTGACATAAAATCAAGATCATTGGCAATATATAGTTGATAATAAAACACTCAAATTTATTTAATTAAAAAATAATAAGATAAAGTTGACAAAATTAAAAAGATATTGCATAATTACATTGTAAAAGGAGGTCACAATGAGAATAACAAAATGGCAACCCTATCCAGACCTGGTCAACATGTATGACCGGCTGAACCGTTTCTTTGGCGAGGATTTCCTCGATGAGAACGCAAGGAACATCTCGCCGAGCGCGTGGCGCCCGATGACCGACATCTATGAGACCAAGGAGTCCTATGTGTTCAAGGTGGAGCTCCCGGGCTTCAAGAAGGAGGATATCCACGTTGAATTCACCGGCGACACGCTGATCCTGCGCGGCGAAAGGAAGCAGGAGGAGGAAACAAAGAACGAGAGCTGCCACCGCCTGGAGCGCAGCTATGGCATGTTCGAGAGGTCGTTCACGATCCCCAAGAACATCGATGCCAAGAAGATCGACGCGGCGCTGAAGGATGGCATTCTGGTGCTTACCATCCCCAAGGTCGAGGAAGCCAGGACCAAGGCGATTCCGATCTCGGTCAAGTAACGAGCTAAAAAAAATGGCGGCTTCTCACGA
>JALOLC010000036.1 GCA_025456175.1 Acidobacteriota bacterium | reverse complement strand
ACCCCTCGGTCAACCTGGGCATCATCAAGTTCCTGGGCTTCGAGCAGATCTTCAAGAACTCGCTGACCACCCTGCCCATGGGCGGCGGCAAGGGCGGCTGCGACTTCGACCCCAAGGGCAAGTCGGACATGGAGGTCATGCGCTTCACCCAAGCCTTCATGCGCGAGCTGTTCCGCCACATCGGCGCCGACGTGGACGTGCCGGCCGGCGATATCGGCGTGGGCGGCCGCGAGATCGGCTACATGTACGGCTACTACAAGAAAATCCGCAACGAGCACACCGGCGTGCTCACCGGCCGCGCCCTGGAATGGGGCGGCTCGCTGATCCGCCCCGAAGCGACGGGATACGGCTCGGTCTATTTCGCCGCCGAGATGCTGGCCACCCGCGGCAAGGACCTGAAGGGCCTGCGCTGCGCCGTCAGCGGCTCGGGCAACGTCTTCCAGTACACCACCGAGAAGATCAACCATCTGGGCGGCAAGGTGATCACCGTCTCCGACTCCAACGGCACCATTGTCGACGAAGAGGGCATCGACGCCAAGAAGCTGGCCTACATCATCGACCTGAAGGAGGTCCAGCGCGGCCGCATCAAGGAATACGCCGCCAAGCACCCGAAGGCGAAGTATTATGAAGGCAAGAGCGTCTGGGACGTCATCGCCGACGGCCTCAAGATCGACTGCGCCTTCCCCTCGGCCACCCAGAACGAGATCAACGAGGCGCACGCCCAGGCCATGGTCAAGAACGGCTGCTTCTGCGTCTCCGAGGGCGCCAACATGCCCTCCAACCTGGCCGCCATCAAGGTCTACCAGGGCAACAACGTGCTCTACGGACCGGCCAAGGCGGCCAACGCCGGTGGCGTGGCGACATCGGGCCTGGAGATGGCGCAGCAGAGCCAGCGCCTCTACTGGAGCCGCGAAGAGGTCGACCAGAAGCTGCACTACATCATGAAGAGCATCCACAAGCAGTGCCTGGACGCCGCCGAGAAGTACGGCACCAAGGGCGACTACCTGATGGGCGCCAACATCGCCGGCTTCATCAAGGTCGCCAAGGCCATGCTGGCCTACGGCATAGTGTAAGCTACGTACTCCGATTTGCCAGGGGGAATCCGCCGTGGATTCCCCCTTTTTTTTTCAAGGGGATTTCCCGTCTTGAAATCTTGAAATAAGGGGAAAAATAATATATAAAGCGGACTAGGAGAAAAAATGGAAGAAAAAGATGAACTGTTCAAGGATATCGGCGCAAAGTCTCCGTTATACAGGCAACCCAAGTTCTGGGCTTCGGTCCTCGTCATCGCCATCGGGCTCGCGCTCATCCTGCTGTTCTACAAGACCGTCATCCAGGACACCATGAGCGACAAGGAAGTGGCCGAATCCATCCAGGTCGTCTGGCACGACTCCATCTGGGTCGACAAGAAGGTCCGGCCCGACGAGGCGACCATCGTCCCGTCGTTCACCTTCACGATCAAGAACACCGGCCGCCGGCCGTTGCAGTACGTTGGCTTCAACTGCATATTCGTCTTCGAGGAGAGCGGCGAGAACCTGACCGACGGCTACGTCGAGGCGGTGAAAAAGCCGCTGCCGCCCGGTCAGATCAGCGACGAGATCTCGGTCAAGGGATTCTACGGCTACCGGGCGACCTCCAAGCCGGCGTTCATCAAGAACATGGCCAACTGGAAGGCGGTCAAGGTGAAAATCTACGCCAAGACCAAGAACTCGGGCCAGGTTTTGCTGGGCGTCTTCCCGATCCAGAAAAAGATCGAAGGCATCAAGATCATCACCGAAGGCCAGGAGGATAGCGAGCAGTGATGGCGGTTTGGCCGTCGCGCGCCAGATGAAAAAACTATCATTGAAATTTCTCTCCGTTCTGGCGTTTCTCTTTGTCGTCATCGCCGGCATCCAGTACTGGCACCGGGGCATCCTGTTCGAGAGCTGGCTCGATCAGGACTTCAAGAAAGCCGGTGGCCTGATCTTCGCCGGCATCCAGCACCGGCAAAGCGACCTCTGGGCCGCACGAGAGCAATCCGCCAAGATCACGGCTCGCTTGTTCGCCAGGCTGCTGTCCCAGTCCCCCGACGAGACGGCCCAACAAGATGCGGAACCGCCCTCCGTGCCGTTCCGCTTGCGAGTCGGCGAGGGGGAGAACGCCCTGGGGATATTCGCCTCCGCTGGCGAGGAAATGCCCGCGCAGGCCCAGGCCGCCGTTGCTTTCGTGAGGGCGCGGCCCGACTGGCTGGCCCTGCATCCGGCTGTTTTCAACTCGTATTTCATTTCCAAGGACAATTGGCTCGCCTCCCTACCGGCAAAAAAGGCCCTGGATCTTCCCGAGGGGCTCGACCTTGTCCGCGATCCGCTTTACGAAGAGTGTACGCCGGCCAAAAACCCGAAAAAAGCGGCCCGTTACACCCGCCCGCGCTTTGATCGCATCCTGGGCCGCTGGGTGATCAGCATCACCCTGCCGATCTACATCGACGGGGGCTTCCAGGGAGTCGTCGGCCACGATATCCCGGTCGAGCCGCTTCTCGACTCCCTGGCCGACTACGACCGTTCCCCCGGGGGAGGTGAAGCCAGGCCGAGGCGAACCGGCTCCAGCCTGTTCCTCATGGACGATTCCTTTGGCCTCCTCCTCCACCGCGACCTGGCTTCCCGCATGCAGGCAGGCGATTCCACCGCCGAAACAACCCGGGACTTTTCGTCTTTCGTCGGCGACGGCGAAGACCTCCAGGTCATCAAGGCCCTGGCAGAATCCAGGTCCTTCCCGAGGGAAAAACTGATCCAGATGAAAGGCGGGCAGGGATTGCTCCTGACCTGGCGGGAACCGCATACCGGCTGGCGATTCGTGTTTACCCTGGATGCCGCCGGCATGTTCGCCAATACGCGCCAGGGTGAGGGGACGTTCTCCCTGGTGAATACCGTGGTCCTGTTTCTGGGACTGGCCCTGCTGTTCCTCTTCCTGCGCGCCGCAATAACCCGCCCCCTGGTGCGCATTGAAGAGGACATGCACCACTTCCAGAAAACGGGCCGCACCCGCCTCCCGATGCGCCGGCCGATTTATCCCGCAGAGATCGGCCGGCTCGCCGCGGATCTGCAGCAAGCATTCAGCGAACTCCAGCAGCGGACAAGCGAGGTCAGCGAAGCGAAGGAACAGCTGGAAAAGCTGATGCAGACATCCCAGTCCATCGTCATCACCACGGACCGGCGACTGCGCCCGACCTTCATCAACGAATTCGGCCTGAAAAAGCTGCAAATCGATGGGGACGCCGTCCGGGCGCTGCGCGCCCAGGATTTTCTTGAAAGGAAGTTCCTCCGCGAAGCCGCGGCGGAGCTGAAGCTCAGCGAGCACATCGCCGAAAAGGAAACCACGCTGATGCTGCGCACCGGGGAGAAAATCGACATTGCCCTCTCCCTGGCCAAGATCCACGACATCCAAGGCAAGGCCAGCGGCTTCCTGGCGGTTATCGCCGACATCAGCAAGCGCAAGAAGGCGGAGATCGACCTGAAGAACCAGATCCTGTTCTCGCGGCAGATCTTTCAGTCGATTCCGGAAATGATCCTCATTGTCGACCGCCGGCTGCGCGTCACCTTCATCAACAAGCGGGCGCGCGACCTCATTTCGGGAGGCGGCGCCGCCGTCATCGGCCAGAACCTCAACTCGATCCTGGCGAGGAATTCCATCGAGAGCGGCTTCGACGAGCTGGTGCGCAGCGTGCTGGAGGGCGGCAACAGCGTCCACCGCATCAATACCCTCAACCCGCTCCTGGAGACGGAGAACTACGTCGACCTGATCATCGAGCCGCTGAAGAGCGGCAACGTCATCATCGGCGGCATCATCATGCTGCGCGACATTTCCGAATGGCGCGGCCTGACGGCGCAGCTGCGCTCGCTGCAGGGCTTCATGCAGAAGCTGATCAACGCCAGCCCTTACGCGGTGGTCTCCATCAACGAGCACGGCCAGATCACCACCTGGAACTCTGCGGCCGAGAAGATCCTGGGCATCCCGTTCGCCAACGCCTTCGGCAAGAATCTCTTCAGCCTGCTGCCCCTGTTCGACAAATACAAGGACGCGATCAACGAGATCATGATCCTGAAAAAGACCATCTACCTCAACGATGAGCAGATCTACATCGGCGAGGAGGACTTCAAGGTGGCCAATCTGACACTCTATCCCGTCACCGCCGAGCAGAACGGCGTGGTCATCCACATCGAGGACGTGTCGGCGCTCAAGCAACTCGAGTCCTCGCTGATCCACGCCCAGAAAATGGAGTCGCTGGGCCTGCTGACCAGCCACATCATCCACGATTTCAACAACCTGCTGAGCGGCATCATGGGCTATGCCTCGCTGCTGGAGAAGAAGATCGCCGACAATCCCAAAGTGCAGAAATACATCTCCACCATCATCACCTCCAGCGAGCGGGCTTCCACCCTGATCAACCAGCTGCTGAACTTCTCGCGCAAGAAGATGGCCGAGAAGGAGATCGTCAGCCTCAACGACCTGATCAAGGAATCCCTGGACTTCCTGGCCATGAACCTCAAGGCCATCAACCTGGACATCCAGCTGAACGAAAGCCAGATCCTGCTGCAGGCCGACAAGACCAAGATCTCGCAAGTGATCATCAACCTGATCGTCAACGCCCGCGACGCCCTGGAGAATATCCAGCGCCCCATCATCCACCTGCGCACCGACCGGGTCGATGTCAGCAACCAGAGCAACCTGCTGGACGGACGGTACGCCCTGATCGAGATCAGCGACAACGGCAGCGGCATCAGCCCGGAGAACCAGAAGAAGATCTTCGAGCCCTTCTTCACCACCAAGGGCCAGGGGCGAGGCACCGGCCTGGGCCTGGCCATCGTCCGCGAGATCATCCAGGACTACAACGGCCGCATCGAGCTTGTCTCGGAACCCGGGCTCGGCACCACCTTCACCATCCTGCTGCCCATTTTCGAGGAGCCGCTGACACCGTTCGTTCCCCAGGAGGAAAAATCGCCCGCGGCTCCGCTCGAGGGCCTGGTGCTGCTCATCGATGACGAGGAGGTGGTGCGCGATATCGGCTGCGACATGCTCAAGACCCTGGGCCTGAACTGCCTGACGGCCGCCAACGGCGCCGAGGGCATCGAGATATTCAAGAAGAACGCCGCCGAGGTCATCCTGGTCATCCTGGACATCGAGATGCCGGGCATCACCGGAGAAAAGGTCTTCCAAATCCTGCGCGAGCTGCGCCCGGAGATCAAGATACTGATCGCCTCCGGCTATGGCCGGGAATACCTGGAAGCCGAGGTCTTCAAGGGCAGGATCAGCCATTACATCCCCAAGCCGTTCAAGATCGAGCAGCTCTCCTACCAGGTCAACCAGATTCTCGGCGGGCGCGATGACTGACGATCTGTTCATCCGCGTCCCCAGCGAGCGCCTGCAGCGGGAGGCGGCCGCCATCGCCGCCTGCGGTGCCGCCCCCGAGGTTTACATCCGCGCCGATCTCCTGCCGGGATTCACCCCGCGGAGCATCGCCGCGACCCGCAAGCTCCTTGCCGCCTTCCCCGGCCACACCATTCATGCCCCTTTCATGGATGTCTGGCCGGGGGCGGCCGACGCCGACATGCGCCAGCTCAGCCTGGAAAAAATGCGGCGGACCATGGGCATCGCCGCCGACTTGGGCAGCCGGCTGGTGGTCATGCACTTCAACTACGACCCCCTGTACTACCGCCAGCAGTTCCCGCAATGGCTGGAGCGCGCCGCCGCTTTCTATGCGGAGCTACTCTGCGAGCGCGATGGCCCGTTCATCGCCCTGGAGAACATCGCCGAGCCGACGCCCCATGTCGCGCTGCAGCTCCTGGAGAAGGTCGCTCATCCCCGCCTGGTCCACTGCTTCGACTTCGGCCACCACCATGTCTTCGCCCGCATTCCCTTCGCCGAATGGCTGTTCTACCTTAAGCCGCGCGGCCATATCCATTTCCACCTGCACGACAACCGCGGGGACGCCGACGACCACCTGGCCCTGGGCCAGGGAAGCATCGACTGGCCTGCGGCCAGGGAGGTCATCCTCGGCCTGTCCTGCCCCTTCTCGATCGCCCTTGAGCCCAAGTCGGCCGGCAGCCGCCGCGCGGCGGTCGCCTTCTACCGCAAGCATTTCCTCTCCCGCCGGGGCGCATCCTAGCCGGCGATCCTTCCCTTCTCCAGGACGGAGACCCGATCGGCCAACGCGGCCACGTGGCGCGGATGGTGGCTGACGAACAGGGCGCCCAATCCCAGGCGGCGGAAGAGCCCTTTCACCAGCAGCAGGACCTTCATGGCCGTCAGATCATCGAGGGCGGAGAAGGGCTCATCGAGGACCAAGAAATCGGGCTCAAGCACCAGCGCCCGCGCCAGCGCCACGCGCTGCAGCTCGCCGCCTGAAAGCTCGTGGGGCAGCCGCCCGGCAAAGGCACGGGACAGTTCCAGCCATTCCATGACCTTCGCGATCCGCTCGCCGCTGCCCGGCGAGGGGGTCTGCAGGGCCACCGCCGCGGGGATCTTCATGGTGCGCAGCGGCTCGCCGATGATGCGCTCGACAGTGAACAGGGGGTTCATGGCCAGTTGGGGATTCTGGAAGACCATCTGGTTGCGGCGGCAGAATTCGCCGCGCGGCACTTCAGCAAAAGGTCTTCCCTGGTAGTTCACCACGCCATGGTCGGGAGAATCGAAGCCGATGACGATGCGGGCCAACGTCGATTTACCGGCCCCGGAGGAGCCCAGCAGGGCGTTGACCTGCCCCTCGTCAATATCGAGGTCCACCCAGTCGAGGGCCCTTACCGCCGTGCCGCGGCGGGGACCACGATAGGACTTGCCGATGCCGCGCAGGCGGAAGCGGGGAGTCGTCATTGGGCCGCCAGGCAGGCGGCAATCTCCCGGACATAGGGATGAACGGGAGAAGCGAGGACGGCCGCCGGGTCGCCGGCGGCGACCATTTCCCCTTGGGACATGATGCACAGGCTGGCCGCGATCCGGCGGACGAATCCCAAATGATGGGAGATCAGCAGAACCGTCAGGGCGCGGCAGCGCTGCTGGTCGACCAGGACGCGGATGAATTCATCCCGGGCATCGGCGTCGAGCTCCGAGGTGGGCTCGTCCAGGATCAGCACGTCGGGACAGGCGGCCAGGGCCAGGGCCAGCAGGCCGCGCTGGTTCTCGCCGCCGCTCAGCTGGTGGGGATAGGAGCGCAAAATGCGGCGGGGCTCGGCGAAGCGCAGGCGGGCGAGCAGGTCTTCGATCTCGCCGTCGTCGCTGCGGCCGCATTCGCGGATCTGGCGGCCGATGGTCAGCACCGGATTGAAGCTGGCGGCCGCGTTCTGCGGGGCGTAAAAAATCCCCTGGCCGCGGACTCCGCACCAGGCCCCGGGGGAGTCCAGCGCCCGGCCGCGGTACAGAATCCGCCCGGAGCGCAGGCGAAAGCCGTCGGGAAGCAGGCCGGCCAGGGCTCTGGCCAGAAGGGTCTTTCCTGCTCCAGTTTCTCCGAGCAGGACCGTGATTTCACCTTCGGGAAGGTCCAGGTCGATGGCGCGCAGCACGGTACGGGGCCCACCAGGCCCAGCCTTGTCGACGCAGAGTTTCTCCGCCTGCAGGACGGCCATCATGATGCGGGCCGGCCTCCCGTTCAATCCATCAGGGCGGCGATGGCTTCGATCTCCACTTCCGCCCCCAGCGGCAGTTCCCTGACGGCCACCGCGGCGCGGGCCGGAAAGGGCGGCGGCACATGGGCGGCGTAAATCTCGTTGACCGCCTTGAAATGGGCCATATCCTTCAGGAAGACGGTGGTCTTCAGCAGCCGGCGGCAATTGCACCCGGCCGCGGTCAATACGGCCTCAAGATTCTTGAAGACCTGGCGCGCCTGGGCTTCCACGCCGCCCGCGACCAGATCGCCGCTGGCCGGGTCGATGCCCACCTGGCCGGAAACAAAGAGAAGGTTTCCCCAGCGTATGGCTTGGGAATAGGGCCCCAGCGCCTGGGGCGCCCCTTCGGCACGGATAACGGTTTTTTCCATGGCAATCTCCTTGGGCCGGTCACGGCGCGATGGCACCCACCGGCTTTTGCCCGTGCAAAAAAATCCTCACCAGCACGTAGCCCAGGATGAAGCCGCCGACATGGGCCAGCCAGGCGATCGCCGAGCCGCTGCCGGCGGAAAGGAACTGGAACAGGAACCAGATGACCAGGAAGACCGCCGCCGGGACATCGACGGTCGTAACCAGGACAAAGATGAAGAGCAGCGTGCGCACGCGCGCCCTGGGGAAGAGGGCCAGATAGGCTCCCATCACCCCCGAGACCGCGCCGCTGGCGCCGATGACCGGAATGAGGGAGTTCAGGTTGAAGATCACGTGGGCCAGGCTGGCGCCGATGCCGCACAGCAGGTAGAAGACGATGAAGCGCAGCCAACCCAGCCGGTCCTCGATGTTGTTGCCGAAGATCCACAGGAACAGCATATTGCCCAGCAGGTGCATCCAGGAGCCGTGCATGAACAGGGAACACAGCAGGCTGCGCAAGGGCGGCGTGCGGCGCTGGTAGGAAACGGTCCGGCCCCAGCGGTCGATCCCCAGCGGGATCTCGAGACTGCGCTGCTGAACCAGTTCGGCCGGCACCATTCCCTCCCGCACCACGTGGTAGGTCAGGCTGGAGGGCCATTGGACCGGCCTCATGCCCGCATCGCGCAGCGGCTGCCGCAAATGCTCGCGCGACAGATAGCTCTGGTAGACGAAGACCGAGATGTTGAGCGCGATGAGCAGGATGACCACCACGGCCAGCCGCCGGGTCGGGTTGTAATCCTTCAATGGGATGAACATGCCCCTCCGTCCCCACTCGAATAGAATGGAATGTTCATTCTAGCAATCAGCCGGCGCGCTGTAAAGGGCGCGCATTGACTTTCACCAAGGGCTTTTTTACAATGGAGCCGGGCCGGAACGGACCGACGGCAGCGTCGGCAGTGGCCGACCTGAGAAGCAAGCCCATGCACCGCGTAAAAATGATCATTGCCCAGAAATTGATCGGTCTCGTTCTCCTTGCCTGTCCGGCGGGGCAGGTTCTTGCCCAGGCGGCCGGAGGCAGCGCCATCACGTTCGAGCAGCTCTCCCTGCAGCATGGATTGTCGCAGAGCATCGTCAAGTCGATCGCCCAGGACAGGAACGGGTTCATGTATTTCGGAACCGAGGACGGACTGAATCGCTACGACGGCTACCGCTTCACGGTGATCCGCCATGACCCGGGCGATGAAAACACCCTCAGCTACAACGACATCAACGCCCTCTGCGTCGACAGCCGGGGCTTCATCTGGGTCGGCACCTTCAACGCCGGGCTCAACCGCTACGACCCAGCCAGCGGCAACTGCCTGCGCTTCCGACATAATCCCAGCGATGCCTCCAGCCTGAGCCACGACAACATCCTGGCCATCGTCGAGGACCGTGGCGGCGCCATCTGGGTCGGTTGCGAGAGGGGGCTGAACCGGCTGGCGCTCAATTCTGCCGGCGGCTACCGCAGCGAACGCATCCGTCACGACCCGGCCGATCCCGGCAGCCTGAGCAACGACCAGGTCTACGCCCTCTGCCTCGATCGCGGCGGAGCCCTCTGGGTCGGCACCGGCAACGGCCTCGACCGCCTGGAACCCGGACAGCGCGGACCGTGGCGCTTCGCCCATTTCCGCCACGACGGGAATGACCCGGCCAGCCTGAGCGACAATTCGGTCCGTTCCATCCTGCAGGACCGGCAAGGCGATCTTTGGATCGGCACCATGCGCGGTCTGAACCGGGCCAAAGCCCGCAGCGGGGTCCCAACCTTTGTCCGCTACCGGCACGACCCGCGCCAGGTGAACAGCCTCAGCCACGACCAGATCTTCGCCCTGCAGGAGGACGCATCCGGGATGCTCTGGATCGGGACCAACGGCGGGGGCCTCTGCCTGTTCGACCGGGAAAGGAACGCCTTCAGCCGCTACCGCTACGACCCGCTCAATCCGCGCAGCGTCAGCTACGACGAGATCCGCGCCATCTGCCGCGATCGCCAGGGGATCATGTGGATCGGCACCTATGGCGCCGGCATCGACAAGGTCGCGCGCGGCATTGGCCAGTTCGTCCATTTCGCCCACATCCCCAACAGTCCCGACAGCATCGGCCACGCCATCGTCTGGGCAATCCACGAGGACGACGGCGGCGCGCTCTGGATCGGCACCCACGGCGGCGGCCTCGACCGTCTCGACCGCGCCAGCGGCCGCTTCCGCCACTACCGCGCCGCTGCCAACCGCCGGGACCGACTGAGCAGCGACATCGTCCGCATCGTGCGCAGCGACGGCGCCGGCGGCCTTTGGATCGGCACCCATGGCGGCGGCATCTGCCGCTTCGATCCCCGCAGGGAGCGTTTCCGGACCTATCGCCATGACCCCGGCGACTCCTCCAGCCTGGCCCACGACGAAACGCGGGAGATCTACCGCGATCGCAGCGGTACGGTGTGGGTCGGCACCTACGGGCATGGCCTCGACCGCTTCGACGAGGCAACCGGAACGTTCCGCCATTTCCGCCACGACCCCGACGACCCGCGCAGCCTGAGCAACAACTTCGTCCGCGTCATCCATGAAGACGCGGCCGGGAACTTCTGGATCGGCACCGAGGGCGGCGGACTGAATCGTTTCGATCGCCAGGCGGGAACGTTCCACGCCTATCGCGGCGATGCGGAGACGGGCAGCCGCATCGATTATATTCTCGCCATTCACGAAGGGAAAGACGGCGGCCTCTGGCTGGGAACGCTGGGAGTGGGATTGACGCGCTTCGACCCGCGCCGGGGAACATTCAAGAGTTATACGACCCGCGACGGCCTGCCCAACGACTACATCTACGGCATCCTGGAAGACGATGGGGGCAACCTCTGGCTCAGCACGAACAACGGCCTGTCGCGGTTCGACCCGAGGCGGAGAACGTTCCGCAACTTCGGCATGGCCGACGGGCTGCAGGACCGCGAGTTCAACGGCGGCTCCTATTTCAAGAGCCGCAGCGGCGAAATGTTCTTCGGGGGCATCAAGGGTTTCAACGCCTTTTTCCCGGCGCGCATCCAGTCCAACACGTATGTTCCACCCGTGGTCATCGAGTCCTTCCAGAAGTTCAACAAGGACGTCGCACTCGGCCGCCCCGTCAGCGAGGTGGAGGAGATTGCCCTCTCCTATCGGGACACGGTGTTCTCCTTCGAATTCGCGGCCCTCGACTTCACCGCGCCGGACAAGAACAAGTACATGTACAAGATGGAGGGGCTGAACGAGCAGTGGATCGAAACCGGAGCCGAAAAGCGCTTCGCCCACTTCACGACCGTCCCTCCCGGCCGCTATGTCTTCCGCGTCAAGGGCTCGAACAGCGACGGCGTTTGGAACGAGGCCGGGGCCTCGCTGAAGATCACCATCGCACCCCCATACTGGAAGACCTGGTGGTTCCGGACGCTGGCCGTTCTGGCGCTGCTGGCCCTGGCTTCCGCCCTGTATATCCGGAGGCTGAAGGTTACGGCCATGAAGGCAGAGCTGAGAACCGCACACGACGCCCAAATGGCAATCATGCCCGGAAGCGACCCCGAGGTCCCCGGTCTCGACATCTCCGGCACCTGCATCCCGGCCAACGAGGTGGGCGGCGACTTCTTCGATTTCTTCTGGCTGGATGCCGAGCAGACGCGCTTCGGCATCCTGATCGGCGACGTCTCCGGAAAGGCCATGAAGGCCGCCATGACGGCGGTCATGGCCAACGGCATGATCATCAGCGAGGCGCTCAAGGCCGACGGGACGCAGGCGGTCCTCTCCCATGTCAACACACCGCTCTTCCAGAAGACCAGCAGCCAGATGTTCGTCGCCGCCTGCCTGGCCGTCATCGACACGCGTTCCCGGGAGTTAATCCTCACCAACGCCGGGCTGACCAGCCCGCAGCTCAAGTCGGCCGGCAGGGTCGACGCCCTCGATCTGCCGGGCCCCCGCTTTCCGTTGGGGATGGTGCCCAAAGTCGACTACGAGCAGAAGAAGCTGAACCTGCAGAGCGGCGACCTGCTGATCCTGGCCACCGACGGCGTGAGCGAAGCCCACAACCGCAGCCGGGAGTACTACGGCGAACGGCGGCTCAAGGAGCTGCTGGCGACCGTGGACAGCGGCCGAATGAGCGCCCGCCGCATCCGTGACGCGATCGTGGCCGACGTCAGGAGCTTCTCGGGCAGCCAGACTCAGTTCGACGACATGACGGTCGTGGTCGTTAACGTGTTGTAGGCCTCTCGGTCATCCTCCGCTGATCCAGGCTTCGCCTGGGTCGGCAGGGAGTGGCCGCAGCACGGAATGCGATACCGGGCGAGTCGCCCCCTATTTCTTGACCAGGAAGAGCGCCTTGGCTTCGTTGCCCTTCTCGGCCATCTTGATGTGGGTGGCGTCCAGGAAGAGTATGTCCTGGCGCGACGGCGGTTTGCCCGCTTCCACGCTTTCGATGGTCAGCGTGTTCCCCGAGGCGGTGATGACGCTGTACGGGATCGGGCCGATCTTCTCCCCCATGATCTCCATGGTGATGCCGTCGAGGGTCACGCTCATGGCCATGGTCTTCAGCATGCCCAGCGCCGCCTTGGCCATCTCCGGGCTGGTCTTGAGGGCCTCCTTGTATGCTGGATCTTTTTCATAGGTGGCCGCGTCTCCCACCCATTTGCCCATGAAGGCAAAGGTGAGGTTGCCGGCAACGGAGGCCGCGCTTTTTTTATCGATCGCTAGACCGGTGTCTGGGGGAGCGCTAGAGCCGCCCTTGCCGTCCAGGCGAAGTTGAAAGAGGCTGCCCCCCTTCTCGATTGTATACAGCGCTCCAGCACAAAAGAACATGAAGGGGGTCGGGGCGAGGGGTGGATGCGCCAACTCCTTCCAGGCACCGCTGGTCGTATCGGTCTCATAATAGATGCCGTTGGCCTCGACGGTCAGGATGCGCGCGCCGGCGCCAACGCCGGCAGCGGTCCCAGCCCACGAGCCGGCTTGGCCGAGCCGCTTCCACGAGCCGTCGGCCGGGTTGATGGCGTACAGGCTGCCGTCCTTCTCGATGGAGAAGAGCTTGTTGGCCGCGCTGAAAAGAAACTTGGTAGCGGCAAAATCGTTTTTCCCGACCTGCTTCCAGGCCCCCGAGGCCGGGTCGGTCACGTACAGGGCGCCGCTCGACTCCACGGTGTAGATCTTGTTGTTCAGCGCCACGCCGGCAATGGTACCCACCCATTCGCCGGCCTTGCCGACCCCCTTCCAGGAGCCGTCGACCGGGCTGATGGCGTACAGGCTGCCGTCTTTTTCGATGGAGAACAGCTTGCCGCTGGCGGCGAAAAGGAACTTCGTGTTGGCGAAATCGTTCTTGCCGAGCTGCTTCCAGGCACCCGTCTCCGGCTCGGTCACGTACAGGGCGCCGCTGGACTCGACCGTGTAGATCCGGCCGTCCAACGCGACGCCGGCGATGGTTCCGGCCCAGTCTCCGGCCTTGCCCACCGCTTTCCCATGGCCGGTCTGGCCAGGCAGCAGCAGGGCGGCCGCAACGACAAACACGCAGAATGAAAGCGATTTTCCTTTCATGGAAGACCTCCTTTGCGTACGGGGATCTGCCGGTCTTCGAGACGACCGCCCCCGGACCGCATTTTCGATGAATGCCAACGCGTTGTCAACCCGCCAGGAGCAAGCAGTTCAGCGGCCGCCGCGCCCCACGATCAGTTCCAGCGCCTTGGCCGGGGAAGCGGCCCCGAACTGGAATTCGGCCCGCTCGCCCGATGTCAGCGTCAGTTGCAGCGACTTGAGGATGAATTTCTTCCTGACGATCTCGGCGGTCCGGATCTGGTCAAAGGGGAAAGAGCGCACCTGGTCCGACTCGGCAAATGCCTTGCGGCGGCTCAGGATCTCCGCCCCGGCGTTCTCGTCAAGCTGAAGCCCGGCGGCGAACACGGCCCGGCCGTCGGTCACGTAAAGCCTGCCGGTGATCTTTGGCGAGCCGGGACTCGGTTCCCCGATGTAGACCGCCCAGTCACCAAGAAC
>JALOLC010000035.1 GCA_025456175.1 Acidobacteriota bacterium | reverse complement strand
TCCTTCATGTAGCCGTAGCCGCCGAACATCTGCACGGCGTCGACGGTGACCTGCATGGCCACGTCGGTGGCCATGACCTTGGCCATGGCCGACTCCTTGGAGGCCTTCAGGCCGTTGTCCAGCATCCAGGCCGAGCGATAGACCATCAGCCGCGCCGCCTCGATGGCCGTGGCCATCTCGGCCAGCTTGAAGGCGTTGTGCTGGAAGGTGGCGATGGGCTTGCCGAACTGCACGCGGCCCTGGGCATACCTCAGCGCCTCCTCGAAGGCGGCGCGGGCCACGCCCACGCCGCCGGCGCCGACGGCGGGTCGGGCGTAATCCAACGTCTTCATGGCGACGATGAAGCCCATGCCCTCGCGGCGCAGGAGGTTGGCGGCCGGGACCTTGACCTCGTCGAAGTAGATCTCGGCGGTGTTGGAGGCGCGGTGGCCCATCTTGTTCTCGTGCTTGCCGATGGTGACGCCGGGCGTATCCATGGGGACGATGAACGCCGACAGGCCGCGCGCCCCGCGGCTCCTGTCGGTGGAGGCGAAGACGACGCCCAGCTGGGAGACGCCGGCGTTGGTGATGAAGGTCTTGGAGCCGTTGATCACGTACTGGTCGCCCTTCTTCACCGCCGTTGTCTGGATGGCGGCGTTATCCGAGCCGGCCTCCTTCTCGGTCAGGGCGAAGCAGGCGAAGGACATGGCCGAGGTCAGCGGCGTCAGGAACTTCTTCTTCTGCTCGTCGCTGCCGAACAGCACGATGGGGGTGATGGCCAGCGTGTTGGCCATGATCGAGGTGTACATGCCGGCGCAGCCCCAGGCCAGCTCCTCGCAGACAACGGTGTTGATCAGGGTCGAGAAGCCGGCGCCGTTGTACTCGGCCGGGATGCCCGAGGTAAGGAAGCCGGCCTCGAAGGCTTTCTGCATGACTTCCGTCGGGAATTCGTTCTTCTCATCGTACTCGTGGGCCCGGGGCCGCATCTCCTTCTCGGCGAACTTGTGCGTCTCCTCCTTGAAGGCCAGGAGTTCTTCGTTCAGGGCAAAATCCATGCGTGGCTCCTCATATCTTGATGTCTTTCATCTCGTTCAGGACTTCCATGGCGCTCTGGAAGCGCTGCTCGCGCTTCTTTTCCATGCATTTCTCGATGATGCAGCACAGCTTCTCGGGAACGTCGCTGCGGTATTTCTTGATCGGCGGCACCGGATCGAACAGGTGCTGGTAGAAGATGTTCTCGCCCTTAAAAGGGACATGGCCGGTGGTCAGGTGGAACAGGGTGGTGCCCGACGAGTAGATGTCGGTGCGGTGATCGACCGGGATGCCCTGGATCTGCTCTGGGGACATGTAGTACGGCGTGCCGGTGATGACGCCGCTTTCGCCCTTCTTCTGGTCGCCCAGGATCACCGCCAGCCCGAAGTCCATGATCTTGATCTCCTTCTGCTTGGTGATCATGATGTTGTGGGGCTTGATGTCGCGGTGGATGATCCCCTTGCGGTGGGAATAGTCCAGGGCCTTGAAGAGCTTGATGGCGATAAAGACGATCTGTGAGGCGGAAAAGGACTTCTTGCGGCGGATGAGGTTCATGAAGTTCTCGCCTTCGATGAACTCCATGGAGATGAAGTAATCGTCCTTGATCTGCCCCACGTCGTAGACGGTGACGATGTTGGCCTGGGTGAGCGAGGCGGTGGAGCGGGCCTCGGAGAAAAAGCGCTCCCACCGTGTCCTCGGCCTTGAACACCACGCCCATGCCGCCCTCGCCGATCTTCTCGATGATGCGGTAGCGCTCGCTGGAGTCCTCGCTGATCAGCTCCATTTCCTTGTATTTCTGGATCAGGTTCTCCACGTCCTTGATCTTCTGGTGCACGTCCTTGAAGGAATAGTCCTCGGTAAGGATCAGCTGGTAGATCTCGAAGGCGCGCTTGAAATTGCCCGCGTTTTCGTAGGCCTGGCCCAGCACGTAGAACCATTCGATGTTCGACTTGTCGATCGGGTTCTCGCCGAGGAGCTTCTCGATCTTCTCGATGACCAGCTGCGGCTTGCGGTTCTTGAGAAAGATGGTCGCCATCTGGGTGATCGCGGTGTTGAAGTCGGGCGAGTCGACGGGGACGAGCTGGAAGTTGGCCAGGGCGCGGCGGTCATCGTCCACCTTGATGAACGATGCCCCGGCCTTGAAATACTCCTGGGCGTTCTCGTACAGCTCGCCGGCCTTCTGGAACTTGCCGTACTTGAGGGAGATGTTGGCCGCCATCTTCCACTCCCGGCCCATCTCGAACATCTTGGCCGCCTCCTCCTCGTTGTTGTCCTTGAGGTAGTTGTCGGCCGCGCTCAGGAAGTTCTGGTTCATGAAATAGCAATGGGCCGCCTTGGCGAATTTTTTATCCCATTCAAAGAGCTCCGCGGCGCGGGTGAAATCCTCGCCCTTCAGGAACCACTCGGCCGCCTCCAGGGTGTTGCCCTTGGCGAACGCGTTCTCGCCGCGCAGCAGGTAGGCGATCTTGGGCTGGTCCAGGCGTTCGTACATCTCGGCGGCCTTGAGCGGCAGCTGGGCGCGCTCGAAGTTCTTGGCCGCATCGTCGAGCCGGTTCATCTTGATCGCCACGTCGGCGGCTTTTTCGAATTTGCCGTACTTGATCAGCAGCTCGTAGGCCTTCTCCAGTTCGTTCAGTTGGGCGTACAGATCCACGGCCTTGATGAGTTCCTGCTCCAGCTGCTTGGAATTCTGGAAACCGATTTGGGTGTCGAAGCTGGTGATGAACCATTTTTCAAAATTGGTGGCCGCCTTGCGGATGTTGCCGCCCTTTTCATAGATCAGCGCCGCTTTCTTGTAGAAGCCCTTCTTTTCATAGATCTGGGCCGCCTTTTCGTAGCGCTCATAATTGTAGTACAGCTCGGCCGCCTCCTGGAAGCGGTTGTTGTTCTCGAGAACGGTCCCGGCGGCCTCGATGTTCTTGCGCTTGAGCAGCAGCTTGACCAAATTGTCGCTGTTGCCGCTCTTTTTGTATATCTCGATGGCCTCGCTCTCCTTGCCCAGCTTTTCCAGCAGCTCGCCCATGGTGTCGTATTCCTGGCCTTCATCGTAGACCTGCAGGGCTTTCTTGAACTCGCCGATCTCCTCGTAGATCTTTCCCGACTTGAGGAACATGTTCTGCTTGCGGGCGCGCTTGGCGTCCCGCTCCATATAGGCCTTCTTGGCCAGGAGGTAGAAGAAGGCCTCGAAGAACGAGCGGTTCTGAAAAGCCGAAACCTTGGCGGTTTTGAGGACTTGGTATACGATCTTCAGGATCAGAACCAGCGCGGCGGCAATGATGGCCAGCTGGACCAATGGATTGCGCAGGTATTCATCCATGACAATTGACAAGTATAGCAAACCCCAGCCCAAAAATCAATTGCAAATTGACTTCCCGGCCCGTTTGGGACTATAATCGGCGCAGACAGGCAAGCGGAGCGCACCATGGACCCTCACTTCGGACAGTATTCCCGGCTGGGCATGTTTCTGGCCGTTTTTCTGCCCGATTTCAAGCCCGAAAAGCGCGAGTTCAGCAAGGAGAATGCCGACCAGTTGATCCTGGGGCTGGTCGGCGTCCTGGACGCCCTGTTCAAGGCCGAAAACCTCTCCCGGCGCAAGAACCTGCAGCTCCCTCCCGGCAAGACCTTTTTCCCTGACGAGCCCCTGGCGGCCCTGGAGAATGTCATCGCCTACCTGCAGACGTTCAACACCCAGGTCCTGAGCATGAGCAAGACCGAGCGCCAGACGCTGGTCTTCATCCTGGAAAACATCGGCGACTACCTGAAGAACCTGGGGCAGCGCGAGGAAGACCGCGAAAGACGGGGACTGTTCGCCGACTACAAGTTCTGGATCGAGAACCTGTTCAAGCTGTTTGATCAGAAGATCAGCGGTACCGTGACGGCGAGCCGGCGGGTGACGGCGAAGAACCTCTTCGGGCCTCAGGAGGCCCTGCACGACGAGCTGATTTACAGCAATGCCACGCTGAGCTTCAGCTTGTTTCCCTTCGCCGTGGTCCAGGACGCGCGGGTCCTGTTCTTGGCGCGTCCCGACGAGACCGGGGCGTACTTCCGCGACAGCGGTGGCGGTACCAGGATCGCCCTGGAAGCGGAAGGCCTCTGGGAGAAGACCGCGGAGTTTCTCCTGGCCAACTTCTGCTTTGTCGACCTGGAACGCATCGAGCGCCACCTGCCCCGCCCCGAGGCGGGATTCCTGGGCAAATGGCGGCTGGTGGAAGCGGCGCAGCGCAACCGGCAGCTGAAGCGCTTTGCCGAGAGCCTGCAGCAGCTGGAGGAGGTCGGTTTCGAGGACGCCAACATGCCCCTGCTCTATTTGCTGCAGGCCCACAACCTGGCCGACTTGAGCCGCGGCCTGGAGTTGAAGCGCCTGCTGCAAAAATTTCTCCTTTTCTATCCCTTCTACGCCGAGGGACACGAAATGATGGGCGACGTGTACGCCCGGGAGGAGAACCCAGATCTGGCCTTGAATTTCTATGAGAAGGCGCTGCTGATCACTCAGGGCAAGGGGCTGGGTGACAAGATCAAAAAGCTCAGGGATCTCATGGACAAGGGCCGGGGCAAGCCGGAGGCGCAGAAGAGCGACGCCTTTTTCGACATCACCGACACCGTAGCCCAGGGCGAGGAGCGCATCATCGGCCGTACCAAGGAGCTGCGCCAGATGATCGAGATCCTCATTTCCAACTCCAAGCGCAACCTGCTGCTGATCGGCGAACGCGGGGTGGGCAAATCGACCCTGGTGCGCCTGCTGGCGCAGAAGATCATCTACGGCGAGGTGCCGCCGGCGCTGAGGGAGAAGCGCATCAAGGAGATCAACTTCGTCGCCTTGCTCACCGGCTCCAAGTACCGCGGCCAGTTCGAGGAGAAGGTCCTGAAGCTGCTGCAGGAGTTCAAGGCCCAGAACGCCATTTTGGTGCTGGAGGACATGCATCTGATGATGTCCACCGGCGCGGCCCGCGGCACCTCCCTGGACCTGGTCAACATCCTGAAGAATTTCCTGCGCGACAACTCCATTCAGGTCATCGCCACCACCGATTATGAGGAATACAAGAATACCATCGAGAAAGACAACTCGCTGCTGGGCTACTTCCAGAAGATCATCGTCAACGAGCTCTCTCCCGAGGGGACGCGCAAGATCCTGAAGAACCTGGTCGCCCAGGTCTTTGCCGCCGACAACCTCCTGGTTTCCGGGCAGACCATCGAGGACATCGTCGAGAGCGCCAAGCGCGACATCCGCGAGCGCAAGCTCCCCGATGCCGCCATCATGATCCTGGAGCGCTGCATCGCCAAGGTCAAGCTGAAAAACATCGCCAGCGGCGGCCTGCTGAAGATCGAGGAGCCCGATGTGCTCGAGGTGCTGGCCGATATCGGCAACCTGCCGGAGACCAGCGTCTCCATCTCCCTCAAGAGCCGGCTCTCCACCCTGCGCTCCAACATCCTGAAGCGCATCGTCGGCCAGGACGAAGCGGTGGCCAAGATGGTCTCGTCGGTCATCACCTCCAAGCTGGGCTATGACGTCAAGAAGAACCGTCCCGACGGCGTCTTCCTGTTCGTCGGGCCCACCGGCGTGGGCAAGACCGAGACGGCCATCGCCCTGAGCGAGGCCCTCTACGGCAGCCTGGACTACCTCATCCGCATCGACATGTCCGAATACATGGAGAAGTTCACCTACTCGCGCTTCGTCGGCGCGGCGCCGGGCTACGTCGGCTATTACGACGCCAATCAGCTCACCGACAAGGTGCGGCAGAACCCCTATTCGGTCATCCTGCTCGACGAGGTCGAGAAGGCCGATGCCCAGCTGTTGAACATCTTCCTGCAGGTGTTCGATGCCGGCCGGCTGACCGATGCCCGCGGCAACGTCATCGACTTTTCCAAAACCACCATCATCATGACCTCCAACATAGGTACCGCGCTTTTCTCCAAGGCCAACATGGGCTACAAGCGAAGCACCGACGGGGCCGTCGTCTCCCGTTCCACGCTGATCCAGTCGCTGAAAAAGCATTTCTCGCCCGAGTTTCTCAACCGCATCGACGAGATCATCGTTTTCCGCCATTTGCACGACAGCGACATCCGGGCCATCATCGGCATCCAGCTGCGCGAGGTGCGGCGCGACCTGGAGCGCCAGGGCAAGGAGCTGCTGCTCCCCGACGACGTGCTGGCCCACATCGCCGCCCGGGGCTATTCGCTGGAGTATGGTGCGCGCAACCTGAACCGTGTCCTGAAAAAGGAGCTTCTGGAGAAAATTGCCTACCTGGCGCTGGAAAAGGAGTGGGAGGATGCCCGCTGCCTGACCTGTAGGCTGCGCGACGATGAAATCGAGATCGTTCCCGAGCCCGCTGCGGCGCCCTGCTCCGCCGAGCGCCTGCTGGCCAGCCAGGGTGACGGACGCAACCGGCCGGCCGGGGAAAGGGGGGAATAGCCGCCGGCGCCGGGCTTCAGCCCGGCGTACCCAGCAGCTGATAATACTCGGGGGGAGCCTCGCGGATGGCGATGCCGATGTGGTTGCTGGTCTGAGTGGAGACCATGCGCGTGATCCAGCGGACGTCGCCCTTCAAGGTGATGATCTTGCCGCCGACCTGCAGCTTGATGTCCACATTCTGGCTTTTCGGTGGTCGGTTCATTGAGATCTTGATGCCGCCGTGGGAGATGTCGACGATGATCGCCGGTTTATCCTCCAGGCTGGACAGGATCCTCCTCTTGATGCGCATCTCACTGCGTTTTTCCATTATCCACCTCCATCCCCGTCGCTGCTGGGAATCCGATTGCCAAGACTATAACCTCATTTCCGGAATTTTTCAAGTGCCATCTCCCCGGCGGGAGGCTTGAACCCCTCAGCCAGGAGCAGGAAAGCCGCTACCAGCAGCACCAGCATGGCGCCGGGGACAAGGACCAGGCCCGGCTTCTCGAACAGGTGCCCGCGCCCCGCGTCGATCATGCCGCCCAAAGTTGGCAGGCGCGGATCCAGCCCCAGGCCGAGGAAGCTCAGGCTCGCCTCGGCCAGGATGACCGCCGCGATCCCGGAGACGGCCTGGGTCAGGAGGACGGGGAAAACCAGCGGCAGCACATGCGCGCAGGCGATGTGCCTGGAAGAGGCGTTGAATCCGCGCGCGGCCAGGATGAAGTCCTGCTCCCTGATCTTCAGGACCTCGGCGCGCACCAGGCGCGCATAGCCCGCCCAGCCGCCGGCGGCCAGGGCCAGTACCAGGTGCAGGACTCCCTGCCCCCAGAAGGCGATCAGGACCAGCGCCAGGAGGATGCCGGGAAAGGCCAGGGCGAGGTCGGCCACGCGCATGATGCAGGTCCCGGGAATCCCTCCGTACCAGCCGGCCAGGAAGCCCAACCCGGCGCCGGAGGCGGTGGACAAGGTCATCACGGCCAGGGCGATGGCCAGGGAGAGCAGCGTCCCGAAGGTCAGGCAGGACAGGATGTCGCGTCCCAGCGCGTCGGTCCCCAATAGGAAGCGGGCTGACGGGGCATGGAGGCGCCGCAGGATATGCGGGTTCAGATCGATCCCCCGGAAGAGGACCGTGCCGCCGAGGACGGCGCCGAGTCCGGCCAGGATGGTTGCCCCGACGCGAAAACAGCGGTTCCGGCTAGCGATTCCGATCATGGCGGATGCGCGGGTCGAGCAACGGATAGGCGAGGTCGACGAGGGTGTTGGCCATCAGATAAAGGGCGGCCATCAGCAGCACCGTACCCTGAACCATGGGATAGTCGCGCTGGCGGACGGCGGTGACCAGCAGGGTGCCGGTCCCCGGCCAGGAGAAGAGGCTCTCCACGATGATGGCGCCGCTGAACAGAGCGCCGGCCTGCAGGCCAACCAGCGTGATTACCGGGAGCAGGGCGTTCCTGAAAACATGGCGCCGGAAGACCTGCGTCGGGGAAAGCCCCTTGGCGCGCGCCAGAAGTACGTAAGGCCGCTGCGACTCGGCCAGCAAAGCGGCCCGCACCATGCGCGTCAGGGTGGCGCCGAGCGTCATGCCCAAGGTCAGAGCCGGCAGGACCAGGAAGGCCGCGCCGCCGCTGCCGGAAACCGGGAAAAGCTTGAGCCCCACCGCAAAGACCAGCACAAAGAAAAGGCCGATCAGGAAAACCGGCACGGCCAGGCCGACGGCTGAAAAACCAATGCCCAGGACTTCCCAGATCCTGCTTTTCCCGAATGCGGATTGGAAGCCCAGCAGGAGCGACAGGGGCACGGTGAAAGCCAGGGCGGCCATGGCCAGCAAGAGCGTGTTCGGGAGATAGGCCAGAATGGTCCTGAGCACGGGCCTGTCGTCGATCAGCGAGTTGCCGAGATCGAGGACGGCCAGCCTGCCCAAAAAGCGGATGTACTGCGTTCCCAGCGGTCCCTCCAGTTGCAGCGTCCGCTGCAGGCGGCGCACGTCTTCGGAGCGCGGTTGCCGCAGGATCGCCAGTACCGGGTCCCCGGGAATGGAGCGCACCAGGAGGAAGGTCAAGCTCCCCGCCGCCCAGATGAACAGCAGGAATTGACCGGCGTTTTTGAGCAGCCGCCCCGTCACTTGCCGATCCCGTGCTTCTTGAGCAGGTTGAAGAGCGACATGCGGCTGATCCCCAGTTTTTCGGCGGCCAGGCCGCGCTGCCAGCCAAGCTCGGCCAGCGTGTGGCGCAGGAGGTTCTTTTCGAATTCCTGCCGGGCGCTCCTCAGGCTGAATGCGGGCTTTCCTGGCGGCGGCGGGGTGTCCAGTCCGGGATGGAAGGTGATCAAATTCTTGATCTTGGACTCCAGCTCGCGCACGTTTCCTGGAAATGGATCATCGCGGAACAGGTCGGCGATCTCGTTCAACTTGGCCGGCTCCGGCCGGGGATAGCCGTACTTTTCCAGAAAGGAGCCGATGAGCAGGGGGATGTCCTCTCGGCGCTCGCGCAGGGGCGGAATACAAATTGTCAGGTCCTGGATGCGGTAGAAGAGGTCGGCGCGGAACAGGTCCTTGCGGATCAGTTCGCCGAGGTCCTTGTTGCTGGCGGAGATCAGCCGCACGTCGACGTGGATGGTCCGGTTCTCACCCAGGCGGCGAATCTCCCTCTCCTGCAGCGCCCGCAGCAGTTTGGCCTGCAAGGGCAGGGGCAGGTCGGCAATTTCATCCAGGAACAGGGTGCCGCGGTTGGCCGCCTCCAGCAGACCGATGCGGTCCTCGCCGGCACCGCTGAACGCTCCTTTGCGGTAGCCGAACAGCTCGGCCTCCAGGAGCGTGTCGGGAATGGCTGCCGCGTTCAACGATATGAACGGTTGGCCGGACCTGGGGCTGAGGCGGTGGACGGCGTTGGCCACCAGCTCCTTGCCGCTGCCGCTTTCGCCGCCGATCAGCAGCGAAAAGTCCACCTTGCTGACTTGGGCGATCATCCGTTTCAGCTGGCGGATCTTTTCCGATTCGCCGACGATGGAATCCAGCTTTTCGTGGATGCGGTATTCGTTCTGCAGGAAATTCTGGAAAAGGAGGGCGAATTTCTTGAACGTTTCCCGGTGGCGGGCGGCGAAATCCAGGAAATGGAACGAGTCTTCCTTGAAAGCCACGACCAGGCAGGCGAAGAGATGATCGGCGAGCGGCCAGCGGATCACCTTGGTGCTGGCGAACGGATAGAAATACCTTTCCTGGCTGCGGAAGCGTCGGCGCACCTCCGGCAGGTCGAAATTCTGGTCCTGCGGCATTGCCAGCGCCTGCTGCAGCATCTCCGCGGCCAGCTCGGCGAACAGATCAGAGCTGGCAAAGCGAAAAACGCCCGCGTTTTCCGCTGCGGGCGGCCGCTGCTCATGCACCGTCATGACCAGCCAGTCGATGGGCGTGGCCTTGCCGATCTCATGAAAGAAGCTTTGGAAAAAGTCGGCGGGCAGCCGCCAGTGCCGGGAGCGCTCGACCAGCCGCGCGTCGTCGAAAAGGCCGCGGCCCCTTTCGTTCTCCGCGCACTGCTGGCGCATGCGTGCGAATTTGGCCGGCAGGACCCTTTGGTTGAGGGTGAAGAAGTCGTGCATGGCGAGGAACTCATCGCGCCGCGGGCCTGGCGGCCCTTCGGGAGCCAGGTCGAAGACCATGAACCAATATTCATAGAAAAAATAGTTTTTTGCCTGTGGGGAGAGCTCCCAGGCGATCTGCTGAAAGCGCACAAGCCACTCGCCGCAGCGGTGCTTGCGCAGCAGCAGGCGCAAGGCTTCGAAGCGGGTCTTCCGGGAGCGAATGCCGGCAAGCGCCTGGAACAGCCCCGCTTCCCATTTGCGGTCGCCGGCGCGTCCCGTCCTGTTGAGCAGCTCGCCGACGATCTTCTGGTCCTGGCTGAGACAGGCGCAGCCGCTTGGTGGCCCAGCGGCGGCACCGGTGCTGAAGCCGGCGACGCGGCCGCGCAGAAAAGCGCACTCCCCGAGCCCCTTGGGGTTGGCGCTGCCGCGGAACAGCGTCTCGGCGCGGTCGGCCAGCTCCAGGGCCTTGTCGTCGTGCAGGCGCAGGGCTTCAAGACCGGCCTGGTTCAGCAGGTCGATGGCGCACGAATCGGCCAGCGGCTTCTCCTGGTTCCAGGCCAGGATGTCGGCCAGCAGGCGGTCGGCCTGCAGCCACTCGCCCTTGGCAATGAGGACGTTGACCAGATTGGAGTTCACCAGCATGAGGCCGTCGTTGTTCTTTTCCCTGGCGTAAAGCCGCCCCGCTTTCTGGTACCAGCACTCGGCCTGGAAGTCGTCGTCGTTCTCCAGGTACAGGTTGCCCAGGTCCACGGCGGCGGCCGCCGCATTCGCCGCCAGTCCCGCGGCCTCGCCCTCCACATAGATCGTCTTGTAGGCGGCCTCGGCGCCACCGAAATCGCCCTCCTCCCGCAGCAGCTTGGCCATCTGGCTCCGGGCCTCGATCATTTCCCGGGGACGGTCGGCTGCGGAAAAGTAATCCAGGGCGCGGTCCAGCTGGGAGCGGGCCCGGGCGAAGTCGCGCTTGTAGATGGACCGGTCGCTCAGCTGCACATGGGCGAGATTCCGGTAATAGGGGGACTTGATTCCTCTGGCATATTCGCCGGCCTTGCCCTTTTGCGAGGTCTTTTCATTGTACATGAAGTTCACGTACAGCCATTCGTCGCGCTGGCCCGCCGGCGGTCGCTCCATGCCCGCCAGGAGCCGGCCGAGTTCGCTGTATTCCTTCCGGCGCAGGGCCAGGTGGGCCTTTTTCAGGCGAATGCCGGGCGGCAGACGGCCGGAATGTCCGGCAATGACCTGAGCGGCCAGCTCCAGGCAGTTGCCCTGGATCAGGATGTCGAGGCCGTGTTCCACCATGCGGCTGCCGGGTGCCTCCCGCGCCAGGAACGGGCCAAGCAGTTCGGCGGCGGGTCCGGGGGCGATGCGCGCCGGAGACGCCAATGCCTGTTTGGCGAGATACGCCTCCAGTTCGGCAAGGCGGTTGCCGGCGATCAGGTGGGCGATCCGGGCATAGGGCCAGTCGCAGCGCGTGGTCAGCCAGGCCAGCAGTTCATCGCGGGCGGGCCGGTCAGACGCCTGCGGATCGCCGCCTGTTGCCGCCGAAAGCGTCTGCTGTTCCCGGTCCTCCCGCAGTCGCCCTTTTTCCAGCAGCGCGGTCAGGCGGGCATCGTCACCTTGGCTGTCCAGCAGGGCGGCGACGGGGCGCGGCACCGCGACACCGAGAAGGACAAAGCGCCGCAGCAGCTCATCGGATCCCTTGTCCAGGTCGGGCGATTCCGCGGCCTGGGAGGGAAAATGCCCGGCCAGCAGGTTCGGCGGGCTCTCGTTGAATTCCAGGTCGCACTCGCCGGGAGAGGAGTCGTCGAGCAGAACGGCGGTCAACCCGGAGATCTCGCCCGCCTCCAGCAGGTAGCGCAGCAGGCGGTCGTCTTCCGGGCGCGCCAGGCGGTCCAGCAGGAGGATGGACTCCTGGTATACCGATTTCTTGAGGAAGAGCCGGAATTCCCGGGCCTGGGCGGCCAGCTCCGCCAGCCGCGCTGGCGGGCGGCCGCACAAGGCGGAGAGGTGCTGGCCCAGCGATGCGTTCGCGAGATCCACATGCAGCAGCAGGGACGCTTCGTTGTTCAGGTTGTGGGCGAGATTGCTGCAGACGACCGTCTTTTGCCAGGGAAGCTGGGTGCGGATCCTGACCTTCACGTTGGCGCTGGATTTCACGTTCCTTGGAAAGCGGGAGCGGAGCAGGTTGGAGGCGAAATCCTCACGGCGGCACAAGTAGGCGGTGCTTTCCGCAGCCGGAAGCGGCATGTTGCCGCTTCGGCAAGCGAGGCGGCAATTGCTTTCATCCAGGCCGCGCAGGTGCCGGCAGCGGCTGAACAGAGGGATGAACTCGGCCGGGGTGGGGAGGCTCTGGCGCTCGAGTCTCCAGGCGAAGCGCAGCTTTCCTCCGGGCAGGACCTGGAAGCGGGAGAAATCCACGAAATCAAGGCGCCATTCCCGCGCGGCAGCGAGCAGGGCCACGTACTGCCGCAGTGCGCTCTTCGCCTCTGCGGCGCCGAGTCGGTCCAGGGCCGCGGGCCGGCTGGCGCTGAATGTCTGGGTCAGGACGCGGATCTGGAAATTGCCGGGCGTGAAGTCAACGATGTTCTGCAGCAGGCTGGATTGGAAAGCAAATATCTCTTGGATTCGCTCCTGGTTCTCCGGCGTGCTGGCAATGGCGATGCGGCTGAGGCTCTCCTCCTGTTCACGGCCTCGGACCTGCCGGCCGGGGAGCGTGGACTGCTCGGCCAATATCCTCTCTCCTCTCGCTTTCTGGTTTCAGGGGGGGTGGTTGAGACCGGAAAGTCTTATTTATCTTTCAGTTCTTCGAAGACGCTCTTGATGTCCCGGTAGCCGGGATCGCTCTTCAGGATTTCGAAGGCCAGCTTCTTGGCGTAGAGGAAATCCTCCTTCAGCCTGGCGGTCTGGATCATTTCATACTTGACGGCATTGTATTCATCGGCCTTGCGGTCCAGGGTGTTCAGTGCCTTCTCGAACCAATTGATCGATTCGTCCATCATGCCCTTTTCGCGGAAACAGAGGCCCAGCAGCCCCGCCGAGTCGAAGAACTTCAGGGGGTGCTTGGAGGAGATCAGGAATTCGTGGATGGCCTCTTCGATCAGCCCCATCTCCTTGTAGGCGATGCCCAGGTTGTAGCGCGTATCGTAGTCCTCCTGGCCGATCTTCTCGTCCACGCCCTTCTTGAACTCCTTGAAGATCTCCATCATGTTCTTCTCGATGGTTGATGTCCGCTGCTTCTGGAGCTCATCGATCCAGTGTCTGATGGCGCTCAGCTCCAGGGAGACCAGTTTTTCCGTTTCGTAAAAGTCCTCTTCCTCGAGGAAGAGGCTCTCGCTCTTGAGGATGTCCACTTCGCTCTCGGCGAGGTCGCTCTCCTCGATATCGTGGAAGGGCGATTCGCTGCCGGCCGGCGCTTCCTCGGAGGTGAAGATGTCGTCGATGTCCAGGAACTCAGCGCTGGATCCCAGGCGTTCCGAGGCGGCGGCCTTGGCCGTCGGGCTGGGGGAGGGAGCCTGGATGATCTGTTCCGGGTCGATCTCGATCAGCGGCGCCGCTTCGTTGTCCTGCGGCTCCTCCATCTCGATTTCGAAATGCAGGTTGTCGATCTCGGCGAAGTCGCTGGAGGCGATCTTCTCTGCCGACGGATTCAGCAGGCTGTCGAGCTTGATCTCGATCTTGGAGTCCTCGAATTTTTGCAGGATGTCGCTCTCCTGGGCGATCGAGGACTGAATCTCGATCTTCTCGGTCTGGCCGGGTTTGACGCGTATGGAGTCGGTTTTCTCGGGCTGGAACTCGCGGGCCTTCTGGATCCGCGCCAGGCGGGACTGGATCTCGCGGCTTTCCGGGTATTCCAGGCGCAGCCGTTCCAGCACTTTTTCGGCGTTGCTGAAGAACCCCTCGCTGATGTAGAAGTCGAGTTCGGCCAGATGCGAGGTAAGGCCTTTCTTGCTCTCGCTCCCGGTCTTCACCTGCAGGCTGTCCTCGCCCTTGAGCAGGAAAACGTCCTCTTCCTCCGCCCGTCCCGCTTCGAATTCCCCATCGCCGATGGCGGGCTGCTGCAGCTCCTTGATCTGCTCGATCATCTCGGCGTGATCAAAGTCGATCTCGATGTTGGTGCGCTCGTGGCCGCTCAAGTCGAGCAGGCGCTCGTCGCTGGGCTTGAGCTTGGTCAGCTTGTCCAGCAGGTGCTTGTAGTCGTCGTCGCGGTTCTCCTTCTTGTAGACCTTCAGGAGCTCGATCCCCTCGTTGAGCAGGGCCTCCACGTCATTGCTCATCTGGTAGACGTCGAAGAGCTTGACGCGGATATCGGTATTGTTCGGGAAGGCGTTCTGGGCCGTCTTCAGGAGGTCGATCGCCTTTTTGAAGTTGTTGTTCTTCAGGGCCTGGTCGGCATTGTTCAGCTGGAAAGTGATGAATTCCCGCTCCTGCTTGTTTTCTTCTTCACCGAGCGCGGATTCGCCGGTCAGCCTCCCCAGCTGCTCCTGGTAGGCGAAGGGCGAATCGGCGATCTCGACCAGCTCGTTCAGGGTGGCGATCATCTCGGTCTTCATGTTGCGCTGTTCGTAGACCGGGAGCATGGACTCGTAGAGGGCGATCAGGCTGCTGGTCTTCTTGGTCGCCTTGAAGATCGCCGCCAGCTTGTTCAGGGCCGGCAGGTAGGAGCCGTTCGAGGTGATGATGAAGCGCAGCAGCGAGTTGGCCTCGTCGTATTTCTCCTTGTCGATGAAGTGGTCGATGGTGGGCAGGAAGAGCTGGAAGGCCTTGTCGATCTCCTCGCGCTGCAGGTAGACCTTGCCGAGCTTCATGATCACTTCCGTCTCGTTGGAGTCGATCTCGGCGATCTTCTTGTAGATCTGCTCGGCCTCCTCGATGAGGTTGTTGTTGAAGTACAGCTCGCCGAGGATCTTCAGCAGGTTCAGGTGCTTGAATATCTCGTCGCCCAGGTTGCGCAGCATCTGGATGGCCTTGTTGTTGTTGCCCTGGACGATGTAGCAGGAGATCAGCTTCTCGAAGATCTTCAGGTGCTTGATCTTGCCGTAGGTCTGCATCAGGAGTTCTTCGGCCTGGGGATACTCCTTCTTCTTGATCAGGATGTCGCTGCAGGTGAGGAACTCGCCGATCGCTTCCTCTTTCATCCCCTCGCGCAGGTAGTTGTCGGCCAGCAGGATGCGCATCTTGATGTTGCCGCGGTCGAATTCCAGGATCTTCTTGTAGATGCCCAGGGCCTTCTTCTGGTTGTTCTGGCGCTTGTATTCCTCGGCCAGCTCCAGGTAAATCTGCTTGGCCTCGATGGTCAGGCCCTGCTTGGAATAGAGGTCGGCCAGCTTGAACGAGACCGTCTCGTTCTGGGGGTCGAGGCGGGTGATGCGCTTGTACATGGCGATGGCTTTGGTGAAGAAGCCTTCCTTCAGGTAGAAGTCCGATATCCACTCGAACTGCTTGAAGGCCTCGGGAAGCTTGTTCATCTTGAGGTACAAATCGCCGATGATGCGCCGCACCTCGAGGTCGTCGGGCTTTACCTCGATGATCTTGTGGTATTCCTTGATGGAGGCATCGATCTTCCCCTGCTTGAACAGCTTGTCCGCCAGCTGCAGCGTCTTCAACCGGTTGTCAATGGCCATGTTTCAATTTAAAGCTTTTTCTGTGAAAAACAGTTTCCCCGAGGCATGATAACATAATTCGGTGTTTTTGAGTAGGATAGCCTTTATTTTGGCCCAGGCCGTAAGCGGGGAAAAACAGGGAGAATTGCTCCAGCAGCTGGTCGCGGAAAACCTTGGCGATGATTGAGGCGGCGGCGATGGAGAGGCTCTTCCCGTCGCCGTGGATGACGGCCTGGCCGCTGACCGGCAGGAAATCGGGGAGCAGGGCGTCGACCAGCACGCAATCGGGCCTGATCTGCAGGCGGTCGAAGGCCCGGCGCATGGCCTTC